>CAIYNX010000067.1 GCA_903927645.1 uncultured Mucilaginibacter sp.
CTGAATTTGCATTAAATAACCGTTTAAATAACCGCGCTGTGAGATGCATTTTTGCAAAGAAACCTATTCAAATCTGTATAAATTCTGAATTTTCTGTTTAGGAGTAATTGTTAACGCAATGATTTTATTAAATTAACATTATAATAGATCTCTTTTAAAATTAGGCCTTTTTGTTAATATTATTTTAACATTTTAATGATTAATTGATAACTAAAATCAACCTGAATTATACTTTTTTATCAAAAATTCCATTATTGTTTTTTGAAAAAGACCGTTTTCTTTTTGGATTGGAGTTGTTCAACACCTATTGTTTTAAACCTATTAGTTAAATCATTGGGTAGGGTTTTTGTATAAAAATATTTTATACTAAACATAAAAAGTATAAATAAAAATTTATACTAAACTTCAATTAGGTTTGCGGCATTAATCAACCTTAAATATTTTTGAATGACTACAAACTTACTCTTCGACAATTTGACCAACCCCGCTCTATTAATTTTAGTTTTAGGTATTGAATCTGAATGGATTAAAAGTGATTTGGCTATACCGGCAGATGCCTCTAAATTTATTTCCTTATACCTTTTATTTTCAATTGGCTTTAAAGGCGGTCAAGAACTCGCAAAAAGCCAAATATCCCACGAAGTTTTGTATGCAATTTTGCTTGGCGTTGCCACGGCTGTGGTGATACCTATATACACTTTTTTTATTTTAAAACGAAAACTAAACATTGAAGATGCTGGCGCTATTGCGGCTGCTTATGGTTCTGTAAGCGCGGTTACTTTTGTTACAGCAGGTGTATTTCTGGAGAGTCAGCATATAAAATATGGTGGGCATATGGTTGCCATTATGGCCATGATGGAGGCCCCGGCTATTATAGTTGGTGTTTTGCTCATCCGCTTCTTTACCAAAGAAAAAGAAGAACATCAGCATAGTATAAAAGATGTGATCCTTCACTCATTTACAAATGGCAGTGTATTGTTAATTTTAGGCAGTTTAGCAATTGGTTATTTAGCTACCGAAAAACAAGCACTCGACATTAAGCCTTTTACTACTGACATATATAAAGGATTTTTGGCAATATTTTTATTGGATATGGGTATAACTTCCGGTAAGAAATTAAGTAGCCTTTTTGCTGCCGGTTGGTTTACTGCACTGTTCGCCATAGTGATACCTTTAATAAACGGCTGTTTAATTGCTGTGATAAGCGGAGCCGTTACTCATGATATAGGCAATCGTTTTATTTTGGCAATCTTAGCTGCCAGTGCCTCCTATATAGCAGTGCCGGCAGCTATGAAAATTGCTGTTCCAAAGGCAAATCCTGGTTTGTTTTTACCAATGGCGCTGGCGCTTACCTTCCCTTTTAATATTACCATCGGGATGCCTATTTATATGACCATTATACAGCACTTTAAATAACATTGATAAAAGTAGCTCCAGTAATTAGGCTATTATATTTTTTATTTTAAATTTTTAAGTTTGGTTTCCGTTTAACGCTAACATAATATGAAAACAAAAATTATCGCGATTGTCTGCTTACTTTTAACTACCTCTTTTATTGTTCCAAAAAGAAGAGAAAACCAGTATTTAATAAATCAATCAGTTAATACAGAAATAAACACGCCTGATGAAGCCTTGGCCGAACTAAAAGCTGGTAATGCCAGATTTTTAGCAAACGCTATGTTAAATACCGATTATAAGACCCAAATTGAACATACAAAAGAAAACCAGCACCCACATTCATTAATACTTTCCTGTTTGGATAGTAGGGTGCCTCCCGAAATAATATTTGATCAAGGGATTGGGAATATATTTGTAGCCCGTGTAGCAGGCAATATAGTGGATGCCGATATTTTGGGCAGTATGGAATTTGCTACAAAGGTTAAAGGTACCAAATTAATCGTGGTGATGGGGCATAATAAATGCGGAGCGGTAAAGGGTGCCATTGACAATGCCCAATTAGGCAATTTAACACAATTGGTATCAAAAATAAAGCCCGCTATTGTTCATAATACCGACAATAACAAGATGGATGAAACTGCCCAAAACAATGTAAAAATTACTATTGGGAATATTGTTAGAGATAGTCCGGTTATTGCCGAACTTATAAAAGAAGGCAAAGTAAAAATTGTTGGGGCTTATTATGATATAGAATCTGGTAAGGTTTCTTTTTTATAAATTTAATATTCAAATAAAAATTTCCTGTATAAATAACTCAAAATATAGTTTGGTAATTGGGATTATATAGTTATTGTTTATTTGTTTGTAGGTAAATAAACCAAGCCCAACCAATTAAAACAAATTGGATAGGTAGGCGTATATAAGCAATTGTATGACTGCCGATGGCCGGATGCAATTTTAATGCATCCCAGAGGTGGATAGGCAAATATGCAATCATCAAGATGAACAATACGAAACTAGATATGGAACGGAAACGAGGGATGAATATACCGAGCCCTATCCCAATTTCAAACACACCCGAAACATAAATTACGGCATAGGTGGGTAAAAATCCAGGCACCAAACCAGCATAAGGTGCTGGCTTTATTAGGTGCGCTATGCCTGCTAAAAGCATAATGGCTGCAAACAGATAAGTTAAAATTAGGCTGATAATTTTCATGTTATTTTTTTGGTTAATCTTTATTTGAGCAGCAATTTTTCTAAATTTTTCCAATAAGCAAAAAAGGAAGGGTAATAGCCGGTTACATCTTCGGCAATCCAGTAGCGGGGTTCTTCTATGCCTTGGTAATTATGGTTAAAAGGATGCTCTTTGTAATAAACTGTTTCGAGTAGGAAGGTGGTTATTAAAGTATTGAACTCTCCAACATAAACCTGTATATCCGGTATATTTTCACTTAATGCCAGCATAAAATCCATGCACTTTTTACTGATCGGGTATTTTGAAAAAATGCTAGGTTCTATGAGCAGGATCCTATTTCCGGTATCGCTTTTATGCCAAATGGGGTCGAGGTTGTAGTAGTTGTAAATAAAGGTAGGCAGTTTATTATTAACCACTATTTCCCTTTTTGGTACAGGTATATTTTCTGGCGTAAATTTTCGCGTTGCCAATAATTCAGTTGGGGTGGTCATGCTTTCGAGCGCTTCATAGGATGCATCCAAAAAAGTATAGCTTTGGCTGGTATTTGTATATTTGTTGATGTTTTCCTGATTTGCAAAATATTTTTTGCTACTATTTGCTCCGGCTACCCATTGCCAGCTACAGGCATTACTTGCCCAATCACCATCTAACAAATGGTAATATAGCCATTGAGCCGGATTTAGCCAATGCGATTTTGCTATATTACATACCAACATAGCGGTATACATACGGCAATGGTTATGCATATAACCCGATTGATATAGTTGATTAATGGCAATATCAATCCCATCAATATTGGTTTTCGCGTTTAAAACACCGGTAGGAATTTCATCATTCAAAACAGAGGTTTGGGGCTGTTTAATTTCAAGGTTGATGTCCTTAACCTGTGCAACTCGCTGAAAATAATCGCGCCAGCAAAGTTCTTTTACAAAGGGTTCAATCTCCTTAACCTTATAACTTTTATCTAACACATGCGCCAAAACTTGTTTGGTTGAAATTACCCCTCTGGCAATATAAGGAGATAAATAGGTAACCGAACCATTGATGTAATTCCTCGTCGAGGCATATTTTATTGGGTCAATTGCAGCTAATCGAGCTAAAATACTTGGATAATCGGTTTCAAACTTAAGCTCCATTTGTCTTTTACTTATTCTATTTTTTTAGGGTGATTGATCTTCCTTTTTTCGTCGTTTTAAGGAGCAGCCTTTTAGCTTATAGCCTGGTTGATAGAAATTCGGATAATTTTAAAGAAATTACGCGATATATTTCTTGGTAAAGAAATAATTATCATTTTAATTTAATAGATATTGCGCTTCAAAATTTATAATTCATAGATCAAAGCCTAATAATTCCACTTTTTTAATTTGATATTGCATCTTTAACCGTGGGTCTTTAAAATATCCTTAACACTTTGTAAAAATCAAATTTATTTGGTAAAACCATGTATAGACATGCCAACAAATTTCCACTGGGCTTTAATTTTTTCCAACATTTTAAATTCGGTCGAATAATACTTTTTACCATCCTTTGTATCAGTTTCCTGATCATGGCTTACCCATGCGCCATTGCCCGAAATCCCAATTTTTATATTGGTAAAAATAACTGTACTACCATCTGCTTGGAAATTGGCAGGCGGATTGGTTACCGAGCTTAAAGGTACCTCTATAAATCTGCCTTCCGCAGTCGAAACTACAATACGGCTATAAGGTTGTATCTGCCAGCATTCAGCTCTTGCTTTAAGGTCGCCTTTGTGATAACTTGTTGATTCCTTTAAAAGCAGTTGTTTAATAGCAACAGAATCCGGAATTGCCTGCGAAAAACCGTTAAAATAGAAGAAAAGACCTATTATAGTGCAAATTGCTGCTTTCATTTGGTTGATTTTTGTTTTGTAAATGTAAATGTAATATTGTGCCTTAAATATTATAAGGCTAACAATACAGTATTGCATGCTAAATTATTATTTAAATTGATTATTGGGTTTTTAATCTCAAATAATGCTTTATTAATCCAAAAAAAAGTACTTATGTTAGATCAAAATTCACTTCTAAATTATCAGAAATCCTTCTTATTCCGCCATTATATGAAATATCTTTATTGTTTTTTTTTACTGCTTTTATTCTGCTCTTGTGCTAAAGTTAATATTGATTCAAGTGAACCGTCTAATTACCTTTATTATCATTTTAAGGGGAACTCTTCAGCAGATTATCAAATTAGATATACTGGGTCCGACGGTAATCCGGTTACTGAAACATTAACCGCTAATGAATGGTCAAAAGGCTTTACAGTGAAAAAATCTGTTGGTATTAAAAACGCTATTTTTTTTATTTCGCTTAAAACAGCAAATACACAAATTGAAGGAAGTGCAGATGTTTCAGTTGATAATAAATTAGTAAGCTCCGTACTAATTTCATTTAATTCGGGGAATGGTTCAACCGACTTAACAATCACAGCCCCGGTTAATCAATAATTTAGGTAAGGCATTAAAATTAAATATCACAAGCTTTATTCCACTGCGCTATAACTATTTGGAAATTTGGTTAGCTTTGTTATTGTACCAATTTTAAAGCTAACCAATATGCTTAAATATACTTTATTAGCAATCCTATGCTTTTTAAATGCACTACTTTTTAGTCAAAATCATATAAATCCTTTAAATAAAAATGGCGCCTTAACCATAAAAAACGGATTAATAGTGAATAAAAACGGTGTACCCCCTCAATTGCATGGCATCAGTTTTTCATGGAGTGTTTGGCAAGGACAAAAATATTACAACCCAGCAGTGGTTGATTGGCTTACTACCGATTTCAAAGTTGATATAATACGCGCGGCCATGGCAGTGGAGCCTGATAATGGCTATTTACTGCAACCACAATTTCAACAGCAATTAATTGAAAATACGGTTGATAGGGCCATTAAGGATGGTATTTATGTGTTGATTGATTGGCACGACCATCATGGATTTAAGCATTTAGAGCAATCAAAACATTTTTTTGCAACCATGGCTAAAAAGTATCATGGTTTACCCAATGTGATTTACGAAATATGGAACGAACCTGAACGCGTTGGATGGGACACTGTTAAAAACTATGCCATCCAGGTAATTACTGAAATTCGTAAATATGATGGGCAGAACTTGATTATAGTTGGTTGCCCGCATTGGGACCAGGATGTTGACATTGTTGCTGCGGACGCTATTAAAGGCTTTGATAATATTGCTTATTCATTTCACTTCTACGCTTCGGACCCAAACCATCAGGCTGGTTTACGAAGCCGTGCCGATAAGGCCCTAAAAATGGGTTTGCCTTTAATGGTTACTGAATGGGGCGTAGGCGAATCAAACGGTAATGGCGTATTTGATATAAACGAGAACGAAGCATGGCTGAAATGGTTGGCAGATAATAAATTAAGTTGGGTTACCTGGAACCTGACAGACAAGCAAGAGACAACCGCCATCCTAATGCCTGCAGCACCTGTGGCAGGTGGATGGACAACCCAACAATTAACACCTGGCGGAAGTTATATTAGACAAAAACTATTGACTTTGAGTGGTAATTAAACCAAAAACTACGGATTCGATGCCAAACGGAAACCAAAGGTAAGAAAGCGAAGCTCTGGGGCACTTGAATACCGGTTGGCAATGCGGCAATAATGTGCAGCATCATTCCAGCAACCACCACGGCGTACCCTCACAGTGCCTGTTGCCGGTCCGGTTGGATTATCAGTTGGACTAGTAGCGTAGTAGTGTTCATCATAATAATCCTGGCACCATTCATCTATATTTCCCGACATATCATATAAACCTAGTTCGTTGGCTTTTTTTTGCCCTACCGGATTGGTTTTATGGCTGCTGTTATCATAATACCAGCCTACGTTATCCAATACATCACCCGCACCACTATAAACTTTGCTCATGCTTTTAATGCCTCCGCTAGCTGCAAATTCCCATTCGGCCTCGGTAGGTAATCGGTATGTTTTGCCGGTTTTTTGGTTTAGGCGTTTAATAAACATTTGTGCATCATCCCAGCTTACATTATCAACAGGACAATTATCACAATCCTGAAATTTTGAGGGGTTTGTACCCATAACGGCCTTCCATTGCGTCTGGGTAACTTCAAATTTGCCTATATTAAAACTGCTGACAGTTACCTTATGTACCGGTTTTGCATTCAAATCTAACTTATCATTACTACCCATTTCAAAGCCACCACCTTGCACCAAAACCATTTCAATATTATTCATAATATCAATTTTGGCTTGTTCCTTTTTTTGGGCCTCTTCTATCGCTTTTTGTTGCAATGCTGCTTTTTCATTTTCCTCTTTTTGATCAGCCAGTTCTTTCGCTTTTTGTGCCTCTTCATTTCTTTTATCTTCAACTTCCTTAGCCAAGCGGGCCTTTACTACGCTTGCCATGCCAATGTTTAAAATGGTTTCAACGCCAACTGTTGCAACGGTATAGGTTTGGGTTAGTTCGTCGGCTTTGTTAAGGCCAACAGCTTTTATTATATAATCGCCTTTCTCTAATTTTATTTTTAAAATGGCTCCGGCGGCTAAAGTGCCTTTTAAATCGCCATCAATGTAAATGCTACAGTCAGTATCGGGCATAATTTTTACGGTAGCGAAACTGCCTGATAGTGTGCTTCCCTGCGTTTTCTTTTTTGGCTGCCCGGCTGCCTGTGCCAATAAAAGTTGTTGGGTTGTTAAAATTAGTATGAAAAGGATAAATAGGTTTTTCATTTTAAAATGAATGTATTACAAAATTTGGTTACACTAAAACTAATAATGCTTATTTAGTATTTATAATCAGCTTTAAACATAACGAAAGAATATTGAAATGTCAAATTTCTTTTTTCTATTTTGCATACAATTATAAATGTTTTGCTTTAAATTTGATAGCAAAAGAGTAATAATACACCAACCAATAATCTACTTTAAAAAACCAAAAATAAACAAATAAGGTATGGTTGCCAATGGAGCGTTTGTACCTTATAACCCTAATTTATAAACCAAATATGAACACAGAAAAAGGCAATGAAAAAACCCTGAACAGAAGGGGATTTATAAAAAACGTAGCAGTTGCTTCGGCGGCTTTCATGATTGTACCACGCTTTGTGCTGGGCAAAGGCTATACCGCACCAAGCGATATGATTAACCTTGGGTTTATTGGTACCGGCAAACAAGCCCTCGGACTAAAAGATGCCTTTTTAGGCACCAACGAAATCAATATTTTGGCCGCTGCCGATGTGTATGGGGCTAAATTGGAATTGTTTAACAAAGAGGTAAAAAAATATCTATCAAACAAAAAAGAGAAACACAGCACTCCCGCCGAAGTAACTGGCTATGCCGATTTTAGGGAGGTATTGGGTCGTAAAGATATTGATGCTGTGGTTATTGCCGTGCCCGATCATTGGCACTCGGTAATTGCCATATTGGCCGCCCGTGCCGGTAAGGATATTTATTGCGAAAAGCCTCTCTCGCTTACTATACAAGAGGGTAGGGCCATGGTTGATGAAAGCCGGAAGGCCAACCGTGTATTCCAAACAGGGAGCATGCAACGCTCATGGCATGAGTTTAGGCAAGCGGTAGAACTGGTACGTAATGGCTATATTGGCGATATTAAAACTGTAAAGGTAAATGTTGGCGTGGCCCCTATACCTTATAATTTAGCTGCCGAAACTATCCCTGATAGTTTGAATTGGGATTTTTGGCTGGGGCCTAATAGTCCGCAGGCTTATAACCACTTTTTGGCACCGGGTTTAAAGGATGTTTTTTGGGCCAAATGGCGCGACTATAAAGAATTTGGCGGTGGCGGCATGACCGACTGGGGCGCACACATGTTCGACATTGCCCAATGGGGATTGGATATGGACGCTACCGGCCCTACTTCCATTACTCCACCCGATAAAGACCATGAGTTTTTAACCTACCAATATGCCAATGGCATCACCATGACGCACGAGCCTGTGGGCAACCAGGGCGTAACCTTTGTGGGCAGTACAGGCACTATACATGTGCAACGTGGTAAGTTGGAAACCACCCCTATTGAGTTGAAGGATAAATTGATAGGCCCAAATGAAAAGCATGTGTACCTGAGCGAAAACCATTATAAAGACTTTTTACAAGCCATGCGCAACCGTACCAAGCCAGTTGCCGATGTGGAGATTGGCCACCGCACCGCAACCGTTTGTAATATTGGCAATATAGCTTATGAGCTAAAACGCCCGCTACAATGGAACCCGCAAAAAGAAGAATTTATAAACGACGACGAAGCCAACAAACTACGCAGCCGCGAAATGCGTAAGGAATGGGTGGTTTGATGAAATTATAAAATTTTAAAATAAAAAGGCTTTGGGGTAACCCGAAGCCTTTTTTATGCCCCTAAAACTGGCACAAATAGTAGTTTAACGGCACTTCCGCAAGATGCGTAATGCTTGATTCTTAGGGGTATATCCTGTTTTTATTTTCAAAGTAACTCACCCTCATGTACATTTAATGCGTTATTTATAATGATTACAATTTTAGATTTAAAAATAACTAAGCATTTATAGCCTAAATACCAACACATTAAATTTAATATGGTTAAGGCTTTGTTTAATAAGGATTTAAAATTTTTTTTAACAAAAAAACCTAATTATTAAATATATGAAACAGCTCCTTTACTTATTTGCCATTATTTTTGTTTTCCTCTTTTTTTCCAACTGCTCCAAAAGGCTATGCCCAACGTATGATCATTTGCATCAGTTTAAGCACGTGCGGTAGTATTTTAATAATTTTTAGGAAAAAGTAAATCAAATCCTCCCGAAAGAATTTGGGGGTAGATGTGCTTGCCTGTTTTGAATCCATAAGCATTCCTATTTTAGGTAGATCAATTTAATAATACTTTGCTTAGTATTTATTTGACAAGGGTATTAATCCAAAAATAGGAAATTCAGAATATCCTAGGTATAAAACACCTATATCGATGAGCAAACAAAAAAAATTTAAAATTCAAGTCACCCTTTAGGCTAGCTATTGCGAGA
>CAIYNX010000068.1 GCA_903927645.1 uncultured Mucilaginibacter sp.
ATTTTTTTGAGATTGGTTCAATAACCAAAACTTTTACAGCTACTTTACTGGCTTATTATGCCAATGATGGATTATTAAATATAAATGATCCGATCACCAAGTATCTTCCGGATTCAGTTGCAGCCAACCCTGAGCTAAAATTAATTACCCTTTTAAATTTAAGTAACCATACCGCTGGTTTGGAGAGAATACCGGATAATTTAGCCAGTAGTGCTACCAATGAACTCAATCCTTACAAAGACTTTACGAAGGATCATTTACTTCTTTATCTTAAAACCTGCAAACTACAATCTAAACCTGGCGAAAAATATGCCTATTCAAATTTAGCAGTAGGGTTATTAGGTTATATATTAGAAAAAGTAAGCGGAATAAGCTTTGAACAAATGGTAACCCGGGTTATTTGTAAACCCTTGGGCATGTTTAGTACCAATCAATACCTGAACCCTTTGCTTGCTCCTCGGTTTGTTCAGGTTTATAACGAAACAGGAGATCCAACCCCTGCATGGGACTTCGATATACTTGCTCCTTGTGGCGCGCTAAGGTCAACTGTTAACGATTTATTGTTATTTACAAAGGCCAACATGCATACAGGTAATGAAAAATTATCAAAAGCCTTTGAACTAACTCAAAAAGTAACTTTTACAAAAGATGTAAAAATTGGACTGGGATGGCATATAATATCAGTAAACGGGCTCGATTACTTTTTTCATAATGGTGGAACATACGGAAGTAGCAGTTTTCTGGCCTTTAATAAAGAAAAATTACAAGGAGTTGTGATACTATCAAATGCGGCCGAAAGCACAGATAATATTGGGGTATCACTATTAAAGGCAATGCAATAATTTTACAATAGGTATAAACCTGATTTTTAAAGTAATTTATAGGAAATACCTAATTGTAAAAATTCACTATTTGCACTATTATTAGCAGTATTCTTATTTAAATTGGTAAGCCCTTGCGAGAAACCTGCCGTTAAACCATAATTTAAAAAACTCATTGCAGCACCAAATTTTAACCTTAAATCTGTAGGTAAACGTTGAAGATTAGTGCTGGTAAAATAATTATTTCCTTTAGTATCTGATGCTTGGTCTGCTTCGGTACTCTTCAAATTAAAGCCAAAATCAACACCGGGCATAAAATCTATTTTAACCTTATTTACTTTTATTCGGTAACCAATAAACGGACTCATAATTAATTGGTTACTGGTTAAAATAGTTTGTCCTGAAGCATTAATTTGATAAGAGCTGATAATATCATAGAAAGTATTACCGGATATATTACTGTTAATATATACACTACTTATGGCTAAACTGCTTCTTAATGACTCATATCCTGCACTTAAACCAAAAATAAAACCGCTTTTTTTAACTAAGGTAGCTCGGGCACCAAACCCGTAACTAAAAGCATTATTACTTCCAAAAGGATTATTATTGGGGCTTTGACCGTAAATGGAGGAAGCTAGGTTTACAGCAGATTCTGAACTTGTTGTACCACCACTGAAATGAAATAACCCTCCGTAGGCTTGCAAGGCCAACTCAATATGTTGAGCTTTTACTGAAAATGAAAAAAAGAAAAGAATTACTATAAATATTTTTTTCATAATGGCATATCTAAAATTTAAACTTCAAGTTTAAGCCACTGGCTCCAAACCGTAAATCTTGTGAGCCTATGCCACCAATAGGGTATTTAATAAATGGTTCAAATATTATATTATTTTTTCCAAATGGCAAATCAGCTCCGAAAGCTATATTGATGGTTTTTGCAAAATAAAAGCTATTGAAACTTTTACTAGAGCTTGACCCTTGTGTTTGTTGATTGAGGGGTACTGATGAGTTTTGATAAGTATATTGGTAGGCATAAGTTTCGTTAATAAAGGTTCCAGAACTTACCCCAGCAACGAGATAGTAATTTTCAAGTTCGTATTTTATATTAATTGGAATATCAAGTCCAATTAATCCTACGTTATAATCTTTTATTTGGGTTGCTGGGGTAAATCCATTAACCGCAAATGCGCTGGTATTATGTACCTGATTATATGCAAATATGTTTTGGTTATTATTTAAAATAGAAGCACTGGTATAATCCAGCGAATTTTTTCCAATATTAATACCCGTTATTAATTTGAGATTTTTAATTAGGTAAACATCTGCTGTTAACCCAATGCCAAGATTAACTTCGGTGTTACTACCTTTGGCAAAGTTTAAATAGGTTGCTTCATACAATGAAAAACTTAACTTTTTTACCGGTTCATCATCTTTATCTTCTTTGCTATCACGATAATTTTCAGAACTTTTTGCTAGAAAGCTATAGATTGCAGATTTATTATTTTCAGTTTCTGGTTTCTGAATTTTTATATCAAAAGTTTTAGGACTATTTTTTATAACCAAATTTAATTTTCTTGCATTTAACTCTTCTACCACAATTCTGTCAAGTTCAATTGAAGCAGCGTTTGTATTGTCTTTTTCAATATTAGCCTGATAGTTATTTGACTCAATATTATTTGATTTCCTAATTTTTGTTGAGCTTAAGTAATACCTACTTGCCATATTTGAGGCAACTTTTTTACGGCCGGGTTGCCTTCTAACTTTTAATAAATTCCTTTTATTTATCGCAATCCTATTATATGAATCAAAATCTTGATTGCTTATAACATGTGAATCTTTATTTATGTCTTCCTTAATTATTGAATCTTTTTTAAATTGTTTAATGGCCTGTACTTTAGAAATAGCATTTGGATGAATACCACTTTCGGCTTGCTCTCTTTTATTCAACTTATTATTGAGTTTATTCGGAGTTAATTGAGTGGCAAGGTCTGTCTGGCGATTTTGATCCTTGAAAATTAAGAAACTAACGCCAAGCAATATTATAAAAATAGCCGCGGCTGCGCCAAGCCTGAACCAAAAAATTGGTAATATTTTCTTCTCTTTTGCAGGGAATTTCTCTCGCAAAAGTAGCCAACCTTCATCGGCAGTGGGGGTTTCAATATTTTCAAAAACTTCCCCGATCCGTTTTTTCAAGTCGTTATCCAACTGTTCGTACATCGTTTTTTGTTTCTGATATTATTAATGATCTTAATTTTTCTTTAGCCCTGCTTAAATATACCCTTGATGAACTTGTTGGTATATTTAATATAATTGAAATTTCGTCATGGCTATAGCCATCCATCTCGTACATATTGAAAATAGTTAGTTGGATTGGAGGCAATTGTTGCATGAGCTTTAAAATATCCTGCACATTTAAGTTTTCAATAACATTTGCCGAACTTTGAACATGAATTGCACTTTCAATGTCAATATTAAGCTGGTGTTTTAATTCTTTGCGTCTGCGGTCAATTGAGGTATTTACTACAATTGTTCTTAGCCATGCTTTAAAAGGTTTATCATTATTGTAACCTTTTATATTATTGAAAACTTTTATAAATGCGTCATTAACTACTTCCAAGGCGTCATCATTGTTTAGGCAATACCTCAAACTTATTCCCATAGCATATCTATAGAACTGCTTATATAGCATTTCCTGGTATTTTAAGCTGCCATTTTTGCATTGGTTTATTATTTCATTTTCAGCAATGCCAAGCGAATGAAGCATTAATTATAGTTAATCTTTTATTATAATAATAGTATTTAAATACTTTACGTATTAGCCGGTAATAACGCTACATTTTGCAGAATTTATTTTAAATATTGTCTATTTTATTTTGCAATAAATAAATATTCAGGAAATTGGTTTACTAGGGTTGATTATATTATCATCATCAATTTGATGTTCTTTTAAGAACATATACTAATGAGAGTGTATCCAAGGCTCCATACGCTGCTATTTGAAGATTTGTACCATCAAAAGTATAGTTATAAACACCATTTAAATGAGTTTTAGTGGGTGTGCCGCTTTTAGGGTAAGTTTCATCAAGAAACAATATATTAGTGAAGCTACTATTAATTATATAACCACCATGGCTTCCAGCATGAACGGTGGTAGTATCTCCGGTTATACTGAATCCGGTTGATTTATTTAGCGTTAATACAATATTCGCTTTTAAAGAATCTTTTTTATGTGTTTGCGAATTTACATGGTAATAGGAAAACTGCCCTCCAAAAGTGCCAAAGGGAGCATTATTTGTTGTTGGTGCAACAATTGATTTACCGGCACACCCTGCTAAAAAGAAAAATACTAGTAAAAAAGTGGATTTTATAATTTGGGGATTCATAGAATAAAAGTTTAAAAGTATTAACGTATAATTTATTTCATTTGATACAATATTTCCTAATATAATTATATTTTTTTTGCTTCATCCCAAAAAACATTCATTTCTGCAAGGGTCATATCTTGTATTTTTTTTCCGGTTTCATTGGCCTTTTGTTCCAGATATTGAAACCGGGTTATAAACTTTCTATTCGTTTTTTCAAGTGCATTTTCAGGGTTAATATTAATAAATCTGGCATAATTAATTAATGAAAATAATAAATCACCAAATTCCGCTTCGGCTTTTTCTTGGTCTATATTTATTGTTTCTATAACATTAAATTCATTTTTAAATTCCGCTAATTCTTCCTCAACTTTTGACCAAACTTGTTCTTTTTCTTCCCAATCAAATCCTACACCCCTGGCTTTTTCCTGTATTCGCGAAGCCTTTACCAAAGCTGGTAAGGATGAAGGTACACCACCAAGTACTGATTTATTGCCTTCCTTTAATTTTATCTGTTCCCAATTTCTTTTTACATCCTCTTCGTCATCCACCATGGTATCGGCATAAATATGAGGATGCCTGTTTATCAATTTATCGCAAATGCCATTTAAAACTTCGGTAATGGAAAAATCATTCGTTTCTGAAGCAATTCTGGCATAAAAAACCAAATGCAACATTAAATCGCCTAATTCTTTTCTAATTTCGGGCATATCTGCTTTTAAAATTGCATCCGATAATTCATATGTTTCCTCAATAGTGAGATGGCGTAAACTTTCAAAAGTTTGCTTTTTATCCCACGGACAGTTTAACCTTAGGTCGTCCATGATGGTTAATAACCGAGTAAACGCGGTTTCAGGAGAACCTGCTGTAGAAGGAGGGATAAATGCCATATAATAAATTTCCCGTAAAAATAGGTTTTTTAGGTTAGATGTTTTTCTAAAATAAAAACACAAAAAATATAAAATCTTATTTTTTAACCATTTATTTAGCTTAATATATTTAAAATAAGTAACATAAACTTTATATTTGGATAACAACTTTATATTGCAAATATGAACTTCAATAATAGGAGAGCGTTTTTAAAACAAGCCGCCACAATTGCTGGGGCATTTTCGGTAAATAGCCTTTTTAATGAGGTACATGGGGCTGATTTTAAAAATGCCGCCAAAAAAGTAAATCAACTATTACCAAACCAGATTACTGAAGATGAGGATTATTGGGGAACAATACAACGTTGCTATTCGGTAAATCCAAGTATTATCAACCTAAATAATGGTGGGGTTTCACCTTCACCAATAGTAGTTCAACAGGCGGTTGAACGGTATAATCAATTGGCCAATGAAGGGCCTTCCTATTTTATGTGGCGAATACTTGACCAGGGAAGGGAGCCTTTAAGAGAGAAACTGGCTAATTTAGCTGGCGTTTTGCCCGAGGAGATTGCAATTAATAGAAATGCTACAGAAGCACTCAATACCATTATTTTAGGGCTCGATCTTAAAAGTGGCGATGAAGTTATAGGTACTAAACAGGATTACCCGCACATGATACAAGCCTATCAGCAAAGGGTATTGCGTGAAGGTATTATTTATAAGCAGTTAAATTTTGATTTGCCAATTGAAGATGATGCTCAAATTGTTAGAGCCTATGAGGCGGCTATAACGGCTAAAACAAAGTTGATCCATGTAACGCATATGATTAATTGGGTTGGTCAGATTATGCCGGTCCAAAAAATTTGTGATATGGCTCATGCAAGGGGTATAGAAGTAATTGTTGATGGTGCACATTCATTTGGTTTGCTCGACTTTAAAATTGCCGATTTGCATTGCGATTATTTTGGAACCAGCTTGCATAAATTTTTATCGGCCCCTATAGGCAGTGGTATGCTTTGGGTGAAAAAGGAGAAAATTGAAAAGATTTGGCCACTTCCAAGCAGCGGAAAGCCTCATAGCACCGACATAAGGAAGTTTGAAGAATTAGGTACTCGTAGTTTTCCGATAGAACAGGGGATTGGCGAGGCTATAAATTTTCATGAAGCAATTGGTGGAAAACGTAAAGAAGATAGAATCAGGTATCTTAAAAACTATTGGGCAAGTAAAGCACAACAAATACCTAAGGTTAAATTGCATACTTCATTAAATCCTAAATACTCATGCGCAATTTGTGGTGTTAGTATTGATGGTATAAAACCGGCTGATTTAGAGGCGGCCTTATTTAATCAATATAAAATTCATACAGTTAGTATTGTTTGGGAAAATATAAGTTGCGTACGAGTAACTCCCCATGTTTATACAACTATCAATGATTTGGATAAATTTGTTAAGGCCTTGACAGAAATTGCTGCCAAATAGTAATTCATTTCTTAAATTGCTGCGCTACCAATGGCATGAGCTGGCTTACCCATAATTGGTACATGGTTGCTGAAGGGTGTAGTCCGTCTTGAGCTATTAAATTTGGATAAAACGCTGCTTCTTTTGAAATGCTTGTAATGTTTAAATATTGAACACCTAACTGGGTACTTATTCTAAGATTTACCGCATTAAAATTGTCAATTTCAGGACCAATAATATTTTCTCTGCCATTGGCAAATGGGGTTACTCCATAATCCGGAATTGATAAAACAAAAACATTTTTGGCATTGCCACTGGCGATACCGATTGCAGTTTTGAGCACTTCCTGAAATTTAATTTGGTAATTGTTGATACTTAAATTTTGGTATTGATCATTTACACCTATTAATAGGGTAACAAAATTAAACCTTTTATTAGCCAAGCCATTTTGATCAATCGCCTCAATCAAATTATCGGTAGTCCAACCAGTAGTAGCAAGAATTGTTGGAGCCGAACAATCTTTAAGAATCCCATTGTTCGAAAAGTATAAATTCAAGGCATTGTACAATTGGTATGGAAATGACTGTTCTTGAGATACAGATTCCCCAATTGTATAAGAATCGCCAAGTGCCAGATACGAAATCGAGTCTTTTTTTAAATGATTTACTGTATCAGAATTTTTTTGATCCATATTAATAGATGTATCATAAATGGGGCTCACTGACTTTTTAGCGCAATTTGACCACGCAATCAATAAAATAAATAAAAGAAAAACGATTTTCATAAAATCTCCATACCAAAAAGTACGGAAATATGATGCTTTAGGATTTCTTTAACTTCATTTATATTAACTTCATTGTTTAATTCGCGTTTTAATGAGGTTACATCCTTATCATCAATGCCACATGGTACTATGTTTTTAAAGTAACTTAAATCGGAATTGATATTAAGGGCTAATCCATGCATGGTAACCCATCTGCTGCAACGTACTCCCATTGCGCAAATTTTTCGGGCATTTTCATTATCGGCATCAAACCAAACTCCCGTATAACCAGGATACCTGCCTGCTATTAATCCATAATGGGCTAAAGTTAAAATTACAGCCTCTTCAAGGGTACGCAAGTAAAGATGAATGTCGGTAAAAAAATTATCCAAATCTAAGATAGGGTAGCAAACAATTTGACCGGGGCCATGATAGGTAATATCACCCCCACGGTTTATTGGGTAGTAAGTAGCTTGTTTCTCTATCAATTCATTTTTATCCAGAAGCAAATGCTCGGCTTTACCGCTTTTGCCCAAGGTGTATACATGTGGATGTTCGCAAAATATGAGATAATTAGGGGTGATTTCGTATTTACCTAAATTTTCGGTATGTAAATTTCTAATTTCAGTTTTTAATTTAATTGTTTCGGCAAAAATTTTTTCTTGCTTATCCCATGCTTCTTTATAATCTATTAAACCCCAATCTTGAAATGTTACATTTTTGTTTACCATGCTATAAACCTTTTACATAACCAACCATATAGTCTTTAAATTGCATGTAACCAACCTGATATTTGATGTTAACAGGCTCTTTTATTAATTGTGCATCCACAATTCCTTCATTTTGAAGTTCAAATTTCTCAAGCCTAATATGGTTTACAAACGATACTTCTTTTTGCCCATAACACTTATAAACAGCTTCCTTGGCACACCAGCAAACATATAACTTTTTAATCTTATCCGGATCAGTTACAAATACCATTTCTTCCTTCCGCATAAACTTATGTGCTATCCGTTCAACTTTTTGCTTTACCTGCTCAATATCAATGCCTACATAATGTTTTTTACTGATCATTACAGCTGCATATTCAAACGAGTGGCTTAAAGAAATATGATAAGGTAGATTTATCAAATAAGGTTTACCATGTTGATCAACCTTACAGTCAATATATTCGTCTGTATTAAGCATCCTTCGCAGCAATACTCTGGTACCCAGCCAATGTAAACTACGCTTTCCGGCACTTAATTGCTCATAATATGCCTTTTCTTCCTCATTTAACTGAAGTTGATTATATAAATCATCTGCCTCTTCTTCTATTTTCCAGATGGCAAACGCTGTATCATTATCAATTTGTTTTTTATATGCTATGGCCATACTATAAACCCTAAAAGGGAGAACAAACATATATTAAATAAAGTTAAAAAGATAAGCCTTTTTGGTAAAGTTAACAATAGCTGAATAATTGTTACAATAATTGGATTTATAAAAATAGCTTATTAACAAACCTGTAAAACTTTTGTGAACAACAATATATTGTGCCTTTATTTAAATAATTCTATTTTGCGCGTCCCTAAAAAATCGCG
>CAIYNX010000069.1 GCA_903927645.1 uncultured Mucilaginibacter sp.
AACCGACGATTACGCCGCCACCGCCTATTTTTACCTGGATAAACCCGAAAGCAATTTAAAGGAATTGGCGAAGGTGGAGGAAAGGGTGAAGGAGCGGGTGAAGTAGGGGTTTGTGGAGACGATTCTTTTGGGATAGTTGTTGAAAGGCTGGAGAATCCAGACAGAGGGGTTTTGTTGAATAGTTACTCCGCCTTTTTACTGGTGGAGATGCAATCTCCGGGCATAGTCGTCTGAAGTTAATAAACTTCAGACAGCGGGATAAGTATTTTTTTAGTTTGGTAGGATAGGATTATAGTTGAAGTTACTGATTTATAACAATACCCCAAAGCTTTCATTCAATTATCCCTTAAATCTTTCATTATGCCTTTTTAAAAATTCAATATCTGGAAAAAACTTTTTTGGCTCAAACAAAGATTTGCCTTCGTATTCAATAAAATTCTGTTTTATACTTGTTACTTCAGGGTTGTTAAAAAAAAGCGATGAAATTTTAATCCTAAAATCCTCACTAATAGTAATTAAACCACAATCAAATGCTTTATCGTGCAATGCGTTTAAAGCCAACCCATTTTTAGGGTTTAGTCTATTGCCTTTATCAATACTCCATGGTAAAATATGACTCGCAACCAAAAGTTCAGCTTGATTAATTCCAGTAATACAACATTTATTATTGAAGTTTGTAAGTACCATTTTACGAAAAAGCGACTGATTAACTCTTACAGAAACTAATCTTTCTTTTTCCAAACCCTCCACCTCTTTTATATTATCAAGGTCAATATTGTTTAATTTTTCTACTGTTGTATTTTTTCTTTTAGCTAATAGCTGCTCACTTGCGATAAATTGAGTATCCCAATTCTGCATGTAGTCGTTCCAAATTTGTTTATCTAGTTTACTATTATTCTCTAGGCCACGAACACCTCTTTGTCTTAATTTCGGGTCAAAACTTGCAAAGTTACCTAGCTTCCGAGCAACTGAACTAGGCGTCCGTTCAATTAATTTTGCCAGTTCAATTACTTCTGGATTTTTCGAATGCATCTGTCCAAATGGAATTTTACAATAAAGGTTAATAGCTAAAGTTGATTCCTCATAAGTCCATAGTCGTTGTCCTTCTTTCATTTTTAAACTTCTATCTCAGCAAATAAATATTTACAATTTAAATCTAAGCACTCATGCAATATCATTTTATTTTGAGTGTGGGAAAAATCAGCAATCCAATTCGTCCTTGCCCCACATATAGGACAGGTAGTTGGTTGTTCATTTAAAAGATAAAACTTTAATATGTTTTGCATTATTTTTAAATTGAAGAATTGAAATAGAAAACCAAAAATGCATTATTTAAAATGAAAATTCATAAACATGTAATCATAATCTTATTAAATAAAACTACATTTCAAGCGAATGCATTAACGAATCGATCCTTTTGTACAAGTAAACAATATAATTAATCCAGTCAATATTCTAATTCCTTCATCACGCACAAGCATTAGCGTAGGAATGTTTGTGTACTTACAAAAATTCAATCAATCAAAGTAACTTTTTCAATTGCTTATCCCATTGAATAATTATAATTATCGGTATTTAAATAAATTTATAAATAACAAAGATTTCTTTTCACAAGCACCGCCTCGCTAATGCTTTCGCCAAATAAAAATAAAAAACCTCCCGCAATTAATTTGGGGGAGGTTTTTTCCTAATTTTTGTTAGGTTAATTTTTAATGTTTTATGTTGTTAAATGGTTTAGTTATGGAATTACCGTTGCAACTGTGGTGCTATCAATTAAATGTGTAGTGCTTAGGGCAGTATAAACATTTAATCCGGTATTTGGATTGAGGTAAACAGATTTATCACTAACAGGTTCTCCATAAAAGGCAAAATAAACCGTATTGCCGGCAGGAATGCCTAATTCTGCTAATTCTATGGCAGGAATACTAATTTTACTCACGGTACTACCGGCATTAATACTAACCGTTTTTGAACCTAAATAATTACTGCTACTTACATTGGCTGTATTTCCAATAAATATTATTACACTCCTGGTAAGTAGGTCTTTATTGGCCACTGTAATATATAAACTATCAACACCTAAAGTATTATTGTAGGAAGCACTTACAGAAGTTGGGCTAAAATTGGCTTGACTTGACAAACTTACATTTCGTTGAAGGGTATCGGCCTGAAAGCCAAAATACCCAAATTGGTTACCAAAGCTTGGCGAAGTTAATGGATTGCTTACTGCCATGGTATAATATCCGGTATAAATTTTCGGAATAAAGTAATGTCCTGAACCATCGGTTGTGGTTTTTGCAATTGGTTTTCCAACGCTATCAACTACAATATTTATACCGCTTAGTCCACTTAAAACCGGATAACCATATTGGTCGTAAAGGGTTATATAACCGGCAACAGAACCCAAATAGGTAGAACCTTTGGGTCCTTGGGGTCCAGTAGGACCAGTTGGGCCTGCCGGGCCAATGGGTCCAATTTTGGTGCAAGAATTTAATAAGAGGACTGCAAAAATTACAATATTTGACAAGCAAATTAATTTAATCCTGAAAATTTTAATCTTTTTCATTTCTTAGTTGTTTTAATGTTAATTTATTATAGGGGTTAATTGTATATAAAATTGTATTTTAAAAAGTATGTTTGTTTATAGATCCATTGCATAAGTAGGGCTTTTCAAACGCTAACACCTTATTTTAGCGTAATACCATTTTTTATCTTCCTCTTATTTTTTATTAAAATTAATTTTATTGTAGCTGGTATCCTTAGCCTTTACCAATGGGCCACCTCCGGTTGGTGCTTGATAATTTATACCATTGGCTGTTAAATGTTGAACATCTTCCAGATAAAAAACAGGTCGTAAATCATTGTTCAGGTAATTAAAACTTGCATTGTTAATGGTAATACCTGGTACATGCCTAATAAATAACCCAAAGGCGGGCATGGCATTATTAAGGGTATTGGTATTAGGAATTTTGGGGGTTAAATGAAAAATTTCGGGATAAGCTTCTTTGGGTTCTAAAGTGGTTAAGGCCGTATCTAAACCAGTTGAATTACCGGGCGATGTAAACGAAATATTTGATAAATTAACATTTTTTACTTGCTGATATACTTGCTGTTTTAAGGTTTTATTGATGTAATTATTCCCTGTTATTGAGCCGCTCATCCTGGTGGTAACGTTTACGGCGGTTATATTGCTTATCCAAACATTCTGTAAAACGCCATAATTTCCCAGCTTATCCGGATTTTGTCGGCTTCTATCCCTTAACCAAATGGAAAGCGGATTCATGATCCCACTCATGTTTATATGATCAATTTTAACACTATCCATCACATCCCCATCCACTACCTCTAATGCCAAACGCAATATATCTGAAATTGGATTGGTAATTGTGGTTATTGCCGACCAGTTTAAAAAAGGAGAAACAGGTGGTGCTTTTACCGTACAATCATGAATATAAATATTTTTGAAACCCGAGGTTGAGCCCGTACCCAACTTAATGCCATTTGCATTGCTGCTAATGGTACAATTTGAAATTTCAACATTGCGGCATGGTAGGGCATATTTGCTTTTTAAACACATGCCGTCATCGCTTGAATTTAAGTTGCAATAAGTAACCTTAACATTTTGCGAATCGATATCAAAACCATCGTTATTTGAGTTTGAGAAGCTATTTACGGTAATATGATCCAAAATAACCCCGATACAACCTAAATACCATTGTGTCCAATACGCGGAATTTCTAAGGCTTATATTTTTAACTATAACATTTTTGCAATTTTCGAAGTCTATAATTTTGGGTCTTAAATTCTCCAGCTTTGAAATAAAAGAAAAACTAGCTCCTTGTCCACCTATTTTACCTGAACCTATAATACTAATATTTGAAGCATTACTTGCAATAATTAGCGCCGAATGATTGGTAGAAGTATTAAAAACTTTTTGTTCCAAAGCAAGATAGTCGCTTATATTAGAATCACCCCATAGCGTAGACCCTTCCTGTAATTGTAATGTAACGTTTGTTTTTAATTGAATAGGTGAAATTTTATAATCTCCGGGAGGAACCAATACTATGCCGCCTCCATTTTTGTTACAAGTATCAATTGCTTTTTGAATTGCTGTGGTGCTAAATTTGCTACTGTTATTTAAAGCACCATAATCAACTATGTTATAAGTTTTATTATTCTGATTAGTATTGTTTGCAATGATTTTTTTACTACTAATGGGCATGAAGAAAATTGCACCTAATACTTGTATCCATAAAACTCTTTTCATAATTTGTTATATTACTTAATCCTTAAAATATGCTATCAAAGAATTTAAAAATTAATTATTTAACTAAGTACTATCTACGTCTTCCTGCTGGTCTTGCATTCATACGTGGTTGTGGTGCTCTGCTTTGAGGCCTTGGGCTTGATGGCTGTCTTGGTGCTCGAGGTTGAGGCTTAGGTCTGGCTTCTTGCCTAGGTGCGCGCGGCTGTGGCGTCGGGCTTGATGGTTGCCTTGGAGCTCGCGGCTCGCGTGCTGGCCTTGATTCAGGTTTTGAATTGTTGGGCGTTTGTATTGGCTTTTGCTGCGCCGGTTGAGCCGCTTGCGGAGAATTTTGAGGTTTACCTAGTTGCTCCTTATTTGGTTCGGCTGGGTTATTTTTTTGGTTATTTAAATTATCCTTTTTAGCCGGGTTATTGGCTTGGTCGGCTGGGTTATTTTTCTGATTATTTAAATTATCTTTTTTAGCCGGGTTATTGGCTGGGTCGGCTGGGTTATTTTTCTGATTATTTAAATTATCCTTTTTAGCTGGGTTATTGGCTTGGTCGGCTGGGTTATTTTTCTGATTATTTAAATTATCCTTTTTAGCCGGGTTATTGGCTGGGTCGGCTTGGTTTTTGTTATTTGCAGAAGCATTGTTTCCTTCCTTATTATTTTTATTATTGCTGTTGTTATTAAAACTTGAATTATTTACATTTTTTCCGCGTTCATTTACCGGCTGACCTCCTATTTTGTTAAGAGCTGCCGCCGCAGGATGGCCTTTGTTTACCGATGCAAACTGGCTTTTATCTTTACTTGCTACTTGCTCATGCTGAAGTTGATCTTTGGTGGGTTCAACGTGCTTTTCCCTCATATAGGCCTTTTCTTCAGGGCGAGGCTGCGCAGTAACCCCACCCGGCCCATTAAAGCTCGAACGGTTATTTACAGTGGTATTATTAATTGTGGTATTATTAACCACCGAACGGTCAACATAGGTATTACGAACTACAGTTGAGTTTACGTTTACAACTGCTGTATTGTACTGAAAAGAACCATGCGACCAAGAACCTCCAACAAAACCAGCACCTCCATATCCATAGCCATAATTTATGCCTCCATAAAAACCTACATGTTCTCCCCAATACCCTCTATGAAAACCATAATAACCATTTTCAAAGCCCCAATAGGCTGGCGTCCATAAATAATTTCTGCGCGGAGGTGCAACCCATACACCCGGAACCCAATAATATCCGTCGTCATCACCATAGGCCCAATATCCCGGAACCCATAAATAACCATCGGTTGGGCAAGGGGGTTGAACATATTCGGGCATTGCAGGGGGTGCTGTTCTGACAGAGATTCCGATGGAGATTTGTGCTTTAACTTGTAGTGTAAGGGTCATTAAAATTAAATACCCGGCACATTTTTTTAACAGTTTCATTTTGGTTCGAGCTATTCTAAAAATAATTTATACAATGCTACCCATACAGATTATAGGCAGCCAAGGCTTAACAAAATCAAGACAATGTATTTTAGT
>CAIYNX010000070.1 GCA_903927645.1 uncultured Mucilaginibacter sp.
GTATGGTTTTATGATATGAATGGCGATGGCTTTACACTGGATGACAAACGCCAGCCCGATGAAAAAAACAATGACATACCTGATATTGTAAATCGCTGGCATCACCTTGAGAAAGATAGTAAGAATACCCGCACTGATAAGAGCTTTTTTGTTCCGGTGGCTGAGATACGAGCCAACAATTACGACCTGAGCATAAACCGATATAAAGAGACAGTGTACGAAGAAAAATCTTACAATACACCTGCTGCTATTATTGCCGAAATAAAGGAGCTGGATAAAGAGCGTGGCGAGGCATTAAAGAATTTAGAAAAGATGCTCTTGTAATCGTTCCTAATGTAATTTACCAGAGATTTGAATCAAATTGTTTACTAATAATCAGGCTATGGCTGATAAAAAGTACGTTGCTTTACTCAAAGAATTAAAGCAAAGGATTAACGAGGCGCAAATACACACAGTAATGGCTGCCAACCGCCAGATGCTATTATTATATTGGCAACTGGGCAATATCATTATCCAAAACCAGGAGCAAAAGGGCTGGGGTGCCAATATCATCAATCAATTATCCCAAGACCTGGGTAAGGCATATCCTAAGCTGAAGGGCTTTTCGCCGCGCAATCTGCTGTATATGAAACAGTTTGCAGGATCGTACAGTACCGATATTATATCCCGCTTTATTGAAATTGAGCAGGAGTTGAAAACACAGGATGTAATTTCGCAACAGGTTGTTGCAAAATTGCTGAATGTACCCAATACCAAATTTCTAATTTCGCAACAGGGTGTTGCGAAATTGAATAATTTAAGTAATGATTATAAATCAATAGCAACAAGCAATACAGCCGACGAAACAGATAGTTTATTTTTGCAATCAGTGCTGTCGCGCATCAGTTGGACCCACCATGTGTTATTGCAGGACAAGGTGAAAAACCTGGGCGAACGCCTATGGTACATGCTTCATGCAATAGAGCATGGCACCAGCCGAAATATCCTGTCCATGCATATCGAATCAGGGTTATTTAAAAGGCAGATAAAGACAAAGAAAATAAACAATTTTCAGCATACGCTGCCCGGCCCGCAAACCGACTTTGCCAACTACCTGCTGAAAGACCCCTATATTTTCGATTTTGTGCAGGCCAAAGAAACCGCTGATGAACGGAATATAGAAGAGCAACTATCCACCCACATCACTAAGTTTTTGTTGGAATTAGGGCAGGGGTTTGCCTTCATTGGCAGGCAAGTACACTTCGAGGTAGGAGACTCAGATTTTTATGCCGACCTGCTGTTTTATCATACCCGGCTACATGCCTATGTGGTAGTAGAGCTGAAATCGCGCCCTTTTGAGCCGGGCGATGCAGGCAAGCTTAATTTCTACATCAACGTAATAAACGACAAGCTGAAAAGCGGCACAGATAATAATACCATAGGCATACTACTGTGCAAGGGCAAAAATGATGTGCTGGCCGAATATGCTCTTAAAGGCTATAACCAGCCTATGGGCGTTTCAGATTATCAACTGGCTAAGGCTGTGCCGGAAGAATTGAAATCGCAACTACCCGCTATAGATGAGCTGGAACAGATACTGGAACAGGAGTAATCAATTTCGCAACAGACTGTTGCGAAATTGGGAGAAAAGCTAGTAAAATCAATAGTTTCGACCATTTACGTGATATCAAGAAAATGGTATA
>CAIYNX010000071.1 GCA_903927645.1 uncultured Mucilaginibacter sp.
CCATTTAATAGTTTTTTGGCTGTGGCCGATAGGGTTTCCACATCGCCAATAGCCAAGCTAAATGATTGATTGCGGGTGATTTGCTTAAAATCGCTGTATTTTATTTTTAGGGTGATTGTACGACCTAGCAAGCTATATTTACTTAAACGATTGGCAACCGTTTTGGCAATTTTATCAAGCTCCAATTCCATTTCTTCCAAACTGGTCAAGTCATAAGCAAAGGTATCCTCCGCCGCCAACGATTTTGTTTCGCGATGGGGTTGTACCTCCCGGTTGTCAATACCACGTACTATTTGATAGTAAAACTTACCTTGCTTGCCAAAATGTTTTATCAAATCGGTTTCACTTAGGTTTTTTAGGTCGGCACCAGTATGCAGCCCCATGTTTTTCATTTTTTGGGCGGTAACCTTGCCCACGCCAAAAAACTTTTCTACCGGTAGCTTTTCCATAAAGGCATGTACCGCGGAGGGGCCAATAAAGGTGAGTCCGTCGGGCTTGTTGATATCCGAAGCGGTTTTGGCTACAAACTTATTGATAGATACCCCCGCCGAGGCGGTTAACTGCAACTCATCCCTGATGGCGTTTTTTATTTGTTTAGCAATTTCAATGGCCGAGCCTACGCGCAATTTATCAACCGTAACGTCCAAATAGGCTTCGTCGAGCGAGAGCGGCTCAATTAAATCGGTGTACCTACCAAATATGGCCCTGATTTTTTGCGATACTTCCTTATAGGCATCAAACCTTGGCCGTACAAACAATACCTCCGGACAAAGCTTCAATGCTTGTTTAGATGGCATAGCCGAGCGGATGCCAAACTTGCGCGCCTCATAACTGGCCGTTGCTACCACGCCACCCCGGCCTTCGGGCAAGCCGCCAACTACAAGCGGTTTGCCGCGGTATTCCGGAAAATCGCGCTGCTCCACCGAGGCGTAAAAGGCATCCATATCAATATGGATAATTTTACGGTGTGTATGGATGGGTTTGTTTTCCATAATAAGGGGTGAGCTGGCACTTTAACAAAACCCTATGGCTTGAGCTCATAATTGATATTGATGGGCGGTAATAGTGTAGCCATATCCAAAGGGATTTGATTGCTGGATAGGATGGGCTTTCGTTTTAAAAAGCCATCATAAACCGCCTTCACTGTTGCTGTTGAATCGGAAAGCTTTAAGTCGGTAATATTGATTGAAAATGGCAAAATAAAATCGTGAAAACGTTCATGATCGGGTATGATCCATTTTTTGGTCGATTTTTTTAGTGCCGGCACTATGGGTACTGCCAGTAAGGCATCATCAGCATAATAAATAATAATTTTGGTGATATGCCCACGTTCATCGGCAGTAAACTTGAACAAAACCAATCCGGTGGCCTTTTTCTGTAAAATTTCGGGAGTTATGATAATATTCTGATTAAAAAAGCTCACCATCACCTCCTTTCCCCCTTGAAAAGGGAAAGCCAATTGCTGTTGCGCCATGCCCTTGCTTATAAAAAACAAGGCGATTAGAAATAGAAATAATTTTTTCATGCAAAGGAAGCTGCTCAATAAAAGGTTTATCAAACGGCTTATATCAAAAGTATTAAATTTTTTGAGAACCTAATAACCTACACCACCTCCCTCGGTTCCCGCTTCGTTCCCGAATATAATTCATATTCCAACAACCGGCAATCTAACTTGCCGTTGTAAAATTCAATTTTGCGGGCGGCTTGCAGACCTACTTTTTTGGCCAAGTCCGCATTGCCGGTAAATACGTAGCCACGGTAGCCCAGGCATTCTTTTTTCATAAAATCGCCTATGCGCTTGTAGGTGGCCTCCAATTTGGTATGTACGCCTAAGCGCTCGCCATATTCGGGGTTAAACATGATAATGCCCGGTTCTTCGGGTACGGGGGTATCGGCAAAATCGCAAACGCTGAAGGTAATCAAATGGTCGACCCCGGCGGTTTTGGCATTCTTTTCCGCGATATCCACCGCATCGGCCGAAATATCGGTAGCTATAATTTGAAATCCGGTTTCTTTTTTGGCCTTGTCTTTCAGCTTGCGGCGTTCGGTAAAAAACACCGTTTCGTCGTAGCCCAAAATATGCATAAAGCCATAATTCATCCTGAACAAGCCGGGGCATTTATCGGTAGCCAGCAAAGCCGCCTCAATAGCCAGCGTGCCCGAACCACACATGGGGTTAATAAAGGTGCTCTTCCTATCCCATTTGGTAGCCATAATGGTAGCGGCGGCCAAGGCCTCCAGCATAGGCGCCTTGCCCGGTATTTTGCGGTAGCTGTGTTTAGCCAGCGTCTCGCCCGAGGTATCCAGAAAAATATCGGCGTCGCTATCCTGCCAGTACAAATGCACCAGGGTTTTATTGGCATCGGCGCCCGAGTTGGGGCGTATGCCCTTGATGGATTTTATACGGTCGGCAATGGCGTCTTTTACCTTTACGTTGGCAAACAGCGGCGTAAGGATATGCTCATTGTTTACGGTAGATGATACCGAGAAATAGCCCGAAAAATCAATCAGCTTTTCCCATTCTATCTCCACCACGTTTTTATACAATTCGTTCGGGTCCTCGGCTTTAAAGCTTTTGATGAGGTACAACACCTGACTGGCGCAGCGTAAATTCAAATTTAGCGGAATACAATCGGTAATGGTGCCTTGTAGCTCTACCCCGGTTTGGAACACGCGGGTAGGCTTAAAGCCCAGCGCCTCCACCTCTTGCTGCAAATAAACCGATAGGCGTTTATTGCAGGTGATAATTATTTTACTCTCGGTTTGGAAAACTTGCATATTATTTGGCGAATTTAAGAAATTAAAAACGCTATGCGCCATTTAAGGCATTGTCCGCCTGAAAGTTTGATTTATTTAGCTTCTTCTTGGCTTCCGCAAGGCTCTGCCTTGTGGTTTTTAGACACGCTGAATTTTTTTTGAAATATTTTGTCTTTTCCTAAAATCTATTTTTGGTTAATTTGCATAAAGCCACAAGGGACGCCCTTGCGGGAGCGGTGTGGATTATTATGGGGTTTGTATTTGTTTGTCTCAGCTAACTTAATTGAATAAATGAAGTATCGAAAGAAACTCCACCCCTAATTTCCATATTAATTTCCTGACTCCTTAATAAGATTGGTTTTTGGCGAACATGTTGAATATAACCAACCGATTTAAAATTTATTTCCCCTACAGTAGTTTCAATTATCCAATCGAACTCAAAGTCTTTACCAATATATGCTGAGTTTTTTGGTTTTTGAGGATTCTCTTTGGATATATGATCAATCGTAAGCGTTGTATAGTTAGTCTCAATTGCGATGTTGTAGACATTTTCAAATACGAGTGTGCAAGGTGCAATCCAAAATTTATAGTGCCTCGTGTTCTTAATCAATACCCACTTGAAGATGTAATCAATATCAAGAATTAGTTGAGATTCTTTTGTAAAGGATATTGCATGTATAGGACAATCATGCCAATTCATTACATTAAAGTCAGCATCTGTCCATACAATTTTTTCGAGTTGATATAATTGTTCCATTAAAGTATAGATTATTGGCTAATATAGGAATTTTGTGGTTGGTGTTATGGCTTCCCACGCTAAACAAAATAATTCAATGAATCGCTAGCGCGGACGCTGACGATTCATTAATTTCAAGCGAATGACGCTCGAAATGGAGTGGTGGTTTACAACGCTTGATAACTATTTCAACTTTATTGTGGAAAACTTCCCCGCCAAAACCAAAATTTATAAATTAAATACGCCCTATTTTATTTTGTATCTATTAACTTTACATTTTTAATTTTTTAACGTATGGAAATTAAGGGTAAAGTATACGAAGTAACGCCAACGGTGCAGGTTACTGAATCGCTAAAAAAAAGGGAATTGATTTTGGAATATGTAGAAAATCCGCAATACCCCGAATATTTAAAATTTGAGGCCATTCAGGATCGTTGCAACCTTTTAGATAATGTAAAAGTAGGTGATGATATAGAGGTTTTCTTTAACCTAAGGGGTAGGCCATGGACCGACAAAACAGGCAAAAAAACCTATTTTAACTCGCTACAGCTTTGGAAAATAAACGCGCTTGCCGCGGCAGGTGCCAAAACCACCCCAGAGTACGTTGCCCCGGCCGACCTAAGCTCGAGCCCGGAAGAAGACGACCTGCCATTTTAAGAATTTACTGCTACGGTATCGATATTGTATTGAACGGGCAATTTACAAGCTATTGAAATACGGCTTGTAAATTGCCTTTCTTGCATATAGGCTACGGATTATGCTAAGGCTTGTGCCAAATCTTTTATCAAATAATCAGCATCTTCCAAACCTACATACATGCGGATAAGCACGTGTCGGGGGTTATTGCTATCAAAATCATCCACAAGTACGCCGGCAATGGCGGGTATAATCAGGCTCTCGTGCCCACCCCATGATACCGCCATTAAAATATGTTGCAACCTGTCGCAAAAGGCCTCAATGCTTTGTATGCTGGCATTTTTTAGCGTGAAACTAAACATGCTGCCACAACCCCGCATCTGCCTTTTAGCCAATTCCGCCTGCGGAAAATGGGTGCTAAAGGGCCATATCACTTTATCAACCATTGGGTGTTGTTGCAGCCAAGCGGTTACCACCTTAGCCGTTTCAAAACCACGCTGCATGCGCAGGGGCAAGGTGCGCAATCCCCTAATGAGCAACCAAGCCGAATGTGGCGATAGCGAGGGCCCAATGTTCATAAACTCGTTATCGAAAATATGACTTAGCATGGCCTTGCTACCAGTTAC
>CAIYNX010000072.1 GCA_903927645.1 uncultured Mucilaginibacter sp.
CGTTTTAATTTTAAAATAAAATATACAGCAGGCTGCTTTTATGAAAATATTATTTCCACTTATACGCTTTATCATCAATTGCGCGCATGGTGCATAGAATACCATTTAAATGATCAAATTCATGCTGTAACAATTCTGAAAGTGCGCCTTCCATATGCCATTCTTGTGGTTTCCAATTTAAATCAAAATATTTAATGGTTAAAGTAGAATGCCGCATTACCCTTACCAATAAATTCGGGAAACTCATACAATCGTCCCATAATTCAAACATATCCTTACTCAAATTGGTCAATTCGGGGTTTATAAAAACTATCGGCTCATTAATATTCATATAAATAAGCCTTTTCATAATGCCTAATTGAGGTGCCGCTATAGCTCGTCCAAAATTATATTTGGCTCTAACCTCCAGCATTACATTTGCTAAATCAGCCACCCAATCTTCAATAAAAGGCTGATCATGTTTCAAAATAGGTTCACAGGTTTCATACAGTCTGGGGTCGCCTAATAAAAGCAAATCATTCAGAGTTTTCATCTTGTTCCTTAGGTCAATTGTTTCATAAGTTCATTAAACGCCTGCTTTAATTCGGCTAATTCAGTTTCTAAATTAACAATACGTTCTTCAAAGCTATTCGTACTTTTTGAAACATGGTCAATACCATTAACATCTTCTGATAAATCAGGTTCACCCGACAATAGATGTGCAAATCTGGCCTCTTTTTGTCCGGGCTTTTTGGGTAATTGCACTAAAAATGGCCATTCTTCACTACTAAGTTTCAACAATATCTCTTGTATTTCTTCAATACTATAAAAATCGAATAAGCGTGCAGCGTTTGTGTTGATTTCGCCTGCTGTTAAGGGCCCTCGCAGCATCAATAAACAAATTACAGCTACTTCAGCAGGGATTACCGGAAAAACGATGGCAAAGTTGTGCTTATATTTAATACTGCGTATGGAGCCACCGGTTGCTGTTGATACAAGGCCTCGCTTTTTCAATGAATTCAAGGCCTCAACAACAATATCTTCCACGTATTGTACTACGGGTTTTCGAGATGATTTTTGGTTACAAGCAGCAGTTAAGCTATTAACGGTCATGGGGTAATAATCAGGCGTAGTACGGCTTTTTTCCATTAATGAGCCTAATACTCGTACCTCTATGGCATTCAATTCAGGTAGTTTGATGTTTGGTTGCATGCAGTAAATATAAACCGAAAAAATAAATCAAAAATTCAAATCAAAATTTATTTACTATCCGCTTAAAAAAATATCAAGTTTTTATAAAAAAGGGGTTACTTTGTAAAGTATGGCTTTATTTATAGCTTCATTAAACTCCGGTAGTAATGGCAATTGTTATTACATAGGCAACAAACAAGAGGCCATTTTAATTGACGCAGGTATTAGTTGCCGCGAAACTGAAAAGAGGATGCTACGCTTAGGCCTTTCTTTAAAAAAAGTAAAAGCAATATTTATTAGTCATGAACATACAGACCATATAAGCGGATTGCCTTTATTGGCTAAAAAGCATCAATTACCTGTTTACATTACTAACCAAACAAATCTAAAGGTTAAATTAGAAGGCGATGATTATAAAATACAACACTTTAACCCATTTGAACCCATTGCAGTTGGTGACCTGCAAATTACAGCCTTTCCTAAAATGCACGATGCTATTGATCCTTATAGTTTTATAATAACTTTTAACGGTTTAAAAATTGGGGTTTTTACTGATATAGGAAGAGTTTGCAATAACGTGAAGGATTATTTTGCACAATGCCATGCTGTGTTTTTAGAAGCCAATTATGATGAAGAAATGTTAGAAAAGGGAAACTACCCCTATCATTTAAAAAACAGGATTCGAGGTGGATCAGGGCATATATCAAATAAACAAGCCCTATCATTGTTTTTAGCGCATAGAAATAAAAATTTAAGGTATCTCATCCTTTCACACTTATCAAAAAACAATAATGACCCCGAATTGGTATATGAGTTGTTCAATGCACATGCCGAAGAAACAACTATCATTGTTGCATCAAGATATCAAGAAACAATGGTGTATAAAATTGAAGGTGATTTGAATAGCAATGGTTTTATAACGCCGTTTACCGTTGCCAATAGCTATCAAACAAATATGTTTTCCTGATAAATATATGGGATTAAGCTATTCTTTACCTAATTAGCAAAGTTTCCGGTTACCTTAGCACTCCAAAACCAAGCCTGTTTAGGGTCTTGCCTCAAAATGCTATCAAATATTTTAGGCAGGTAATCAATATTGCTTTTAAATAAAGTGGTATCTTCATTAACTGCCTTAAGATCGGTTTTCAACTTTACAGCAAAAAGTTTATATAAATCAGATAGGATTTCATTTTTTGATGCCTCTGCCATAACAATATAAAAATTGATATGCGCTTCAATAAAATCATCAATCAAATTATTATTTATAGCTTTTTCTCTTTTAGCCAAAAAGTATTCCAGTTTTGAAATATCATTTCCCGATCGGTTGGAGGCCGCCCGTTCGGCAATTTTCATTTCGAGCAGTTGCCTTACCTCATCAATATTATTTGAGCCAGATCGTTTTAGTTTTTGAAAAAAAGGTTCGTTAATACCTGTAACATCGTCCACAAAAGTCCCCAAACCCTGTTGCACTCTTAAGAAACCGGAATTAACTAATATTTTAACAGCCTCCCTAATAGTTGAACGACCAACATTAAAGCTTTTCATCAACTCTGCTTCAATTGGTAATTTTTGATTTACCTTATATGCTCCCTTTAAAATTTGTTCTTGTAGCTTAGAGGCTACCTCTTCGGCTAATGATTTTCGATTAATAGCAATTGGATCCATTATTTATTTTGATGTATAAATATAGGATTCCGCTTTTAAAATTACCTAGCAGTTGTTAATATGTTAGTAACTATTAATAAAATTTTAAACTACGAGTGATTGTTTCACTTTAATTTAACCAGTTATAGGCTATTGTAAATAGATATCGAGCAACCCTTCGGGTAGATTTATCAAAACCGTTTCTTTTACAACATCAATGCTCTGAATAATTTCTTCATTTAAAGGAAAAAGTACTTCATTACCCTTATAATTTAAAGTTGCAATAATTTGTTGTGGGTATTCATCAACTGCGGTAATAATACCAAGTTCGCCTTCATCAACTTCAATAGCAGTATATCCCAATAAATTAAACAAGGTAAATTCAGCCTTTTTCTTTTTAGGTTTTAATTTATTGCTTAGATAAATATCTTTTTTTAATAAAAGGGATGCCTTCTCAATAGAATCAACGTCATCAAGTACCAGATAGGCGGCATTTTTTTGTAAAAATTTTATACTTGAAACAAAGTAAGGTATCAATTTTCCTGATACTTCAATAAAAATGGCATTAAATTTTATTTCTTCTATCCCTTCAAAATCGGTATAAATATGAAGTTCGCCTTTTAAACCTTTGGTTTTTAATATGCTCCCAATTCTAAAACAATCAGTTATGGTCATTCTTTTTGATATAAAATAAAAATGGCGATTAACCAAAAAAGGTTATTCGCCATTTTGCATAAAAAAACTAATTATTATTCCGCTGGTTCGGCAGCTTCTGCTGAAGTTTCTTCGGAAGTTTCTTCAACAACTTCTTCTACCAGAGGAGTATTTTTAGCTACGATGGCAGCAGCTTTGGCTTCTTTTTTAGCTGCTTCTGCTAATAATGCTGCTTTACGTGCTTCATCTTTTGCCGAAACTAAATCTGTTTTTTTAGAAGTGATTTTACCATCTTTATGATCTAACCATTCCTGAAATTTTGTTTCAACTTGTTCTTGTGTTAATGCTCCTTTTAATACCCCACCTTGTAAGTGCTTTTTATACATAACGCCTTTGTATGATAAAATAGCCCGGCAAGTGTCGGTAGGCTGAGCGCCTTTTGTTACCCAATCAAGGGATTTTTCAAAATTAATGTCAATAGTTGCAGGGTTGGTGTTTGGGTTGTATGAACCTAAACGCTCAATAAACCGACCGTCTCTTGGAGCGCGGGCGTCTGCCACTATGATGTAGTAAAAAGGTTTGCCTTTTTTACCATGTCTTTGTAGTCTGATCTTGGTTGCCATCTTTTATGTATTCAACATTATCCCCGGAGTCCTTTCTGCGGGGATGCAAAGGTAATTTTTTTATTTTAAATTTTATAGCAGAACTTGAAATAATTTAAACAACAACGGGCAAGCTGAAATAAAAGGTACTCCCTTGGTTCAAAACACTTTCGACCCAAATTTTACCATTGTTTTTTTCAATAAAGTCTTTACACAAAAGCAGGCCCAAGCCGGTTCCTTTTTCGTTGATGGTACCCATAGTAGTAAATGTTTGAGAAGCAAAAAGCTTTATTAAGTTTTCTTCACTAATGCCTATGCCGGTATCGGCAACTTTAATGGTGGCAATATTGCCTTCAATATCGCAGCTAATGGTAATTTTATCACCCGAATTACAAAATTTGATGGCATTTGTAATTAAATTCCGAAAAACAGCTTGCAGCATATGCTTATCAGAAAGCACTAATGTACCTGTGGCAATTTGATTATTTACCTTTAAGTCTTTACCGGTAATCATATCTGCAAAAGCTTCTAAAGTCATTTCTGTCATTGCAAAAATATCTACCCTAGTTGGATCTGTCACCATTCCTGAAAGTTGACTTTTTGACCAATACAATAAATTTTCAACTAAGCCCGAGGTGTAACCTATATTTTTTGCAATTTTGGGTAATAACAATTTGAATTCATTATCAGTCACCATTCCCTCTCCAACTAAATTTAATATATCCATTAGGCTTATTAAAGGGCTTCTTAAATCATGGGCAATAATGGAAAACAATCTATCTTTTAATTGATTTAAGCTTTCAAGCTTCAACAAACTTTCCTTTCTTTCTGTAATATCTCTAAATAAGAGAATATTGCCACTAATTATATCTTTCTTTTCAAACAAGGGGGTTATTTTAACAGAATAACAATACCTTTTTCCATTTATATCCCTTAAAACTTCCACATTTTTATCGGAGGTAGACAAATGTGCCGAAACGTCAAATTCAATTTCCTTAAAAATGGCATTTACGTTTTTTCCAATCCAGCTTTTATTTTCATTGCCTAAAATGTTTTGCATTTCGGGGTTTAAATCAATAATTCGATTTAAACTATCAATTACCAAAATACCTTCTGATAGTGCTTCAATAATTTTTTCGCGAGCAATTGGAATAATATTAAAGAGCTTATACCTTAAAAACCCAATACTTACCATAAAGGAAGTAATAATGAACGAGATTGGTGTTAGGTCAATTTGCTTCAAAGGCCTTAAATGGAACAAATAGGTAATACTAATTGCCCAAGGAACTATGGCTCCAATTATCAGAATTTCATTTTGTCTTCTAAATAATCCATGAGCCTTTTTAAACCTAAATATTAATAATAAAATTCCTATAAGTAATAGTAAATAGAAATATACAGTATGAATATAATACCATGGCCCGGGGGTGATCTGCAATAATGATAATTGATTACTGGTATCTAAAACTACATTTTTATATACCAAATGATACCGCTGATCAATTTTAAAAAATAGGGTTAACCCAGGTTCTAAAAACAAAAGCAAAACAGTTTTAATCGACAGCCAATTATTTTTACCAATAAACTTTAAAACAAAAATTATCCATAGCGAGGGAAGTGTTGCTATACCAAGGTATTGGATATTGGTATAAAATACCATGTCGGCAAGGTTGGTACATGTTAATTCTAAACCATAACCAATTGCCCAAATAGCTATGCCAAGCATAATGAGGGCAAAAAACCTAATACCTCCAACAAGTTTATTAATAATATGCCAGCATAATATTAAACTTATTAGGCCTGATATAATTAATAAAAAAGCAAATATGTTAAATGCTGAAGGCATAATTCAAGTTTAGAATTTATCTATTTTTTTGAATTTATAACAATTCAAAAAACAATGTTGGTTTAATACTTATTGGTTTTGTTTAAAACTTTTGAATTACTATTTGGTTAATTGTTTTTAGTTATGAAAATATGACTTATGTTTTTGTGATTTGTTTTAGGATAGCTGCTAAACAAAAGCCGAAACTTTAATGATTTAAG
>CAIYNX010000073.1 GCA_903927645.1 uncultured Mucilaginibacter sp.
CGTTCTGCATACCTCGAATTACTTAACAATACCGGATATATTTGGTTTTGCAAGCGCTCCTGGGCGTTTTTCCCTCTGGCACGTTGTTCTTCCAAAACCACACCTCTTTCATTATCAATTTCTTTAGCATCAAGGGTTTGGAAAGCTGCCCAATTGGCTAATATAACAAAGCCTCGTGCAAAAGTTTTAATGCTATCAGTAGGTAATGGTAGTTGGTAAACTGTTTCATCAAAGGAGGTGTAAGCATTTAAATCGGCACCAAATTTTACACCTGCTTTTTGCAAGTAATCAACCAAATCATTTTTTGGAAAATCGCGCGTACCATTAAATGCCATATGCTCAGTAAAATGCGCTAAACCTTGCTGGTTATCTTCCTCTAATAAAGAGCCAGCCTTGGTTATCAAATATAATTCAGCACGATTTTTTGGCTCCACATTTCGGCGGATATAATAGGTAAGTCCATTTGGCAATTTACCAACCAAAACATCAGGGTCGAGTGGCAATAAATCGGGTTTTGGCTGTGGAGCAACTGTTACCGTTTTTTTTTGTGCTGTAACAGGTTTCTTTACCTGTGCGTACATTTCGGTAGTAAATAGCAATACAAATAGGCTCAGTAACGAAACTTTATAGGTTAATTTCATTTTTTATATTCAATAATTAAAAGGCTTAAAGATGCAAAACGAAAAGCGGAGGTGCAAATTGTATTTTGAGCTATTTGAGTGATAAATAATCGTTTTTAGAAATATTAATAAAGGTGGATTCTAAGGATGCCAGTAGATCAAAAAGCGTAATAAATGTTGTGCCTTTGAGGTTTTAGAAAGAACAAAAAAAGTTACTTTTAAACAAGTTTGAAATTTTTAATAGTTAAAACTGCCTTAAAAGTTGAGTATATAATGAAAACTCTAAGTTGAGGTAAATCATTTTTATAAAATTAAACTTCAAAAAATATTAATAATCCATTGCTAATAACTTAATGGCTTTTTGCTGTTTGCATTGAAATAATTAATCTTTGGTTGCCATGTTTCGTCAAATTTTTTTGATTGAAATAAACGACCAAAATTGATATTAATTGATTGACGGTCTTTACGTGTTTTAAGGTGTTCAACTGTTAATAATATGGATAGCACTTCATCCAAATCGCAATCATCATCAGCTATCATGGTTGCACTATCTCCTACAAAAAAAGTAACCATTTTAGTACGCCACCATGCAATTTGTTGTCCATTTTTATAAATAGTAAACTTTCGTCCTCTGTGTTCGGCAATTTCGTAATTGTTTTTTTTGAGTACTGCTTCTGCATCAAAAACAAAAGCTGTCCGTATAACTTCAAACGCACCTATTGAATTATCATTAAATACATAATTATATTGAGCAAGCCATGTTAAAAAAACAGGCTGAATTGTTACTATTGGTGTTTGATCGTTTAAATTATATAATTTAACTCCGAATTTAAAAGCTTCTCTTGAAGCGGTAAAAGCCAAATCACCATTTACACTAATATTATAAATTTCACCGAGAGATATTGTCTGTTTCTTGATTGTAATTTCCATTTTTACTCTTTATAACATGTTTAAAAGTTTACTATTAACGTTACTTTAGGTTGTGTTTGATTTATTATAAATTGATATTTAAAAGGGACTCAATTAATGTAAAGTAGTTTTATTATTTAGAAAAGCATGTGCAATCATAATCTGATTTTTTAAAGCAAATTAAATTAGTGCTTTTGTATTTAATCTGATTGATAGGTTAAGGTATATTTTAATTCCTGGTACATTTCTATTACATAAAATTTAGAAATGTACCAGGAAAATTATTTGTATTTTAAAGTATTAATAATGATACCTCACGAATGCTTCCATCGCTTCATATTCGGCCATTCCTAGTTTATCATAATTTTGGGCGGTTTCGCGCGTACGATCCTCAGCTCTTACCCAAAACTCTCTGGCATCATCACCCGGGAATACCGGCCTGTCCTTTTGAGATTGGTGTTTAAATATCGCATTCCGTTTGCGTATTACCTCTTGCGGCGAAAGCGGAACAGCCATCTCAATTTCCCAAGTTTCAAACTCGTGCCATGCACCACGGTACATCCATAACCAGCAATCTTTAACCCATTCATCGGTTGCTTTGAGGCGGTTTAATGCCTCTAAAATAATCCTGAAACAAACAATATGGGTACCGTTAGGGTCGGCAAAGTCGCCTGCGGCAAAAACCTGTTGTGGTTTTATTTTACGTAATAGGTCAATGGTAAGTAACACATCTTCCTCGCCAACAGTATTTTTTTTGATTTTGCCTGTTTCGTAAAACGGCAAAGCCATAAAATGGATATTCTCATCTTTTAAACCTGCATACCTTGCACCCGAAATTGCTTCTGTTTTGCGGATAAATCCCTTTACATCCCTAATCTCCTTGGTATCAATTTGGTTTGGCTTTTTAG
>CAIYNX010000074.1 GCA_903927645.1 uncultured Mucilaginibacter sp.
ATAATGTTTTTACCAATCCAAAAGGCAAGCACTATGGTATTTGCATGCTGACTGCCCGGAAAAGGCATGATAAGATAAATTCGAAGTATCTCTAAAGCAAATAGCAGTATAAGCCCAATGGTAAGCATTGCACTTTTTATAGTAGGCGATAATTTATTTGTCATGGTGCTTGTAAAATTTATAGTGGATACAATTGGCAATAATTGAAATCACTCCTCATTCAGCAATAAAATGGTGAGTAACGAATGTATAAATTTATGTAAATAACTTGTTCTGCAAAATATTAAGATTGTGAAAAGTAAGTATATAATAATACTTTGCCCAAGCCCGCTGTTTGATTTACAAAACTTCAAACTATTATGTTTGGAGATTGCATCTACGCCAATAAAAAAGCCATTAAGAAATAGGAGGAAATACTTAACTCAATCAACTTAAATAATCCCTAACAACCAAACCCACAACCTTCAACCTTCAACGCACAACACACTCAATGCACCGTTACCTCAACGGGTACAATACGAGCGGTATCAATAAACAATTTTTCAAAATTGCCGGTATCCATATTGCTAAATTTGCCTAGTAAAATACTTTTTCCGGTAACGCCGGGGTTGTTGCCGGCACCTAATGGCCAATAACCTCTGGTTTCGCGTACTTCAAGACCACCTAAACGGGCTGCTTTTAGGCCAAAGTCGGTACAGTTATTAGAGTTTAAATTATAGGTTAAGCCATCATATTGTTTAGTAAGCTTTAGTATTTTTTCGAATCTGCGTTTTGATATAAACTTGCCTACTACCTCGTCCCAGTTATGGGTACCGTCGTCGGTAAATTTGGAGGAGGAGGAAGGAATTATTGGGGTAGCTGCCAGCAAGTTATCTTTATGAGGCCCAAAACCAAAGGTGAAAGAAGCGTAAGAGAAATCTGTATTAAATTTTATTAAGGTAATGAAAGTATGTCCGGTATATATAAATTTATGTACCCTGGGTGTACCACGTACCGCTTGTTTAACGTGTAGAATGATGGCATAACTCAAGGCTTTTTTACCATCTTTAAATTTTTCAATAATACTATCAACCTTTATAATACTACTTTTAATGGGTGCCACCTCTTTTGCGGTAATAATCAATTGGTTTTGTATATTTTTCTGGTCGTTATTGGTGATGGGTATATCATTGTCAACTAAACTATCGGGCGAGAGTGTTTTTAAAAAACATTTCATAGCCAACGGGTACAGGCGCAAGCGCGTAAACAATGCTGCTAAATGCCGCCATTGGTTATCGTCTGATTCATTGTAATCAACCTCCGGGAAGTTCAGCGACTTTAAAAATTGCATCAATTGCTTTCTTTCGGCTCTTTTGCCAATACGGGTGGTACGCGGTACCGTTTCATTTACATTTTGTTGTCTCTGAACAAGCATTGTATCCTGCGAGAAAACAATATTAGCCCAGACAAAAAAAACGAGTAAAACAGATCCAAACTTTAAAATGGATGGTTTATGTGCTTTAATTACGTTCATCACCCGGAAATTTTTTGCTGCCTGTATCTGTTATTAACGTTTGTTTTTAGTGTTTGTTATAGACTATTAGAAGCATTATGATCAATATCTAACAATCGCCATATTTGTCCTAGGGGCAATTCCGGGTCTATGGCTTTGTTTGGGAAATCTAAGGCAATTTGTCGGGCACCATCCAATAAATAAAGTGCAGGCAGGGGTATGTTCCCTTCAATTCCAGGGTATCTGCTCCAGGAAGGATCTTTCTCCGAATATATTTTTAGCAGACTAGCAATCTCGAAAGTCGTATCTTCGTAGGCCTCTAAAATCCATGACCCTTTTTTGCATAGTTCTTCAAATTCCTTTAATGAACCTGAGGTAATTACCAACAGGTTTATTTGCTGTTCGTGCAATTTGTTTTGTGCGGCATTAAGTTGGTTAAGATGCTCAACAGCAATTGTTCCCCAGTCTTTTTCAAAAAAATACAGCAATAAAGGTTTATGGGTATAGCGTAATTGGTTAGAGGCGGTATCAAGTACAATCTCATCAAAATAGGGGTGCCATTTGTTTACCCGGCGCAGGGTAGTTAAACCGGCTACAGGCGTACCTGCCGCAACGGGCTGTAGTTTTTCTTGAATGGTGAAAAATACCTCAGGTGCTAAATCAAGTTCAAGCAGGTCAAATATCGGGGCTTGGTAAATACGTGTATTCATAACAATATATTAATATTTTAAATAATCATAAAATCAATGGAATTGGAGACAGAATAGCTGGGATGCTATTTTCAAAAAACTTTAGCTACAACAACATGTCATATTACCCATAGGAGGTAAAATGACGTTTAGTGTATTGTGGTTTTTGTGTCGCATTTTTGTGTTTTTCAATGTTCGATAAGCAAATCTATACCAATAAAATTACATTTCAAAATAAATCTATAAAATCTATCTTTTTAGTAGTATATGTTGACAAATAAAACCAACCCTCCTGTTATTTTCAATCAATTTACAATAAAAGCTTGTCTACCTCCTCGTTAAATTCTTTGATAAATTGGGTATAATAATCACCGGTAGCTGGGCCGGTAAAGCCGGTATAAATTTTATCAACATTTCCTTTTTTATCAATAAAGAGCATAGTAGGATATGATAAAAAGGTATTCAATGCCGGGAACGCCGCAGCCACCCCGTTTTTATCAGCAATTCCACCAAACAATTCAGTGTATTCTATTCCGAAACGAGCTTTGAATTTTTCCATAGCCGCCTTAACATAGGCTGGGTCGGCTTTGCGTTCAAACTGTATGCCTATTACCTCAACCCCTCTGGCTTTGTTTACCTTATACCAAGGTGCCATAAAAGTAGCCTCATCCATACAATTTGGGCACCAGGTACCACCAATTGTTATAATGGTAACCTTATTTTTAAACTTTTCGTCCTGTAAAGATATTTTCTTTCCATCGGCATCGGTTAGCGTAAAGTCGAAGGTTTTGTAGCCCTCTTTTAAATAGGTGAGCTTGTATGGGTCGGGTAGGGCGGCCTCCTCATTTTTGGTGGCCACAAAGGTAAGGTTACCCACCTTACCGTTTAGCACTTTAGGATCATCAAACGAACCCGAAAAATAACTCACACCACCACCAATAAAGGCCGAAAGGTAAAACTTGTTTCCTTGCACCACACCTTCCAGATAACGGTAATCGCCACTTATGCTTAAAAATGTTGCGGTTAGTTTACTGCCTTCTTGTTTAAATAAGCCCACCTTTTTTTCGTTTGGCAGGGTATGGCCGTTAAAATATACATCGTACTTGCCCGAAATATTAGCGGCAGGTTTTTCGCCATTATCGGCAAAGCGGAACGTATCACCAAAGGTAGCATCCACCGGAATGTTTCTGCCTTGGGCTTCCTTCCTTCTAAAAAAACCATTGGCCTTATTACCATTTACTTTTAGCGCAAGTTCGGTCTCAAACTGGTCGAAGGCAATATAAACAGTATCGCCTTTTTGGCTTACGCCGCTAGTAGGGAAACGTTCTGACCCGTTTAGCAGGTATATATGTACCAGTATGGCGGTTTTGCCAGTCACCTCAAAATTAAATGGAACATCGGTACCATTAGGTTGGTGAAAAACGCCCCGCCATTTGCCTTCTGTTAAAAACGATTGCGCTTTTAAAGCAGTTGTTAAAAAACAGATGGCAATAATTATAATTGATAATTTAATTGGTTTCATATAAAATATGTTTGTTTTTTTAATTTAATGGCAATGTTTCAACTGGCACATCCCAATGGGCAAGTACCAATTCAAAACGTTGCTTTTCGGCTTTTGCGTATGCCTCTTGGTCGGGGAAAAGTTGTTTTTTAAAGTTATCTACAATACTGTAATCCATAGCTAGATGCTCGGTTTTAAAGGTGAGGGTAACTTTAAAGTCCCAACGAGTATCTTCGCCGCTATGCAAAATTGGGGTTTCGGCCTTTATACTTAGCAAATCACCTTTTTCAAGCAATTTTTTCAACAAGGGGTAATGGTTCTTTTTCCAAAGGTCAATAAATTCGGTAGCGTGACCCCATGTTAGTTTGTAATAATTTTCAATGGTGAGTGGCTTGTCTTGCGCGAATAATTTAGTGCACCAAATTATTAATATAAACACTAGTATGTACTTTTTCATCTTTAGTAATTATAGAATTATCCATCAATTTAGATTGGGATAAACCTTATTTCCGTTCTTATAGTAGGCAAATATAAATTATATCTACTTATCCTATAATTTTTATAGAATATATTTATAATGAAAATATTGTTAAAAAAATGAAAGTCTTCATTTTGCTTAGAATCGACAGGTCTATTCAGGTTAAAATTGATTAAAACCAAATCCAAAAGGGAGTAAATAAAGTAGTAATTTAAAATTGAAGTGGTACGGATAATGGTACTGTTCATAGGCTACCAAATAATGCTAAAACGGTTTTTAAATAATTTTATTTATGTTACTTTAGAAACAATTTTAAACAAGGCATAATACTTATGTTTCCATTAAGCCCCCTTTCTTTTGCTACTTTTCTTCCCGGCGTTTGAGGGGGAAAGAAAAGTAGTTTTTTAACCTTCCATCAACAAAATCATCAAAATACAATAAAACCAAAAAAGGGACTCTCGGCCCTTTAAACACCTATTCATAAGCTTAAAAGATCAATTCATCTCAAAAGCCTTACACAAATTAAACGCTGTTTGTGTTTTGTTTAAACCCGCACCAATAAGGATAGATTTTAGTTTTATTTCTTCTGATTTATAGGCTTTTATGTTTTGATGATAATCTGTGATGGCATTTTAAGCCCCAAAAAGTGTTCCTTTGGTGGTTTCCATTTGCTGGGTTTGGTTGCTAAAAGCATAATCGCAAACCTTTTCAAGCGTGTTTAAAAAACGACTTGGGTATTCGTCCAGGTTTTCATCCTGTACTTTTTCAAATACTTCCATGCTTGGTGCCATGACTTTCTGTATTAATTTGATGACCTGTTTATCTGTAATTGGTGTTTTTGTGAACATTCCGGGCTCATTGACACCTCGTTCAGGAATATGTAAAAGTTAGTTCCACGACACTTTGACCATATCAACTCATTGATTCTTAACTGTCATTTTAAACGTCAACTACACAAATCGGTGCTCAATGCCGCACGGGACGTACTAGTTAAGGCTTCCGAAACATCCAATCAAAAGCGCACGGAATATGCTGATCAAGGCCTGCAGAATATATAGGGAGAGTCTCAAACAGCAATTTATAAATAACCAAGTCTTTGTAATCAAATGTATTATTTAAAGTATTAAAAAGTAAAATATATTTACACCAGGTTTACACCATCGCGGTTAATAACCTAGCAAATATTTGATGTACAATATTTTATAAAATTAAAACTATTCCCCTACGGGCTACAAAAACAAAAGCAAACAAAAGGAAGCGGTTTTTAAATTGCTTCCTTTTTATTTTATAGCACTTTTTTGTTATATTTGGTAAGGATAAATCCTGTTTTCCGCAAATGGCCAAAGAATACCAAAAGCATTTGATATTTGATATCCAAAAATTAGAGTTAGAAGCCGTTCCATTAATTTTCGCTTAATCTTTGCTGACATGAGATTTTTTTTACTCTTCACTTGTTTCCTATTTCTATATGCCGATAGCAATGCGCAACAGGCCGACCTGGTTTTAACAAACGGTAACATTGTTACTTTAAAAGTTAAGGGCGACCGGGCGCAGGCAATTGCTATAAAAGGCTATGAGATTATTGCAGTTGGCACCAACAACGAGATTGCTAAACTGACAGGCGCAAGTACCCGGGTAATTGATTTAAAGGGTAAAACAGTTTTGCCGGGCTTCAACGATGTACACCAGCATCCAGCACCGCTATACACATTTGATAAACCATATTCGGTATTAAAGTTAGATACTGTAACCTCCATGCATAACCTTATAGCACTGTTGAAACGTAAAGCTGAGATTACCCCCAAAGGGGTACTGATAAGGGGTGTGGGTTATAATGAAACCAAATTGGGAGGCCAGCCCATCCGTGATAGCTTAGACAAAGCTTCTACTGAACATCCGATAATTATCTCGCACGTGAGCGGGCATTTATCGGCTGCGAATTCGTATCTGATGGCATTAAATAGGATCGATGAAAATACAAAAGACCCTGCCGGAGGCGCTTTTGAACGTTATCCAAATAGTCAACGTCCAGATGGAATCTGTAAGGAGGTAGCAGCGGGCTATCTGCGTAAATCAAAGGAAATTAAATACCCGGCACAACCAACCAAGGATGAGGAGTTGGAAGGCTTTCGTCAATATTTCAATGCAGTCCTTTCCAGTGGCATAACAAGCCTTGGGGATGCCTGGACAACGCCGGAAAAAGTGGAAGTTTACAAAAAACTGGTTGCAGAAGGTTTCCCCATGCGTTTTAATTTGCTGATGGGCACACCTTTTGCCGGCGATTTAATATCAGGAAAAATAAAACGAATTAACACCGATCATTTGCGCATAGAAGGGGTAAAAGTTGTTCATGGTAATTCATTAAGTGGCAAAACCTGCTGGCTTTATGAACCATATGATATGATAAACCCGGTAACAGGGAAGAAAGACTATTACGGTATACCACCAGCCCGTAGTCAGGCATCGCTGGATAGTTTATTTTTAAAAATACACAGCGCAGGCTTACAAATCGCTTGCCATTCAAATGGCGACCGCGAAATTGATATGGTGATTAAAGCTATTGAAAATGCCCAGCAACAATCGCCGCGTGCAGATGCCCGTCACCGTATTGAGCATTGCAGTATTACCAATCAGGATATATTGAACAAAATTAAAGTAGACGGCATCATACCTGTTTTTCATTGTTATATGTATGAGCTTGGCGAAAAGATGCTTGTTTACGGCCCACAAAGAATCGCCATGTTGCATCCCACAAAAACAGCGGGCGATATGGGTATTATTTATGCATTGCATTCCGACGCACCCATATCGCCATACCCGGCGATGATAAGGCTGGGAAGCGCGGTGAATCGCACAACAAAAGACGGAGGTGTTTTAATAGGATCAAACCAGCAGATTGACGCCGAAGATGCAATTAAGGCTTATACTTTTGGAGGTGCTTACACCACTTTTGAAGAAAATAAAAAAGGTAGGTTAATGCTAGGTCAGTTAGCCGATATGATAGTGCTCGACCAAGATCCAACTACTATTGACCCGACGAAAATTTATGATATAAAGGTACTGAAAACGATATCGGGCGGAAAAGTTGTTTTTAATAGCACAAATTCTTCAAATTAATTATCTGATTCTTTTTTTCGAGTACAACTTATATCAGGAGGAGACACTTACACCACCCTGAACAAAGGTAGAAAGTTCAAATGACATTGAAAGTTTTACTAATGAACCGTTTTGTTTCAGTTTTATACTACTAAGGCTTAGAAAATAGACTGTATAATTTTCCTACCATCTACTAAAAGCGGTTTTTTAAGCTGCTTTTTTTATGGTAATTTTTCTGCTTTTTTTTAGGATCATTAAAAAAGCAATTCTTGTTGATACCATTTCTATTAAACCTTAAATGGAGTATTAAACAAATTTCTTTTGGTTCTATCAATTCTGTGTTTTAAAAGTTATAACATAAAAAATACTATTTAGAGGTCATCTCCATTTTCCTCAAAAACGCGCAATAAAATCCTCCCAAAAAATCACTATCTTGACCCTTTCGGAATTTGAATAAAGATGGCGGTGCTTATGAAACAAAAAAAGGCCATTGTTTTAACCAATGGAATGCTGGCGCAGCACGATGCAAAAACGGCACATGGTTTGATTCGCGGTACCGAAAGGTTTACCATTATAGGTGTTATTGACCATATACATGCAGGCCTGGATGCTGGCGAGGTTTTGGATGGCAAAAATAGGGGTATACCCGTATTTGCCAATTTGGAAGAGGCATTGGCTAAAATAAGTCCTATTGATTATTGCATTATAGGCATCGCTACCGTTGGCGGGGTATTGCCGGATAGCTTTTTACCTGTGATTAAAAATGCTATTAGTCATGGTATAAGCATAGTGAATGGTTTGCACCAGTTTTTAAGCGAAATGCCTGATATGGTACAGCTTGCTCAACAACATGGTGTGGAGCTAATTGATGTGCGTAAACCCAAAACTAAAGCCGATCTTCATTTTTGGAGCGGGGCTATTTATACTGTAAAGGCACCTATTGTAGCAGTGATTGGGATGGATTGCGCCATGGGAAAACGCACCACCTGCCGACTGATACGCCAGGCTTGTGAGCAAGAGGGTATAAAAGCTCAAATGATATATACCGGACAAACAGGCTGGCTACAAGGTGGTCAATATGGTTTTATTTTTGATTCTACGTTGAATGATTTTATTTCGGGTGAATTAGAGCATGCCATAGTTTCTTGCCATCAAGAAACCGGGGCTGAGTTAATATTTCTAGAAGGGCAATCGGCATTACGAAACCCGAGCGGACCTTGTGGATCGGAGTTGCTGGTATCCGGTAATGCCAAATTCACCATCTTGGTGGTATCACCCAAACGTAAATATTATGAAGATAATCCTGATTGGGGTGTTATCCCTTCCGTGCAATCGGAAATTGAGCTTATAAAAATCTATGGTTCAACTGTAATAGCCTTGGCCTTAAATACCGAACATTGTAGCGAGGAAGAAGCCTACCAATACCTGCAACTTTACCAGACCGAATACAAGATTCCGGTATTATTACCCTTGCAACAAGGTGTTGCCAAAATTGTTCCATACTTACAAAACCTCATTAGCGCAAGCAAAAAATAGCATGAAGATAAAATCAATATACGCTTATCTGCATAACCTGCCAATAACCAAACCATATACGATAGCTTATAAAACCATTACAAACACCAAAATTGTTTTTTTGGAAATAACTTTAGAAAATGGATTAACTGGTATAGGGGCTGCCAATCCATTTGCAGATGTAGTAGGTGAAACTCCGGAGCAAACACTATCTAATTTACAATCGGGTTTTATGGAGGAGTTGATAGGAAATGATATCAGGGAATTTAATAAACTCATTGATGATACCGCCGAACATTTCCCCAAACAACCCGGTACATTGGCAGCTGTTGATATAGCGCTGCACGATTTATTTTGCAAGTATATTGGTATTTCAGTTCTTGATTTTTATGGCAGAAAGGTTGAAAACTTGCTTACCTCAGTTACTATTGGTATCAAAGAAATTAAGGAAATGCTGGAAGATGCTAATGATTATTATAAATTGGGCTTCCGCATTTTAAAAATAAAAACTGGGTTAGATGTAGACGCCGATATTGCCCGAGTAGCCAAATTATCCGAGAAATTTAATAACAAAATGCGCATCAGGGTGGATGCCAATCAGGGTTATACCTTGACTGATTTACAAAAATTTATCAAAGAAACTACTCAATTAGGCATCGAATTGATTGAACAACCCATGAAAGTAGGGTCCGAACCGGAATTAGCTACGCTAAGCGCGGCAGAACGAAAGTTGTTATGTGCGGATGAATCGCTTTTAAATGCTACCTCGGCCTGGCAGCTATCAAACTTGCCACAACCTTTTGGAATTTACAATATTAAGCTCATGAAATCGGGTGGAATTAGTGGGGCTCGAGATATTGCTAACATAGCAAAAAATGGTGGTGTTGATTTGTTTTGGGGCTGTAATGATGAAAGCATAGTTAGCATAACAGCGGCACTTCACACAGCTTATGCCTGCAGCAATACCAAATATTTGGATCTTGATGGTAGCTTCGACCTGGCTAAGGATTTGGTGGAAGGTGGCTTTTTGGTAAAAGATGGCTACCTGATTCCCACTAATGAACCTGGCCTAGGTATTAAAAAGTTGTAATAATTTACTACCTTAAAGCTTAAAACAAGGCATGCAAAAACTCAGTCCAACACTCGGCTTAAAATCATCTATATTTTTAGTTATTGGTATCGTAATTGGTTCAGGAGTTTTTAAAAAAGTGGCTTTAATGTCGGCCATTTTGAAGTCGCCAATCCTGGTTATACTTTGTTGGATATTGGCGGGAGTAATTAGTTTAGCTGGGGCGCTATGCAATGCCGAGATAGCGTGTATGTTTGCCAATTCGGGCGGTGAATATTTTTATTTCCAAAAAATATATAACCGTTTTTTCTCCTTTATTTTTGGCTGGGCCAATTTTGTGGTGGTGCAAACAGCCGGTATTGCGGCACTTGCCTACATCTTTGCCGAATCGTTAAATAGTATAATCCCAATGCCCATTTTTATAGCAGGGCAGCAAGGCAATTTTTTGTTGAATAATTTTTCAATCAAACTATTGGCTTCTTTATTAATAATCATACTTAGTTATGTAAACTACCGCGGCATCAAACATGCAGACAGGCTCACTAACTTTATGACTTATTTGTTATTAGCATCGGCCATTACCATCATTGGTGTCGGATTATTTTCCGGGTTGGGGAGTAGGGTGCATTTAACCACATCGGCAACCAATAGTGGACATGGTTTGAGTGGTTGGGCATTGATAAAGGCTATAACTATAGCTAGTTTGGGAGCCTTTTGGGGATATGAAGGCTGGAATTCCGTTGGCATGATAGGAGAGGAAATTAAAAACCCAAAACGTAACTTACCACTTGCGCTTGCCTTTGGGATGATCACCATTATTACTATTTATGTATTGCTCAATTTTGTGTATCTATATATTTTGCCAATTGATACCCTTATTAAGATAAATGATCATCCAAATCAAATTGCTGCTGAGGTGGTGATGAAAGTAATTTGGGGTAAATGGGGAGCATTATTTATAGCATTATTAATTATGGTTACCACCTTTAACGCCACTAATGGAACCATCCTTACATCTGCAAGAGTTTATTATGCAATGGCGCGGGATAAAAATTTTTACCGACACGCTGCAACCATCCATCCCACCTTTAAAACTCCATCAGTATCACTTTTAATGCAAGGTATTTGGGCTATTATTTTAGTATGGTCTGGTACGTTCGATCAATTAACAGATATGCTTATTTTTTCGGCCTTTATATTTTATGGTGCCATTGCCATAGGGGTATTAGTGATGAGGAAACGTGAACCTGATTATCCTCGTCCTTATAAGGTAAACTTTTACCCTATAACGCCTATATTTTTTATCCTGTGTTGCCTATTTTTAATTGGTGTAACCTTGTATAACCAGCCAAAAGAGGCACTTTCTGGTTTAGGCTTAATTGCTTTAGGGATACCATTTTATTGGTTTTGGACTAAACCCGAAAAAGAGAAAATACCTGATTAAATAGAAGACAAAACGAGGCAATATTTATAAATATGTTGACTTGTAATTTATTAAAATGATTATCCTAGTTTAATAAAAATTGGCTTTATGATATTTATTTTTTGGAAGGAGGATTAACAAAATGGCGGATCTTTTCGTCATAAACCACTATTTTTCCATTCTTAACCAAAAAATCATCAGTGTAATAGATAGAATCTTGTCTTCCTTTTTTATCAGTCCATTTTTCGGTATACCACAAAGTAACCCAGGTGTCTTTTTTTCCGGATAATAAATTGTGGCCCAGGGATCGAACGTCTTCGAGATTTTGGCAAAATCGCCCCGCATTTGGCCAAGTATAAATGTAAGGCTATCCCGAGTGTCTTTAAAATAAAAGTTATCGGCTATAAAAGTTGTTGTATCACTAAAGGCTACTGCACAGGTTTTAATATCCCCAGCTAAATAAGCTTTTAAACAATTTAGTACAATAAGGGTGTTTTTATCATCACCAGGCTGCCGTTTAATTGAATATTCAGGCTTAAATGGAAATTCTATTTTACCTGTATCAGTTTTAACCAGCTCACTACCTGTCTTAGTTGTACAGCCAGCAATTAAGATGCATATAGTGAATGCATACAATAATTGTTTCTTAATAATTGTTTTATTTTATTCTTCACAATATTAATCATTTGTCTATGAAAATCAGATGCTTAGTTATTTAAATTTTCAAATTTGGAAATGAACTTAGAAAAAATTCACGGCCGCTTTAAAGTAAAAAAATACCTTAATGATCAATTTCTAATCAAATAAATTTAGGCAAGTAGTTTTAATTTAATTAAAAATTCAAAGCGTTTATTCTTCCTTTATGTGTAAAGCCCACTAGTGGTAAATAATCAA
>CAIYNX010000075.1 GCA_903927645.1 uncultured Mucilaginibacter sp.
ACAATAAACTAATTAAACAACCAATTATAAACTAAACTATAAAAAATGCAATCAATTAACCGTACTCAACTTTTTAGGGCAAGTTGCCTTTCATTGTTGGTAACATCACTCTCCTTTGGTATCCGCGCCGGTATTTTAAATAAGCTTGGAACTGATTTTCAGTTGGATAAAGAGCAATTAGCTTCTATTACTGCTACAGCATTTTGGGGTTTTCCATTAGCAGTAGTTATTGGCGGTATTATAGTTGATATCATAGGTATGAAACGCCTTTTGGTATTGGCTTTTATTTTTCATTTGGCAGGTATATTACTAACTATTTTTGCAACGGGATATTGGACTTTGTTCTTATCAACCCTATTAATTGGTCTTGCCAACGGTACAGTCGAGGCTGCTTGTAATCCTCTAGTTACCTCGTTATATACCGATAATAAAACAACTAAGCTTAACCATTTTCATTTATGGTTTCCGGGTGGTATTGTAATAGGTACCTTAATTGTTTTGTTATTTAATTACATTGGCCTTAGCTGGCAAATACAAGTAGGGGTAATGCTTATTCCAACTGTTATTTATGGCTATTTGTTTTCAAAACTTGATTTTCCAGTTACCGAAAGGGTAGCATCTGGTGTTTCAACCGCTGGTATGTACCGTGCGTTATGGAATCCGCTATTCATATTTATGTTTATTTGCATGTTTGGTACAGCAATTACCGAGTTGTTTACAGGCCAATGGATTGATGTTTTATTAAAAAACGTAACTCAAAACGCAATACTGATATTAACATTAGATACTGGTGTAATGGTTTTAGGTAGGGCTTTTGCTAAACCAGTTTTAAAGCTATTTTCGCCACAGGTATTGCTTTTAATTTCAACTATTTTAGCTGCAACAGGTATATTTTTATTAAGTACCTTAACAGGAAATGCAGTGTTTTTTGCAGCAATTATTTTTGGTATGGGTGTATGTTATTTCTGGCCAACCATGCTTGGTTTTGTTAATACTAATCTACCAAAAACAGGTGCATTAGGCTTAAATTTAATGGGCGGAGCAGGAATGTTTGCTGTTTCCTTATATACTGTTGTTATGGGAAAATACTATGATAACATTGTTAAATCAGCAAATGGCGACAATACCACTGCAGGCCCTAAAGTTTTACAAACAACCTTGGTTATTCCGCTTGTTTTAATATTAGCTTTTGCAGGTTTGGTTATTTATATGCGTAATCGTAAACCTGCTGAAGCAATAAATTCGATAGCGCATTAATTTTTTAGGTTAAAATTTGTAATTTTATCCAAATTAAATTCAATTTATACAAATGAAGAAAGTTTTTATTGTTCTTAGCTTATGTGCGGTTATATCTGCTTGCGGTGGTAATTCAAATTCAGGTACTGCCGACAGTAGCTCAACAGCATCCACCCAAACAACTGTTAGCGCGGCAAAGGTAGCTATTGATCCTGCTGCACCGGCCGCCAAATTAATGGCCGCTGCCGATTGTTATACTTGCCACAAGGCTGATGTTAAAGTTATTGGTCCGGCATTTGCCGATATCGCAGCTAAATATCCATCAACACCAGCCAATATTGATACACTTGCCAATAAAGTTATTAAAGGTGGTAAAGGTAATTGGGGGGAGGTACCAATGACACCACACCCAAACATTTCTTTGGCTGATGCTAAAACAATAGTTACTTATATTTTAACACTGAAAAAATAAAACCTTTTTCAGGATAAAATCTTATTGAAAAATAAGAGGATTAAAATTTTGCTTTTATAAGGCATTAACACTTCACTATGTGTTAATGCCTTATTTTGAGCTATTTTTTAAAATATGCTCATTTTATATAGCCAGTTATAAAAATTATAGAGGTTTAAAATACGCCTGTAAATTAAACCTTTTAAACCAAATTAATTATGCCAGAAAATCAAAACCGTAGATCTGCCATTAAAAATATGATGGCCGGTACTGCTGCTATTACTACAGCAGGTTTATTTTCATCATTTAAAACTGATGGTCAACAAATGATGACAGCTGATAATTTAAAGGGCAATATCAAGCATTCTGTATCTCCTTGGTGTTATGGAGAGCTCACACTCGACCAATTGTGCGAAGTTTCGAAAGAAATTGGTATTACTGGTGTTGACTTATGCGGGCCGAAAGATTGGCCTACCCTTCAAAAGCATGGCATGTATTCATCCATGTGCAATGGTGCCGAAATAAACTTGACCGATGGTTTTGGTGATACCGTTTACCATGCTACGCTCATAAAAAATTATACAGAAATGATTCCATTAGTGGCTAAGAATGGATACACCAATCTTATTTGCTTTAGTGGTAGTAAAAGAGGTAAGGATGATGAAACAGCATGGAAAAATTGCATAGAAGGTTTAAAACCACTTATCCCGATTGCCGAAAAAAATAAGGTAGTACTTTGTATGGAGTTGTTAAATAGCAAAATTGACCATAAGGATTACCAATGCAATAATGTTGAATGGGGTGTTGAATTGGCAAAACGTATCAATTCAGAAAATTTTAAGCTGCTATTTGATATTTACCATATGCAAATTATGGAAGGTGATATCATCAGGAATATTAATAACTATCATCAATATATCGCCCATTACCATACCGGGGGTATTCCCGGCAGAAACGAAATTGATGATACCCAAGAATTACATTATCCGGCTGTAATGCGTGCTATTGTAGCAAGTGGCTATAAAGGCTTTGTAGGTCAGGAATTTGTGCCTAAACAAAAAGATAAAATTGCTTCTTTACGTAACGCCATCAAAATTTGTGACGTTTAATATTAACCATTCAAATAACCATTATAATGACAACTAGAAGAAAATTTTTAGCCCAAGCTGGCTTATTGTCGGCAGGATTGTTGGCAGCACCAAGACTTTTATTGGCTGCGCCACCAAAAAAAGTAGGTTTGCAGCTGTATACCTTGCGCAATTTAATTGGAAAGGACGTAAAGGGTAATATTGAAAAAGTAGCAAAAGCCGGTTATGGTGAGGTAGAAACCTATGGCTACTCAAAGGCTGGCGGTTTTTGGGGAATGGATGCGAAATCTTTTAGTGGATTATTAAAGGCCAACGGCTTAACTACATCAAGTGGTCATTTTGGTTTGGATGATTATTTTGTTCACGATAAAACTGAGTCGTTAATGGCTTATATAGAAGCAGCCAACATAACCGGAATGGAATATATTATTGTTCCTTCCATTAATGGGGAAGTTTTAAAATCAGCCGACCAATTCAAGGCAGTTGCCGCAAAAATGAACAAGGCTGCCGAAATATGTAAGAAATCGGGTTTAAAATTAGGTTACCATAACCATAATTTTGAATGGAAACCAATTGATGGTACCACATTTTATGATGTTTTGATAAACGAAACAGACCCTGCTTTAGTAAATATGGAAATGGATATGTATTGGGTGGTAAGAGCCGGTCAAGATCCAATTAAATTATTTGAGGCACATCCTGGTAGGTTTGCTCTTTGCCATTTAAAGGATATGGATAAAACATCAGATAATCTGAACACCGAAATAGGAAATGGCAAAATAGACTTCAAAACCATATTGAAAAAAGCAAAACTAGCTGGTTTACAACACTTTATTGTTGAACAGGAAAACTTTACAAATATTGATCCATTTGTAAGTATTTCCCAAAGTTCGGCATATGTACTAAATCAATTGGATGTGCAATAAGTTGGGAAATCTAGAAGACCGGAAGTTGTTAAGTTAGGAGGTTCGATAGGCAGAAATTGAGAAGTTGGATGAGTTGTTAAAAATCAAATGAATGATAATGCATTGTATAACTATCGGAAAATTGACAACTCACTCTTGACAACTCACTACTAACTACCGACTATTTAACACGGTCCATAAAAATGAATATTAAACTTAAAGAGAATGAAATATAATTTAATAATTACAGCAATTTTGTCGGGATTTACATTTATGGCAAATGCGCAGCAAGCAAAGCCAGAAGATACCGAGATTTGGGATCCTATACCTAAAGTGGTTACACCGGGTAAAAATTTGGGCGATGCACCTTCAGACGCGGTCATTTTATTTGATGGCAAAAATTTAGATCAATGGGTGCAAAACAATGATGGTTCGCCTGCAAAATGGGATGTGAAAGATGGTGTTTTAACCGTAAATAAAAATTATGGTAATATTGAAACCAAACAAAAATTTACAAATTATCAACTACATATTGAATGGCGCGAACCTGTTGAATTAACCGGCTCTGGTCAGGGACGTGGTAATAGTGGTGTGTTTTTAGCCTCTACAGGTAAAGGCGATGACGGTTATGAATTGCAAGTGCTTGATCCGTATAACAACAAAACCTATGTAAACGGAATGGCTGGAAGTATTTATAAGCAAGCTATCCCTTTGGCAAATCCGGGTCGTAAAATTGGAGAATGGCAAACTTACGATGTAGTATGGACAGCTCCAACTTTTAACGATGACGGTTCATTAAAATCGGCAGCAAGGGTAACTGTGTTTTTTAATGGTGTATTGGTTGAAAATAATTTCGAACTAAAAGGTCCGACACTTTATATCGGAAAACCAGCATATAAAGCACATGGCCCATCATCAATAAAATTACAAGCCCATGGCGATAAAAGCGAACCGCTAAGTTTCCGTAATATTTGGGTAAGAGAACTCTAATAAATAAATTGTGGTTAATATTACCATAAAAGCTTAGCTTTACGTGTAATATTAACCACTTTATGATGAACTTTTCTCTAAAATTTTCCCTTACAATTCTTACTTTCTTTATTGCATCTTTTGCAATTTCAACCAATACCTATGCTTCTGATGGGTATTATTATCAATTAAAATTATACCATTTTAAAAACCAATCACAAGCAGATCGTACTGAGCAATATCTTCAAAATGCCTATGTGCCAGCTTTGCATAAATTAGGTATTAAAAATGTTGGAGTTTTTAAGCCTGTTGAAGGTGATACCCTTGGAATAAGATTATATGTATTAATTCCATTCCGTAATTATCACGAATCCGAAACCATCGATCAAAAGTTAGCAAAGGATGCTGATTATCTAAACGCGGGTAAAGATTATATTGATGCTGCTTATGACAATGCACCTTACGATCGTTTAGAAATTATATTGCTAAAAGCCTTCCCTAAAATGCTTGAACCTGCAGTTCCTAACCTTACCTCCAAAAAAGAAGAAAGGGTTTATGAATTAAGAAGCTATGAAAGTCCGACCGAAAAACTAAATATAAACAAAGTAGCCATGTTTAATGATGGCGATGAGGTTGCCTTATTTAAAAGACTTAACTTTAATGCGGCCTTTTATTCGGAAGTTATTGCAGGCTCCCATATGCCAAACCTAATGTATATGACCTGTTTTAATAACAAGGCCGATAGAGATAAGCATTGGGAAGCATTTGTGAACGATCCACAATGGAAATCGCTAATAGCCGATCCGATTTATCAGCATAATGTATCAAAAAACACCATTGTATTTTTACATCCTGCAGTATATTCTGATTTTTAAATGAGGCTGGAAAAGCGCGACTATGATGCAATAGTTATAGGTTCCGGCCCAAATGGCTTGGCATCGGCTATATTATTGCAACAAAAGGGGCTTTCTGTTTTATTAATTGAAGGAAAAGAAACCATTGGAGGGGGCTTACGTACAGCTGAATTAACGTTACCGGGGTTTTTGCATGACATTTGTTCGGCTGTTCATCCATTAGCGGTTTCTTCTCCTTTTTTTGAAACCTTGCCATTGAGCAATCATGGTTTGGAATATATTTACCCTAAAATAGCAGCCGCTCATCCATTTGATGATGGTACAGCTGCCCATTTGCAAACTGAAATTGGTTTGACCTCAGATTCTCTGGGAAAGGATGAAGCATCGTACCAAAAGTTAATTACACCATTGGTAAATAGCTGGCCTCTTATAAAACAAGACGTATTAGGTCCATTACATTTTCCACATCATTTACCAGAAATGGCAAACTTTGGCCTAAAAGCTTTGTCATCAGCAAGCCACTTGTCTAAATCATTAAAATCACCTCAAGCAAGCGCATTTTTTGCCGGTATGGCTGCCCATTCTATGCAACCCTTAACCAAACTTACCACTGCCGCTGCAGGTTTGGTTTTACTAATTGCTGGTCATACAAATGGTTGGCCAATACCCAAGGGTGGTTCGCAACAAATAGCTAATGCTTTAGCGGGTTACTTTGTTTCAATAGGAGGCGAGATACAAACCAACTTTTTCGTCTCCAATTTGTCGCAATTGCCATCAGCCCATGCAATTTTATTTGATACCACCCCTAAACAACTGTTACAAATTGCCGGACATCAATTATCAACCATTTATAAATGGCAGCTAAAACGATACCGCTATGGCATGGGAGTATTTAAAGTTGATTGGGCATTGAGCGAACCAATACCATTTACCAATAAAAATTGTAGCCAAGCCGGCACCTTGCATCTTGGTAATTCAATAGAAGAAATAATAGCCAACGAACAACAAACCTGGGAGGGAGGACATCCCGAAAAACCTTTTGTATTATTATCGCAGCCAAGTATTTTTGATAAATCGCGTGCTCCAATAAATAAGCATACAGCTTGGGCTTATTGCCATGTTCCAAATGGTTCTGAAAAAGATATGACCAGTCAAATTGAAAATCAGGTAGAGCGTTTTGCTCCGGGTTTTAAAGATGTTGTTTTAGCGCGCCATACCTTCAATACCAGCCAAATGCAAGCATATAACCCCAATTATATAGGCGGTGATATTAATGGGGGAGTATTGGATATTGGTCAACTATTTACTCGTCCGGCTTTAAGGTTATCACCTTATCAAACATCAAAGAGAGGCATTTACCTGTGTTCTGCTTCAACACCCCCGGGTGGCGGCGTACATGGAATGTGTGGATACCATGCTGCAAAACGAACCTTAAAGGATGTGTTTTATATCCAATAGTATTCCTTTTTAATTCCCTTTTTTTATTTTTATATTTATTAAAATAATTGATAATCAAACAATTAAATTATTTTATTTTTTTTGTTTAGCAGAGGCAACCATTTGCAAACTTTTAACGTGATAATGATATAGGGTTTATAAATTAATAAGCTAAAAGGTAACCACTTTAATGGACAATGAAGCGTTACTGCAGCTGATTAAAGGCTGTATAGAGCAGGATAGAAAACAACAGAAGATGCTTTATAAAGCATACTATGGCTATGCCATGTCTATTTGCATGCGCTATACCTGCGATAGGGATTTAGCAGCCGAAGTAATGAATCAAGGGTTTTTAAAGATGTTTAACAATTTAGAAAAATATAAACAGGAAATACCTTTTAAAGCTTGGCTGGGTAAAATTATGATTAATGTATCAATAGATTTTTATCGTTCAACTGCTAAAATGAGGATTACTGATGATTTGGACCAAGCCATAAATATTAGCAGTACAGATTTGCCCGATAAAAATTTGAGCTATAATGAATTATTAAACATGATTAGCAGACTTCCAATTTCTTATAGAACTGTTTTTAACCTTTTTGCCATTGAAGGTTATTCGCACGAGGAAATTGCTGATTTACTGAATATATCAGAAGGTACATCAAAATCAAATTTGTTTAAAGCACGTCAAAAACTTAAACAAATGATTTTAATATCAACACAATCAAATTACCGTGTTTGCCGTAGTGGCGACATGGATTTTGCCCCAATTTCTGCAATAAAGGTGATAGATATGAATGGGGTCTTGTTTAAAGGAGGGATTATAAGATGATGAATAGTGAACAGGATAAAGCCTTAGATGATGTTTTTAAAAACGGTTTAATTGAACCCAATGCCCCGGTTGTCTTTAATGAAGGCGACTGGGAAGCATTGGAGCAAATGCTGAACGAAAATAAAAAAGGAATTATTTTTTTTATTTTACCATACATTACTGGCATCGCTGCAATAAGTATGCTGGTTTTAGGATGGTGGCTTTTTTCAAACAATACAACCGAAAATAATTTAGTTGATCATAAAATAAACGTTAAAAATGATCGTATACAAAAATACAAGGAGCCTTCTGGCGATTCAATTAACTCAAATACCAATTTAAAATATACCAGTACAAGCGACGGGACTATTCAGCATTTTCCACAAGCTAATCCTAAGTTGATGCGCTATCAAGCAAACCAGCGAATTCAGCGCAATAATTTAAAGGGATTAAAAATTAGAGGTACCTATGCTGCTGAAACTGCCCGTCGCGATACTACTGGCAAATTTTCATTCATTCCAACCAATGAGTTAGCCTTCGAGCCTATTATTTTAAAGCAGCCAAAGTCGATCTTCCCAAATTCAAATATAAAATCCGGACAAATAGCTAATCTTGATTTATTATCAATTTATCAAATCAACCAGAGCCAAAATAACTTATTTAAGGATGATATTAAGGATGATCATAAAACGATCAATTTCAAACCTCAATTTGGATTAACTGTTTTGGCTGGCAATGATTTAAATGGGGTAGGCTCTTTCCAACAAAGTAAAATAGGAACAAATGTAGGTTTATTGTTTTCTGCCGAATTTTTTAGAAAGATTAGAATCGGGACTGGGGTGATTTATTCTATCAAGCCATATGTTACCAATTTCGAAAATTACCATATCGCTTATAAATTCAGAACCAACCCACAAACAGTTACCGCTGATTGTAAAATGCTGGATTTTCCCATTGATATCGAATATCAGTTCTTTAGCAATCAGAAAAATACTATATATCTTGGTTCTGGGCTAACTTCTTATTTAATGGTACACGAGAGTTATACTTATAATTATAGTAACTCATATACCTCAAACTATACGGTACCTAAAAATAACTCATACCTTTTTGGGGTACTCAATTTAACAGCTACCTATCAAAGAAGGGTTAAACAGAATTTTTCCATTAGTTTTCAGCCATACGCCAAACTACCATTGGCCTCGGTTGGCTATGGTCAGGTTAAATTGTTTACTGCAGGTGCCGCTCTATTATTTAACTGGAATTAAAGAAAATAACTATGCGATTTTTTTACCTGTTTTTTAGCTTAATCTTACCATTTACCAATCAAGATTCTGGCATTTTTATTAGCAAAGGGGCTAAAATCACTATTTTTTCAAGTGCACCAATTGAGGATATAAAAGCAGTATCAGCACAATGTATTTCAGTTTATAATAGTCAAACCAATGAGTTGGAATTTTCTGTTCCAATTCGTTCATTTCAATTTGATAAAGCATTGATGCAGGAACATTTTAATGATGACTATATGGAATCGGAAAAATACCCCAAGGCCTTGTTCAAAGGTAAAATAGTAGAAAAAATCAATACAAAAGCGGATAATTTATATAAGGTTATGGTATCTGGTGAGCTTACCATCCATGGTGTTAAAAATGAATGTAAAGTACCTGGTACCTTAAATATAAAAGACGGTGCTATTAATATGATGGCTGATTTTGATGTTAAGTGCGCTGATTACAACATTAAAATCCCTCAAATTGCCTTTTACCATATCGCTGAATCAATTAAGGTTAAAATTTCGGCCAACTACCAATCCATCAACAATAAATCAAAATAGCATAGCCTAATGAAAAAATATATTACCATCTTTTTTATTCTACTTTTTACACAACATGTTTTGGCTCAAAAAACCGATACATTAAAGAAAAATACTTCTATAGATTCACTAATGAATGCTATGGGTGCTGGAAACCATTCCGAGCCTGTATTAGGAACATTTAAAGCTAGCAGGTTAATACTTTCTCAAACCACCGAAACTGTAAAAAAGAACAATCTTAACTTTTTAATTATTCACCGTTTTGGCGATTTTTCGGGTACTTATGGAGGTGGACAATCATTAGGCGGCTTGGATGCGGTAGCAGATGTTTATTTTGATTTTGAATACGGTTTGAATGATCATTTAAACATCAACTTTGGTAGGTCAACCATAGGCGGCTTGCTTGATTTAGGGTTAAAATATACCTTTATACATCAAACAACAGATGATGCGATACCACTTTCAATGTCGGCCGGAGGTGAAATCGGAATACGACCATATGGTTCATTTAATTCTTTTGATGGCAGACTTTCAACCTTATTTAAAATAATTGCCGCACGTAAGTTTTCTCCGGGTTTTTCTTTGTTAATATCTTCAACTTTTCTGCGCAATAATTCACCGCTTCCAACAATTAATGGTAATAATGAGCAGCAATTTTTATCAATAGCAGTAGCAACCAGATTCAAAATTACGAAACATATGGGCTTCATTATTGATTATGCCCATCCATTTACCAATGCAAAGCAAACAAGCACATTTACACTATATGATCCACTTGGTTTTGGTATTGAAATAGAAACAGGCGGGCATGTTTTTACCTTAAACATTACCAATTCCCGAGGTATTAATGATATCAATTACTTGAGTAATACAACTTCTGATTATGGGAAGGGCCAATATAGAATTGGCTTTACAATTTCGAGAATGTTTGATTTTAACCGTTCAAAAACAAATTACTAATAAAATATTTAAAACTTCAACAAACAAAAAAAAGGAAAGAAGCGAATTTTTATCGAAGCTAGGTATTGGAATGGCTGTAGTATGTGCCGGATGTGCCATAAGCTCTTGCGGGTCAAAAGGCAGCGACCCTGCACCGTCAAACAACAATGGGGGTAATAATAATGGCGGAAATACGAGTGGTACCAGTGCCAATTTAGCCAGTGAAATTACGAATATTGGCGACTCAAAAGTAATAGGCGACGCCATTGTTGTGAGGTTAGCTGCAGGCAATGTACCGGCATCATTTACTGCTGTACAGGTAGCATGTACCCACCAAGGAACCTCAATAGCCTATAATTTGGCCCAAGGTATATTTATTTGCCCTAATCATGGCAGCGAGTTTAGCACAAGTGGTGCCGTAGTAATGGGCCCCGCAACATCCAATTTGAAGGTTTATACTGTTGCCATCAATAGCGGTATATTAACTGTTAGCTGATTTAGCCTGCAAAATTAAAGGATAGCAAATTTTGATTTTGTTTAATTATCATTAGCTTTAAGATTCCAATTAATGCTAAATTTTTAAATGAAAACTCTTAATTTACCTTTATTAATATTTCTGGTTGTTACATTTTCGTGTAAAAAAAGCAATCAGTTTAACGCTGATTTTACCGGATGGCAAACTTACGCTGGTTCAAAAGAAGGTAACAGGTATTCTGCTAACCAACAAATAAACTTAAAAAACGTACATACCTTAGAAATTGCATGGATCTATAGTACCCATGATAAAGATACCGGTAATCGTAGTCAAAATCAATGTAACCCTATTGTTATTAATGGAGTATTATATGGTTCAAGTCCGAAATTAAAGTTATTTGCCATAAATGCGGCAACCGGTGCTCAAAAATGGCTATTCGACCCTTCAACTGAGCAAGCAAATAAAAATAGTGATCCATTGGCCTATTATAAAATTTGCAGAGGTGTAACCTATTGGGAAGATGAAGATGGTGAAAATAAACGTATATTTTATAGCGTAGGTTCAAAAACCTACGCTATTGATGCAGAATTAGGTAAGCCCATAATTGATTTTGGAAAAGGCGGTTATATTGAGCTGAGTGAAAACCTTGGTCGTAAAACCAATTCATTCGTATCCGGCACAACTCCTGGAATTATTTATAAAGATTTATTGATAATAGGCGATCGTGTTGCCGAATCAGAAGATGCGGCACCCGGTCATATAAGAGCGTATAACACACTTACCGGCAAATTGGCATGGATTTTTCATACCATACCGCATCCGGGTGAAGTAGGGTTTGATACATGGCCTGATAGTACAGCCTATAAACGCTTAGGTGGGGCTAATAACTGGGCTGGCATGTCATTAGATGAAAAAAGAGGAATTGTTTATATACCAACCGGTTCTGTGGGAGGCGATTTTTATGGTGGAAATAGGAAAGGAGCAAATTTGTTCGCTAACTCCTTAATAGCTTTAGATGCTGCCACAGGAAAATACATTTGGCATTTTCAAACCGTACATCATGATTTATGGGATCGCGATTTACCGGCAAATCCTAATTTGGTTACGATAAATCGTCAAGGAAAGACAATTGATGCAATTGCCCAAATTTCAAAGCATGGATTTATATTTATGTTCGATCGAACAAATGGTAAACCAATTTTTCCGATAGTTGAGATTCCGGTACCTACCAACGCTTTACCGGGCGAACAACCTTGGGAAACACAGCCACATCCCACTTTACCGCAACCCTTTGCTCGCCAGCATTTTGCAGCAGAGGATGTAACCGATATTAATCCGGAGGTGCATAAAGAAATGCTCGAAAAATATAACAAAGTTAAATATAATACCATGTTTACTCCTCCAAGTAAGGAAGGCGATTGGATTTTTCCCGGTTTTGATGGTGGTGGTGAATGGGGTGGAGCTGCAGTTGATCCGGAATCAAAAATTATGTATATCAGTAATTCAGAAATGCCTTGGGCTCAGGTAATGATTGATATACCTAAGAGTAACGCAAATGACAATACTTCCTTTGGTCGAGGTCAGGCGATTTATTACAAATATTGTTTAGCCTGCCACGGCCCCAATTTAATGGGTAATGGAACATCATACCCTTCATTGGTAAACCTCCATAAAAAATACAATAGCCAACAAGTTAGTACCATCATTGAGAATGGCAAAAACATGATGCCTGCTTTTAAACAAATACCAGTTGCCGAGAAAGCGGCATTATTGTCATTTTTATTAAAATTACCCAATACCAATACCACTGCCGAAATTCCAAAAGAACCTGTATCAAACAGTAAGCTTGATGCAAATCAAATACCTTATACCATGAATGGATATAATAGGTTCTTAGATAAAAATGGCTATCCGGGTATTAAACCACCATGGGGAACTTTGGATGCAGTTAACCTTACAACCGGTAAATTACTTTGGAAAGTTCCGCTTGGAGAATATGCTGAACTAAGCAAAAAAGGTATACCAATTACAGGTACTGAATTATATGGTGGTCCTCTGGTAACCAAAGGGGGACTGATATTTATTGCAGCAACAAAAGATGAAAAAATAAGGGCATTTGATAAAAATACTGGCAAACAAGTTTGGGAAGCGCAATTACCTGCTGCCGGTTATGCTACTCCGGCTACTTATTTAATTAATAATAAACAATATGTAGTTATTGCTTGTGGAGGTGGTAAATTGGGCAGTAAATCTGGCGATAGTTTTGTATGTTTTGCCTTGCCATAATTATTTTACTATTTTTAAAACATGAATAAAGGACGATTAGAAGCTTTTAGCGATGGCGTATTTGCCATAATTATAACCATAATGGTGCTGGAATTGAAGGTTCCGGCTGGTAATAGTTTAAAATCATTGCAACCAATGTTGCCAATATTTTTAAGCTATTTAATAAGTTTTATTTATGTTGGTATTTATTGGAATAACCATCATCATACAATGCAGGCCACTAAAAGTGTAAATGGTAATATTTTATGGGCTAATATGCATCTGCTTTTTTGGCTTTCACTTATACCATTTGCTACTGCATGGATGGGCCAAAATCATTTTGCACAATTTCCAGTTACGCTTTATGGTATAATTTTGATAATTAATGCCTTTGCTTATACAATTTTAACAGTTCAGCTTATAAAGCATCATGGTAAAGATTCTGTATTAGCAAAAGCAATTGGTGATGATAAAAAAGGAAAAATATCTATTTTATGTTATACTTTATCAATAGCTTCCTCGTGGATAAATACAAACATCAGTATTGGATTCTTTGTTTTGGTTGCCTGTATTTGGTTTATCCCCGATAAAAGGATTGAAAAGCAAATTTTAAAATAATAGTGGTTTAAAAACGCTTTATAAACAAAATGCCCTGATTAACAGTTTTCACAAGTTTATCAGGGCATTTCGTTATTTATGTAGTATTAAAATTTTAAAGAAATTCCTAAAGTTGTTTGTATCAAAGTAATTGGTTGTTTGGTAACAAAGCGGCCACCGGTATTTGGATTATTTGTGTTTTCGAGTGTCGGACCTCCGCTATTTAAATAGCCGGTTTTTATTCCCAAATCCCAATTATCGGCAAATGCCCAACGTACGGCAGCACTTGCTCCATAAGCAAACGATGAACCTGTTGAGCTAAGCTGATGCATAATCAACGCCGGATTACTGGTAGAACTGTAGTAAGGATTTAAATCAATATCAACATTAGGCGTAGAGAGGTTTTTAATAAAACCAATTGTTCCTTTTACGTCCAGCGTAAATACTTTATAAACGTAAGAATATTGGGGTCCAAGCATAAAATTTAAACTGGTATACCGATTTGATGAGGTAACTGTAACTCTTGATTTAACCAAATCCGCTGCATAGCCATTTGCTAACAAAATGACATCATTTTGAGAAAGCTCACCTTCATCTTGATACGTAAGTTGATAACCTATACCGAAGTTTTTATATACATATACACATCCATCCAAACCTAAAACATTATTTGGTTTGCCAAAACCAGCCTTATTGTTGTAATAATTATATGAACCAAAATTGCCAATTGGTCTGGATATTCCTTCAATAAGGGACATATAGCTTCTTATTGGTTCTGTAGTTTCCTGTGCTTTAACTTGAGAAGCGATTGTTAAAATAATAACCGAAAATAAAATAGTAAGAATTTTTTTCATGAGTAGTAAAGCGTTTTTGATGCTTTTGTTTTTGATATAGTATTTAATAAATTTATCAGCATCATTGACAATGCAAACGTGTAAAGATTGCCATTAGTATTCGTATTTTTTCTTAAAAAATGTTAAATATGGGCACAAATCTATGGATTTCCTCTTTATGATAGGTTTTTTCTTGCTTTTATTTTAAAATAATTATTTATTTCATCCAATTAGTCAATTGAATGAATTTAAATTCAATGCAAAAAATAAAACAAATCAATTTTAATTAATCACAAATGTAATTGTACATTTGGTTCGCTTTCGGTTTCTACGCCTTTAGTCGGCATAGAATTAAAAGGGAATATGGTGAAATTCCGTAACTGTCCCGCAGCTGTAAGCTCCGTAACCATTGTTCATTCAAATGGCCACTAATTGAAAAAAAATCATTTGGGAAGGTCGGACAAGAGGGGAGCGAGTCAGAAGACCTGCCAAAGTGATATTGTTATTCATAGCTTTCGGGGATTGAAGCTTGGATGTGAAACTTTTCAATACTATTCGTTTCCATTCGAATTATTCATTGCTGTTTGCTGTGGGTTTTAAACTCACATCAACATGAAAAAAAAATTAATGGTTGCTGCAGGCCTAGGGCTTGTACAACTGGCGTTGTTTAGTACAGCAGCGCAAGCACAAGACACAAGTAAAGTACTAAAAGATGTTATTGTTACCGCAACACGATCGCCCAAAAAACCATCCGAAATTGGAAGGGTGGTGGAGGTAATTACCAACCAACAAATTAAGCAATCGCAAGGAAAAACCCTGCCCGAATTACTCAATACCATTCCGGGGATTACCTTTTCGGGCTTAAATAATGCACCTGGCCTTAGTTCAACCATCTACTTAAGGGGAGCCTCAACAGGCAATACCTTAATTTTATTGGATGGCTTTCCGGTTAACAATGCCGCTACAATTGAAGGTGCTTATGATTTAAATGCCATACCGCTTGATCAAATTGAACGTATAGAGATTTTGAAAGGTACCGGTTCAACCCTATATGGCTCTGATGCCGTGGCTGGGGTAATAAATATTATTACAAAACATGCCAATAAAAATGGATTGGCACCTTCACTAATTTTAAGTGCAGGATCATACAATACCTTTAAAGAGGCATTTGGCTTAATTGGAAGATTAAATAAAACAGATTTTGCTTTCAATATCTCCAATACCGATTCAAAGGGTTTTCCTGCAGCAATTGATACAACAGGTAAAGGTGATTTTAAGGATGATGGTTTTCATCAAAAAGCTGTTAATTTACATTTAACCCAAAATTTAACCCCGAATTTTGCGCTAAACGGTAACTTTCAAACATCCATTATTAATGGTGATTTGCCCGAAGGTGCCTATTTTGAAAATAATGGTTATACCTATAAAAATACTTTTTTAAATGCAGGTATTGGTGCAAAGTTATTATTGACTAATGGTGCTTTGGTTTTTAATTTAAACCAAAATAACGTTTGGAATAATTATTTAGATATTGGCTCAACTACCAAAAACAATGGTAAAATTACCAACATAGAGGGTATTTTGAATTTAAAAATAGATAACCATCTTGATATAACCAGTGGTGTTGATTTTAAGAGTAGCAGTACAAATCAATATTATTATTATATACCAAATCCTGACTTTAATTATGATTCTAAAAATCCAACTACATTAGATACCGCTAGTAGTATAAGTAGTATTTACTCCTCTCTGTTTTACAAAGCAGGAGCTTTCCACATGGAGCTAGGGGGTAGGTTTAACCATCATAGTAAATATGGCGACAATTTTACCTACACCATAAATCCTTCATTATATTTATTTAAGCAATTAAAATTATTTACTACCATTGCTTCTGCCTATAAATCTCCATCTTTATATCAGCTTTATTCCAATTATGGTAACCCAAATTTAAAACCTGAAACTACCACCGCTTATGAAGCTGGTTTTGATTGGGAAATCATTAATTCCATATTATATTTTAATACGGTATTTTATAAAAATAACACTTCAGAGGTGATTTATTTTTATTCTGAAAATATTGCCCCATATACCTCCTATTATAAAAACGGGCAACAGCAAAATGACAAAGGATTTGAAACTGAATTAAAATTTAAATTGAACAAGTTATCGGCCTCTGCTTATATGGCTTATGTTTCCGGAAACTTGACAGATGAAAACGGCCTCAAAACAAATAATTTGTACCGCCGTCCTAGTCATACCTACGGAATCAATCTTAATTTTCAAGCGCTTAACAGCGTTACGTTAGGAATCAACTATAAATATACCGGGGATAGGACTGATTTACAATTTAACCAGGATTATTCAACCTCCATTATAACCTTAAAACCATACAGTTTATTTGATGCGCAAATACAATTAAATGCAACAAGACGAATTTCGTTATTTGCCGATTTTAAAAATATCTTCAATGAAAAATATACCGATTGGTTAGGATATAACACCAGAGGATTTAACTTTATGACTGGCCTAAAATATGCAATAAATTAATGATTTGAATTTGAAACTATAATACTATTTTTACAAATTATAAAAAATATATGTCGTTACAAAAAATAAACATCCGTACCATTGTTTTAATATTAATGATGGTTGTTGCTATAGGTTGGCGTTTTCTCAGTTATAAATTTCCGTATATCTTGAGCAATTTTACTCCCGTAGGTGCCATTGCGCTTTTTGGAGGCACCTATTTTACCCAAAAGTGGAAGGCCTATTTGGTTGTTTTAACAACGCTTTTTACCAGTGATGTTATTATCAATTATTTATATACATCCAAATGGGTATTGTTTTATGAAGGTTCAATTTGGGTTTATTTAACCTTTGCCCTTATGGTATTTATTGGTGGCATGATAAAAAATACAACAGCCATCAATGTCTTCATCGCTTCATTGTCATCAGTTGTTTTGCATTGGCTAATTACTGACCTTCCTTGGTTCATGGGAACTACTTACACCTATGATTTAAAGGGCTATATGCAATCATTAATTGCAGCTATACTCTTTGAGAAAAACATGGTTTATGGCGATTTGGTTTTCTGCACATTATTATATGGCGGTTTTGAATTGGCTCAAAAAAGGTTTAGCGTTTTGCGGGTTCAAAATAAATTGGCAATATAAATTAAAACATTTTAAAAATAGAAGCGGATTCAAAATTTGGGTCCGCTTTTTTTATGCCTATATTTTTTCAATAATTTAAAATTATTTATGGTAAAATTTAATAAAGCAATTGTTGTTAAACTATTCATATAAATAAGGTTATTAGTATTAATTGGTAACCTTTATGGTTGTAAAATAGTTTTCATAAAAAGTTTTTTTGCAAAACTTTAAAATATTCTGCTTTTAAATTTACTTTTATTCCTAAAATCCCCAACCAATTAAATTATAAACAAATTCTTGTTCAGGTAAAACAAATCAGTATGAAAAAATTCTTTAAATTTTTGGTATTTACAATTCTGGGTTTAATCCTTTTATTGGTGCTAACTATAGCCTTTTTTTATTTTAAATCAAAAAGTGTAAATGCCGAAAACTTAGCACTATTAGGGAAGGAAGCACCAACCATTACAGTTGATGGTTTTACATTTCGTGATTTGAACAAAAATGGTAAGCTCGATGTTTATGAAGATAGGCGCGCTTCAGTAAATAATAGAGTGGATAATTTGCTTAGCCAAATGAATTTGAAGGAAAAGGCAGGTTTGCTATTTATTACCATGGCTGCCATGAACAATGATGGCTCACTGAGTAACGAAAAGACGATCACCAACCCATTTTCTTTTCTACTTGAGGCAAATTCAACCCTGGTAGCTAAAAAGCTAATGAACCATTTTAATACCTTGCAATCGCCTTCGCCCGAAGCTATGATAACCTGGAACAACAATATACAAAAACTAGCTGAGCGCACTCGTTTAGGAATACCCGTTACCTTGGCAACCGACCCTAGGCATGGAGTCCCAAATGCTCCGGGTGCCAGTATATTTACCCCATTTTATTCAAAATGGTGTTCGCCTTTAGGTTTTGCTGCTATTGGTGATACCACGTTAGTGCGAGATTTTGGTAATATTGCCCGACAAGAATATAAAGCAATTGGGTTTAGGTTGGCACTATCACCAATGGCCGATTTGGCCACCGAGCCACGTTGGGCACGTATTAACGGAACCTTTGGCGAAGATGCAGAATTAGCAGCAAAAATGACCAAAGCCTATATCCTCGGTTTTCAAGGTGATAGTATAACAAACCAAAGCGTAGAATGTATGGCCAAGCATTTTGCCGGAGGTGGCCCTCAAAAAGATGGTATGGATGCACACTTTCCTCCGGGAAAACAAGCCTATCCGGGTAATAATTTTAAATACCATTTAATCCCATTCGAAAAAGGAGCATTTGCCGCGCATGCGGCTCAAATTATGCCTTATTATGGCATACCTGTTGGTCAAACCAATGAGGATGTTGGCTTTGGCTATAACAAGCAAATTGTTACAAGCCTTTTAAGAAATAAATACCATTTTGATGGCATAGTATGTACAGATTGGGGTTTGGTTACAGACCAAGGTGTATTTGGTTTGGTATTGAAACCGGCTTCTGCACATGGGGTTGAACATTTAAGCACGCAGGAACGTGTTATCAAGATTTTAAATGCAGGCTGTGATATGTTTGGTGGTGAGGCTATTCCGGATGTATTGGTTGATTTAGTAAAATCGGGCAAAATAAGCGAAAAACGAATTGACACATCTGTACGCAGGGTATTAAAAGAAAAATTCCGTTTGGGATTATTTGACAATCCATACCTGCTAGCATCTAATAAGCAAATTTTTGATAACCAACAATTTTTGGAAAAAGGCCGCGAATCGCAAAGACGATCATTGGTTTTATTAAAAAATGAAAAATCAATTTTACCATTAAAAACCACTACTAAAATTTATTTGCAGGGATTTAATAAAGAAGAAACTAAAAAATACGCAAACATAACTACCAATTTAAAGGAAGCAGATGTTATCATATTGAAGTTGAATACGCCCTATCGTCCAGGCCCGGGAAAGTATATCATAGAGCGAGTTTTTCATCAGGGAAGACTTGATTTTCCGGAGGAGGAAAAAAGTGAGTTGCTTAAACTCATTCAATCAAAACCTACCATTACGGTTATTAATTTAGAACGCCCTGCTGTATTTCCAGAAATAAATACCAATAGTAGAGCAGTTATAGCCGACTTTAGCAGCGAGGATGATATTATTCTTGACCTGATATTTGGAAAGTTTAAGCCAGCCGGTAAATTACCATTTGAGTTACCATCATCTATGGATGCTGTTATGAACCAAAAAGAAGATCTGCCTTATGATAGTAAAAACCCTTTGTACCATTTTGGATTTGGACTGAGTTATAATTAAACAATAGCTTATTAAATATTTAGATTTTTGATAATAGTGAACCAAAGCCTCTAAAACTATTTTCTATTCAATTATTTTATAAGAATGAAGGTATTTTTAAATTTACTCATTTGGTTCCATCGAATTTAATGGATTTAAATTGATTTTAGTATGAAAAAGTTAGTTGTACTAACAGGTGCAGGCATTAGTGCCGAGAGTGGTTTAAAAACGTTTAGAGACAGCGATGGACTATGGGAAAATCATCCCATCGAAGAGGTGGCCACCCCCGAAGCATGGCGCAAAAATCCAAAGTTGGTACAGGATTTTTATAACATGCGTCGCAAAGATGTGCTCCATGCAACACCCAATTCGGCGCATACTGCTTTGGCCAAATTGGAAGAAAAATTTGACGTAACCATCATCACCCAAAATATTGATGATTTACACGAGCGAGCGGGCTCCACCAATGTGTTGCATTTGCATGGAATCATCACACGTTCACAATCAAGTATCAATCCAAACCTTACTTACTCCATAAATGGCTGGGAATTGGGCATGGATGAAGTATGCGAATTAGGCTCTCCTCTTAGGGCGCATGTAGTATGGTTTGGGGAGGCAGTACCGATGATAGAGAAAGCTGCGGCCATTTGCGCCGAGGCTGATTTGTTTATTTTAGTTGGCTCGTCGTTGGCGGTTTACCCGGCTGCCGGCTTGGTAAATTATGTGCCACACCATATTACAAAATATATTATTGACCCCCATATTCCTGTTGTAAATCAACGTGGCCCTGTTATTAAAATAGAGGAGAGGGCCAGCATAGGGGTTCCAAAATTGGTAAACGAATTGTTACTTTCGGGTATGGTATAAATACCTACATTTGAATTGTTAATTTGTATTTCTAAATACACCTAATCATCCTAAATTACCTTAAAAGTTCATTTATTTGGCATTTTTAACACACCAAATAAAATTTTTTCATTGTATGTAAATTGTTACAAATCAGTGTAATATATACGTTACATAAACTTTTAAATCAACTAAAGTCAATCCTATTAGGCTCAAAAATCTACAAATTGCCAAATAATATTCTGATTTTTGATTTTTATAAGTTCATTTACTTAATTATCAGTAATTTATATAAATTATATAAATTAATAATTATACCTTGAATAGGCCTCTCCAAAATCTTTCCTCATAGCGGTAAATCTTCCTGCAATGGTATTCAAAAACTCCTCGTCCAATATTTCAAATACTGAATTTACGCCATCGGTTAAATCAATCTCAGCAACTTTATAAGTTTGTTCTAGGCTTCCCTGTTCCATTTTTACAATATATTTGCTGTTCATATTCATAATGGTTATTTTAAAGTCGGGGTGTGGTAGTTCGGCAATAATCCTCATGCTATTGTGTTTTAATCGTTTTGTAAAATGCAAGCTTCTAAATAAATCATTAAATATGATATTATACTTATTTACTTTCAAAATACCTTAACTACATTTGTTGCATGGCCGAAGATTTAAACATCGTTACATCAACAAACAAAACAGAACAATACCAATCCCTCCTCCCTCAGATTGAAGCTTTACTATTTGGTGAGCCTGATGCCGTGGCTAATATGGCGAATGTTTGTGCCGCGTTAAAACAACAATTCAATTGGTTTTGGGTTGGGTTTTATTTGGTTAAAAATAATGAGTTGGTATTGGGCCCTTTTCAAGGTCCGGTGGCATGTACCCGCATTGGCTTTGGTAAGGGTGTTTGTGGCTCGGCATGGCAACAGCAAGAAGTATTAATTGTGCCCAATGTTGAGGAGTTTCCCGGACATATTGCTTGCAGCTCCTTATCACAATCAGAAATAGTATTACCCATTTTTAGAGGAAATGAGGTAGTTGGGGTTTTAGATGTTGATAGCGAAAACCTAAACCATTTTGACGAACTAGATGCCGATTATCTACAACAAATAGTACAACTCATTACCCTTTAAATGGATAAACTTTTTTTAATTGCCGGTCTTGGTGCTGATACCAGAATATATTCAAATTTAGATTTTTCAGGTTTTGACGTAGTACCGGTAAAATGGATACCTACTGATGGTTGCGTTGGTTTGGAAAGTTATGCCCATAAACTTGCCGAATTTTATAACATAACTCCTAACTCTATTGTAATCGGAAATTCATTAGGAGCAATGTTAGGGGTGGAGATAGCCAAGTTAATTCCGCTTAAAAAAATGATCCTGACCTCCAGCATTAAAACCGTATATGAAGCACCTACCTATTTTAAGCTTTTTATAAACGTCCCTGTTTATAATATCATTCCGGAAAAAATGTTTAAATCAATCGATTTTTTAGTTGAGTTGCTTTTTGGGGAGATGGAACAAAGGGACACCGGATTGTTTTTAGATATGATGAGAGGTTGGTCGACTGATTTTTTGAAATGGGGTATGACTGCAGCATTGCAGTGGAATAATACAATAATCCCACCCAATACCTATCATATTAACGGGGATAAGGATTTGGTTTTTCCTTACAAAAAAGTAAAAGATGCCATTGTGATTAAAGGCGGTACTCACATTATGATTTATGATATGCCTACGGAGATTAATGCCGTTTTAAAGAAAATATTTAAGGATGAAATTGCCCCCATCGTTTTACCAAAATAAGGATGTTGTTGCTATTAGCCGTGCTTTATTAGGCAAATTTTTATTTACCAATATAGCCGGAGCGTTAATAGGTGGGATAATTGTAGAGACGGAAGCTTATAATGGGGCAATTGATAAAGCAAGTCATGCCTATGGCAATAAAAACACAACACGCACCAAAACCATGTTTATGGAAGGCGGTGTTGCTTATGTTTACTTATGTTATGGCATCCACCAGTTGTTTAATGTGGTTACAAGTGTTGAAGGTGAGCCGCAGGCGGTATTAATAAGAGCTGTTGAGCCTTTAGAAGGTTTGGACGTTATGCTACAAAGAAGAAGCATGGATAAGCTAAAGCCCAACCTAACTGCCGGACCAGGTTCGGTAGCAAAAGCCTTGGGTATTGATAGAAACTTGAATGCGCTTAGTTTACAATCAACCATGGTATGGATTGAAGATAAGGGCATAGTGATCCATGCGGATGAAATTGCCGCTGTACCCAGGATTGGAGTGGCGTATGCTGCTGAGGATGCCCTGCTACCTTATCGCTTTTATGTTAAAGGTAATCAGTACGTAAGCAAGCCTAATAAATAAATAGTTTTAAATAAACGCCAAAACATACCTATATGGATTACCAAAATACCATTGAATTTGCCGAACAAATGGATGATAACGATGCCTTAAAGTACTTTAGGCAACGCTTCCATATCCCTCAGCATCAGGGTAATGATGCAATTTATTTTTGTGGCAATTCATTGGGATTACAACCTGTATCGGCTGAAGCACATTTACATACCCAATTGGAAGTTTGGAGACAAATTGCCATCGAGGGTTTTTTTGAAGGAGCGCAACCTTGGCTCAATTACCATAAACGCTTGCGTAAAAAACTGGCACCTATTGTAGGTGCTTTAGAAACTGAAGTTTCCATCATGAATTCACTTACAGTAAATCTTCATTTGCTGTTGGTAAGTTTCTATCAGCCAACAAAAAAAAGGTATAAAATATTGATGGAGGGCAATGCCTTTCCGTCCGACCAATACGCGATAGAAACCCAAATTAAATTTCATGGTTTTGACCCTGCTGAGGCCATAATTGAAGTTCCGATGGGTTCAGATGGCAGGTACACTACCGAAGATATTTTAGCAAGCATTTCACAACATCAGGATGAATTGGCATTGGTGCTTTTCAGTGGCATCAATTACATAAACGGTCAGTTTTTTGATTTGGAAGCCATTGCTCATGCTGCCCACCAAGCTGGTGGTTATGTAGGGTTTGATTTGGCGCATGCCGCTGGCAATGTGCCACTTCAGCTACATAATTGG
>CAIYNX010000076.1 GCA_903927645.1 uncultured Mucilaginibacter sp.
GAGCAATAACTTTAATTTATTCTATTTTAATACAATATTACAAATCAAATTCTCATAAAATACATCAAAACCCATCAATAACTAAGCTTTATCGATTAACAAGCATTTTTTGCCTATGAGTAGCCCACAAAGGATGGCGGTTAAGAAAAAGCACCATTAATAGGGTTAAAATGGGTTTTTATCTATTTGGTTTATATCATAGTCTATTTTGTTTTTCCATTATTATTATTTGCATTTGATTTGTATGATTAAATAAAATGAATATGAAATTAAGATATCTTTTTCTGGCATTGGGGCTTTTAATTGGCTTTAATGCTTATTCCCAAAACGGTCGCGATATACATGGTAGTGTTATCGATTCTACAAAACAAACATTGCCTGGTTCTACAGTAAGAATATATATAGGTAAAGATAGTTTAACAACTACCACCAATGAAAAAGGTCAATTTTTGTTTCAAAAAATAAAAGCAAAACAAATTAGTATTCTGGTAAATTCAATCGGTTTTAACCCTGTAAGACGGTTGTTAAAGTTAGATAGTACCAATAACCCGGTTTTTTTAAAGCCAATTATTTTGAAGCAATCAAATAACATGTTGAACACAGTAGTTATATCTGATGTTTTGGCTGTTAAAATAAAGGAAGATACGGTAGAGTTCAATGCAGCAGCTTATAAAGTTCGTGATGGTGCTCCTGTAGAAGAAATGATTAAAAAAATACCCGGTGCCGATGTTGATAAAGATGGAAACATTAGTTTTCAAGGTAAAAGTGTAACAAAAGTTAGGGTTAATGGTAAAGAGTTTTTTGGTGGAGATTTAAAAACAGCCACACAAAACTTACCTGCCGATGCCGTACAAAATGTACAAATGGTGAATGATTATGGCGATCAGGCAAATCTCACAGGCATAAAAACCGGGGAGCCGGAGACTATATTAAACATCAATATAAAACCTAGTAGAAACCACGGTTATTTTGGGCAAGCGAGTGCAGGTGGAGGTATGGATGATATTCCTCAAGTTGCGGGTGCAAAAGATGCCACTCGCTACATAGCCCAAGCCAATATGTTTAAATTTAATGATAACCAACAAATTGCCATTTTAGGAAATTATAACAACACCAACACAAATCTTTTTAATTTTGGTGGAGGCGGTGGTGGCGGTAGACAAGGTGGTGGAGGTGGCCCAGGTGGCGGCAATAGTAGCAATACCAATGGTATAACCACTGCACGGTCAATAGGTTTTAACTATCGGGATTCATGGGGTAAAAAAGTAACTGTTTATGGTAGTTATAGTTTTTCAGATAATTCTGTAAATACAGTTAGTTCAACTCTTCAACAGAATTTGAATCCTTTATTTCCTAGTACCAACAGCCAAAATAGCCAACAAAATGATGGAAAGATTAATCACAGATTTACCTTTAACATCGAATATAAGCCGGATACTATTAATTACTTTAAAATAAGTCCGTCGTTTTCGTATGCAAGTGTAAATACTATCCAAACAGGTTCAAATATATTGATTGGCAGTTCACCATCTGATTATAATTTTGTAAACAATTCTAACTCAACAACACCCAACTATGGTATCAATGTACTTTACAACCACCGTTTTAATGGTAAGGGTCGTAACTTTAGTATCAATTTAGGTTTTGGTAATACCAATACAGACCAGTTTCAAAACCCGGTTGACGTATATATCACTGGTAAACCAAATTCTCCATTAAATCAATCAATTCAAACAAATAGTAGAACAGACACCTTAGGAACCTCTATTTCATACATTGAGCCCTTGAGTAAACATTCATATGCGGAATTAAATTACAATTATAAATATTCTTATACCAGTGATGATAAGCAAACTGATACTTTAACCAATGCCGGAGCATTAAATAATTATCCACTTTTAAGTAACAATTATAATTTTACCTTTATAACCAATAGGTTTGGAGCTAATTACCGTTACGTTCAAAAAAAGTATAACTTAGTATTGGGTATAACCGCTCAGCCTTCAACTTTAGAAGGTAGCACAGCAGCAATTCCTGCGAAAAATAATTTCAATATATCGCCAAACGCACATTTTGTATATAACTATTCCCGCACACAATCTTTAAGCATCAATTTTAGTGGTAGTAGCAATCAACCAAGTTATACCCAATTACAACCGGTTACTGATTTTTCAAATACACTTTATCCGGTTACGGGTAATCCTGATTTGAAACCTGAGTATAATAATACTTTTTCATTAAGGTATAACAAATTTAATTTTGAATCAGGCAATGTATTCTTCAGTAATTTTAGTATTGTACAAACTGAAGATAAAATAGTATCAAATACTATAACATATCCTAAAAAGGATGTTCAGGCAGGCAAATTAGCAGGAACAATTGCAACAGAATATTTGAATGCTCCCGGTTATTATTCTGCGAATGCTTTTTATGTATTTGCTAAGCCTTGGGATAAAAGAAAGTATAATTTGTTTTTAAGAGGAAGTATATCGTACAACAATAATATATCATACATAACAAATGTTGACACCACTTCTTTTAAGTTACTAAATGCCGAAAAGAATATAGCTAAAAATTTAGTGTTATCGCAAGGCTTACGCTTTAGAGTTGATATTACTGATATTATTGATGCAGAAGCAAATACAACTTATACCGTGAATGCTTCTAAAAATTCATTAAGTCAACAAAACATCAATGATAATTACAGATCGTGGGCAGTTGGGTTAAATGGAAAGAATTATTTATGGAAGGATTGGACAGTGAGTTATGATTATACAAAAACCTATTACTATGGTTACCAAGGTTCAACCAACCCCAATATTTTTAATACCTATGTTGAGCGTAGGTTCTTGAAAGGCAATATGGCTACCCTCAGATTAGCCGCAATGGATGTTTTTAACGAAAATACAGGCTATACCGTATCACAAAACGGAAGCAATATTACCACATCAAATGTAAATAGGTTAGGCAGGTATTATTTGTTAACGTTTACCTACAGGTTCCAAAAAATGACAGGCAAAAGGCCTGAAATGGGTCCGGGTAGAGGTTTTGGCCCTCCTCCGGGTGGTGGTATGGGTGGCCCTCCGGGAGGTGGTGGTATGTAAGGCCTTTTATAGGTATCCTTAATTTACAACCATTAATTATAAGCATAATATAAAACCCCTATTAAATATAAGAGCTTATTGTTTTTTGAGATAAACATGAGAAAAGATCAATTTTAATTAATTGATCTGGATTTAGTTGATTGTTATTTATAACAACAAGGCGTTCCGAGGTGAGATCCGGAACGCTTTTTTTATGCCTTAGTTTTGTTGTTAAGGTTTTGTTAACGTTTGAGATGTTTTTTGTCTTATTATGATATTAATTGATTCGAATAGCTGTTAAACTCATAAAAAAAGTGAGAACCTTTTTGACATCATTTATATTTTATAACTTTGAATAACTAATTATACTTTCCTTTTAAATTGCATGAAAAATTTTTCAGTTATAACAATTTTATTAATTGTAATATCAATTACAATTGGTTGTTCAAGTAAAAAGAATGATCCAACTGCAAACCCGCCTACTAATTTGGTTATAAACGCTACAGTTGCTCAGGATAGTAGTGGTAATGTAAGCTTTACAGCAACGGCAACCAATGCGGTAAGTTATCTTTTTGATTTTGGAGATGGCAACAATCAAACCGTTACCACAGGTACAGTAAACTATAAATACAGTAAAACAGGAGTATACTCGGTAAGTGTAACCGCTAAGAGTTCGGCCGGTTTAACCGCATTAGTTAGTACACAAATTACCGTTGCATTGCCTGTTAAATTATTGTGGAGCGATGAATTTAATGTTGATGGTGCTCCTGATGCAACAAAATGGGGGTATGACCTTGGTGGAGGCGGATGGGGTAATAATGAAAAGGAATATTATACTAGCCGAACCGACAATGCTTTTGTACAAGGTGGTTATTTAAACATTGTGCTTAAAAAAGAAAGCTACAATGGAAGTTCTTATACCTCGGCACGTATGCTTACCAAAAATAAATTCTCTTTTTATTACGGGCATGTTGATATCAAGGCAATGCTTCCTGCTGGTTTAGGTACCTGGCCTGCTTTATGGATGTTAGGTAGCGATATTGATGCTGCCCCTTGGCCAGCCTGCGGAGAAATTGACATTATGGAACAACGAGGCAGCGAACTGAATAAAATATATGGTACGCTTCATTACCCGGGTCGATCGGGAGCAAATGGTAATGGTAGCACTACTAATATTCAAAATGCCACTACACAATTTCATGTTTATTCGCTTGATTGGTCACCCACTTTTGTAAAGATATCAGTTGATGGTTTAGTATATCAAACAGTGCCTAATAATTCTACTTTGCCCTTTAATGCTAACTTCTTCTTTATATTTAACGTAGCAATGGGCGGAGATTTTGGCGGAACGGTGGATCCGAATTTTACAAGCGCCACAATGTTTGTTGATTATATCAGGGTATATCAATAGTATATTTTTGCTTCATAACTTATTTGTTTAAAATCAATAGGCCCAATAGCTTCTTTTAATAAGAAGCTATTGGGCCTATTGATTGTGCTTTAATTAGGAATAGAGTAAAGGGTTTTTACTCAGGCCAACCATTCTTTAAAATTTTGATATTATACAAACAATTATAATTTTATTCTAATAAGATAATTGAATATTTTTGCAAAAAAATTAAAACCCTAAATACTATTTTATTGTTAATTATAATAAAGCATAGTTATAAAAGTTTTAATAAAACATTCTTAATTTCAATAGGTAATTTCTTAATACATATAAATTTAATCGTTCTTAAAAAATCCATAAAAACACTTTTCTCTTTTTATGGCAGAAACTCCTCAATAATGAACATCATAATTAAACAAACTCCTGAAATTCATTTTAAACCGCTAAATTTTACCCCTCAGATTTTTACAATCTTTTTGATTTTATCTTCATTTGCCACCTTACCTTATTTAGGCTTAGCTCAAACCGTTGATACATCAAAACCTGATACGGGTATTACTAAAGGGCAAACAAATAGGTTTTTAAATGATACGATAAAACATAGTCAATATACACATGTAAAGGGTAAAATAACAGATGCAATTACCGGAAAACCTGTAATTTTTGTTAGGGCTAATTTTGTTGGTTCCAATTATGGGGTAAATTCAAATGAGCAAGGAAATTATGAAATTAACTTTCCAGGGGTTTATAAACAAATAAAGTTTTCGCTGGTAGGTTATAAAACTGTTATAAAATCCATTGTTCCGGGCGAAATTTTAAATATAAAGCTGGAAGGAACACAAACGCAACTTAATGAGGTTGTTATACACTCAGCCAAACGTAAAAAATACAAAAACAAAGATAACCCATCCGTAGAATTAATTCAACAGGTTATTGATCATAAAAATGAAAACAGGGCGCATTATGCCAATTATTTGCAATTTGATCAATATGAACGTATTACAATGTCTCTCATTGATTTATCGCCTGAATTTTTGAATGGAAATTTTTTCAGGAAATATAGATTTCTTCTAGACACTACCCAAGTGGTAAATGGTAAGGTAAATAGTATTTTACCTATATACATGACCGAGAAGCTTTTTCATAATTACTATAGAAAAGAGCCTTCTAAATCCATCTCAATCTTAGGCGCACACAAGGAGGTTGATTTTAGCACTATCATGGATCCTCAAGGGCTGGATTTTTATCTTAACCGCTTATATGGTCAGGTTGATATGTATGAAAATAATATTTTCATTTTAACAAACCAGTTTTTGAGCCCGATAGCAGACCATTCACCAAATTACTATAAGTTTTTTATTAGCGATACCATCAAGGATCAAAAAGAAAAATTAATTGAGATAAGTTTCGTGCCTCGTAACAGGGGAGATTTATTGTTTGAAGGTAAATTGTACATTACCATGGATGGTAAATATGCAGTTAAAGCTGTTGACATGAAAATTGATAAACAAATAAATTTAAACTTCCTTCGTTTGTTACAAATTCATCAGGATTTCGAAAAAAACGATAGTAGTAAATATTATTTGGTAAAAAGCAGTGTTAAGGCAGATTTTGGGGTATTAAAAAATAAGGGATTTGGCTTTTCGGGCGAGCGTACATTAACCTATAAAAACTATAAAGAGCAAAGCCCAATGCCCGAAGCTTTTTATAATGGTAAAAGTGACCAAGTAATACCGGATACTGTTAAACAAGGGCCGGATTATTGGAAAAAGACCCGTGGCGATACACTAAACGACCAACAGGCCAAGCTTTACAAAAATATAGATAGCTTAAAAAACATGCCCTCGTTTAAACGTACAATATGGGTAACACACTTAATTGCCGGAGGTTATGGCGATATTGGTCCTTTTCAATTTGGGCCAGTTGATGCTACTTATACCTTTAACTCAGTTGAAGGTACTCGTTTTAGGCTGGGCGGGCGGTCAACTCCAGCATTCAATAAATCGTTTTATGTTGAAGCATATGGTGCCTATGGATTAAAAGATGAGCAATTTAAGTATTACGGTAGCTTAGCCTATTCATTCAATCAAGCTGCACCGTATTTATACCCAAATAATTATTTAAAAGTAAGTTATCAATATGATACCGATATTCCTGGTCAAAATTTCCTGATAACCCGTACACAAAGTTTATTGGCTTCCTTTAAAAGGGGCACCAATAACTTATGGCTTTATAACACTAATTTAAGATTAAATTATGCCAGAGATTTTGAAAACCATTTTTCATTTGATGTTGGTTTAAAAAACTGGCAACAACACCCTGCAGGTACCTTGGTTTTTCAGGCGAGCGATCAATCTCAACCTGTAACTAAATTAACAACTACCGAACTGGATGTTTTATTAAGGTATGCACCTCATGAAAAATTTATTCAAGGTAGTATTCACCGTTTTACTATACCTAGTAAATATCCAATTATTTCATTGGCCGTAAACTCTGGTATAAGCGGGTTTATGAATGGGCAATACAGTTATTATAATATTAGTACCAATGTTTATAAACGCTTTTATTTATCTCAACTGGGTTATACAGATGTTACTTTACAAGCAGGTACGGTAATAGGTCAGGTACCGTTTCCACTTTTATCTATATTGCCTGCTAACCAAACATATTTATACAATAAATATGAATACAATATGATGAATTTTCTTGAATTTGTAAGTGATCATTATGCAGGTTTAAACCTTACACATAATTTTGGTGGGTTCTTTCTAAATAAAATA
>CAIYNX010000077.1 GCA_903927645.1 uncultured Mucilaginibacter sp.
AATTATTACCGGAAAACTCAATATAGCCATTAAGGTACCATTATTACCTGCTTTGGATGCAATGGCCGATATCATGGTAAATATGGTTGAAAAGCTTATACTACCCAATAAAACAGTGATGAAATAGTAAAGCGGATCACCAATTTTATTGTTAAAAAAAAGCAAATAAACCAATAAAGCTAATATACTGATGAGTGACATTAACAGCACATTATACAAGGTTTTTGATAGGATAATGGCTTGTGGACTAGCTATTGAATAATAATACAAAAGTCGGCTTTTGCTTTCCTGCATAAAACTTTTTGCAATGGCGTTTACAGAGGCAAAAAGCATGATGATCCAAAATAGTACGTTCCAAACAATTGGGTAACCCTGACTTTTTTTGAAACCAGGATTAAGATTAAATGCTATATAGCATATAAATACAGTACTTACCACATACAACAAAATGCCATTAAAGGCATATTTGGAGCGCCATTCTAAAGTTATTTCCTTTTTAAAAAGGTTCCAGGTTTGTTGTAGGGTCTCCAAAGTTTAATTGCTTGTTTTTTTAATTGTTTATTTTTGACTAAGTTCCATTTTTTCGGCAAAATGGGCGCAATAATCGCGCAGGTCTTCAACAATTAGTGTTTCGCCGGTAGCGCGTAGAAAGCTATCACCCATAGTTTGCAACGTTTCATAAAAGAAGCGTTTCATTTCATCAACTGGCATATCTTTGGTCCATAGGTCAATGCGCAGTGTGTTTTTATAGTTTTGATCCCATAAAGCCAACATCATTGATTTTACAGCAAGCGCTTCCTTATTTGCAGAATCGGTTGATTCCCACATAATGCTTTCGGGCACATTTTGATCGTCAAGTTGTATAGTAAGTTTTATTTCGGCTGTTTTCATTAAATTTATTTAACAAGTAAAAATATAATAGCGGCCAAAGTTATAAAGCTTAGCTCTACTATCCATAATCTTTTATTTTCTGTAAAGAAGTTTCTGAACAAAATATCAATAAATGATACTACAATGGCAAATAGCAAAAATATGAAACCAATTGCAGTATTCATGTTCCTGAATGATGTACCTGAAATTTTTATGCCAAACACCCAGCTATATATGGCCAGAAAAAGAAAAAATGCGGTAGCAAAATTGAGTGGTGTTACCCTAATCTTCATATTGTTTTATTTTTTTCGATATGATTTTTTAGTGCCTGATTTCCCCTGTTTACTACTAGGGTTTGATTTTGCCTTGGCAGCTTCAAATTTTTTATGTTGATTCAAAGTCTTCTTTTCGTGGAAGGCTCCTTTAAAATCAGGATCATCTTTGCGCTTTTGCAAATCAACCTCTTTAGCTTGATCTTGTTTTTCTTCGTATGGAGTATCCTCTATAAATACATCATCAGGCATTGGGCTCAATGGTATGGTTTGCCTTATGAGTTTTTCAATTTTACGCAGGTAATATACTTCTGCCGGATTACAAAATGTAATGGCAACGCCCGATTGATAGGCTCTCCCTGTACGCCCAATCCTGTGCACATAATCTTCTATCACCACCGGCACATCAAAATTTATAACATGGCTCACATCACTCACATCAATCCCCCTCGACGCAACATCGGTAGCTACCAATATTTTTACTTCATCGTTTTTAAAGGCGTTAATTGCGTTAATACGTGTGTTCTGCCCTTTATTGGCATGTAAAACCTTTACATTGTTATCGCCAAATTTACGCAACAAAAACTTAAAAACATCTTCGGCTGCTAATCGGGTTTTACAAAAAATCATCAGCTTTTTTATATCACCCTCTATATCCAATAATTTTTTAAGCAGGTTTATTTTGGTTTTTACATTTGGCACAAGGTAAAGTTGTTGTACAACAGTTTGTGCCGGGGTGGCCTGTGGTGTTACTTCAATAATGGTTGGGAATTCCAAAAAATTATTACTTAACTCATGTATCTTATCAGACATGGTGGCCGAGAACAATAAATTCTGTCGTTTTACCGGCACCACTTCCAAAATCCTGTTTATTTGGGGCATAAAGCCCATATCCATCATTTTATCTGCCTCGTCAAGCACCAAGACCTGTAGTGTTTTGGTAACTATATGCCCGGCCAAATACAAATCCATAAATCTGCCCGGAGTGGCTACTAAAATATCAACCCCCTTATTCAGGTTTTCAATTTGGGTTTTGGGACCTAAACCACCGTATAACACTACTACCCGTAAATCGGTATTGGCGGCAAAGGTTTTTATATTTTCCTCAATTTGCATGGCCAATTCACGGGTTGGTGATATAATCAATGCGCGTGCATTTTCTCCTTGCGCATATTTTAACCGCATAATAATGGGCAAAACATAGGCTGCTGTTTTACCAGTGCCCGTTTGGGCTATACCCATCACATCTTGTCCGTTTAATATTGGGGGAATGGCTTTTTGCTGAATAGGGGTAGGTACTGTATATCCGGCATCTGCCACTGCATTTAAAATTTGCCTGTTAAAATTAAAATCCTCAAAAGTGATTGCCATTTGTGCAAAGATAAGGTTTTACTTTGATAGCTTAATTTACCTTAAATATTAAACAAGTAATCAAAATAATGCTTCCTAATAATATGAAATGAGTATTACTAAATTATTAAATTAAGGTATGGAACCCTATATTTGTATCCATGAGTACTATCCTGATTAAATCGCCAACAATTGTAAATGAAAACAAAATTTTTGAAGCCGATGTTTTGGTGAAGGATGGTTTTATTGAAAAAATTGATGCTCAAATTGATGTAAAGGCCGATCAGGAAATAAACGCGGAGGGATTGCACTTGTTTCCCGGTTTTATTGACGACCAGGTGCATTTCCGCGAACCAGGCTTAACGCATAAGGGTGATATTTATACCGAATCGAGGGCGGCGGTAGCCGGTGGCATTACCTCATTTATGGAAATGCCCAATACAGTTCCCAATACTCTCACCCAAAAATTATTGGCTGATAAATATAAAATAGCTTCTGAAAGTGCCATTGCCAACTACTCTTTTTATATGGGTGTCTCTAATGATAATTTAGAGGAGGTTTTGCGTACCGACGCTAATAATGTATGTGGCATTAAGGTATTTATGGGTTCATCAACCGGGAACATGTTGGTTGATAATCCACGCACTTTAGAAAACCTTTTTGAACGCTCGCCTATGCTCATCGCTACCCATTGCGAAGACGAGGCAACCATCAAAAAAAACCTCGATTATTATAAATACCTGCTGGGTGAGGAAATTCCTATTGGATTGCACCCTAAAATTCGGAGCGAAGAGGCTTGTTACCTATCCTCTTCCATGGCCATAAAACTAGCCAGACGGCATGATACCAGGTTGCATATTCTGCATATTTCTACCGAAAAGGAAACCCATCTTTTCAATAATTCATTGCCA
>CAIYNX010000078.1 GCA_903927645.1 uncultured Mucilaginibacter sp.
AATAAACTTACGGTACCAAAATCCAATGGTTTTCCCGTACCGTCAATCAAAAGACCGGAAATTTTTGTTTGAGCTTTGTTTTGTGCAAAAACTGACTTGGTGCTTAATATAATTAGCACTGCAATTGCAAATATTTTTAAGGTAGATGTTTTCATTTTTTTGGCAATAGTTTTCCCATTAAAGAATAGGCTTCTTTTTAAAAATTGTTAATTAAAATTTTGTTAGACCTGTTATTTAGCGTTAAGCCTGATTTTTGTTTTAGGTATGATGTTATGTATTTTATCAGGTAACCGCTGTTGCATAATATTTTTTTGTTTTACTATACGCTTTTCAAATACTGTTTTATATAAGATGCTATTTATGATGCAAACGTTACAGGCAATCTGCTTTTTTATTAAATTTAAAAGGCTGCAATTTGCTATACGCCATATTGCAGCCCTTTAAAATTTTAATTTATTTTTAAAACACTACCAGGTTTAGAAATAAGCAAAGTGTCAATCTTGCATTGTAAGCCATTCTCGGTCATTAAAAACACAGCCGATTTAAGTTTATTGCCATCACGTTTGTTACTCACGTTGCAACCATAAACATCAGCCGAGTTCATTATTTTATCCATGTCACGCTCAATTACCACTTTTGCATTTAATGGTAATTTTAGGGTTAGCAAATCAGATTCCTCGTGCCATTGGTCATCGTGTATATTTAATAGCTTATAATCAAAAGTAAGCGTAGTGTCTTTCTGACTAAATATGTACTTGGTATTACGCACATTAAACAAAGCATTTTCGTAATTGCGGCCCCTAGCTTTGTACAACGCTACTAAAATAGGTGTCTTTACGTCACTTCTTTCAACATCCAAGTAAACGTTATGTAATTCCCGGTTTTCGTCAACATCTTTCAAGCTAATGTTTTCATTTTTTATAAGGTTCTTTAAATTCAACCGGGCACTATCGCTGGCAGTAAAGTATTTTAAATCATTCAACTTTAGGTAATAGGTATTGTTTTTTGTTGGAGTCAAATTCATGGTCTTTGTGTAACTAGCTTGCTCTTTATAATTTTGAACAATCTCTAGCACAAAATATATCAGTGATGCAAGTGCAATTAACCAAACTGCTAAAGCTGATGTGCCAGTAATAAAGTTTACTATTCCGGTTCTGAATATGCCCTTTAAGGTTATTAATACAATGGCAATTAATGGAATTAAACCTACAATAAGCGCGGAGATACCTAGCGGGGTTAAATTATAGATATGTGCAAAATTAAAATGTGTTCCTGGTAAAGCAGCCATATTACCAAAGCCAACCACCATTATAAACACTATAATTAAAAACACCATAAACCCAAAACAGCATAAGATAATTGCTATGCCAATTATTTTGGATAATAGTTTCACAATTACTGCAATAAAAGCTATAAGATGCTGCGCTAAATCGCCAACAAAATCGCGTGCTCTGTATACAAATGGCTTGGCCTCTCCTCCAAATTCCGAAAAATTATTTTTCATGGCATTCAATTATTTTCATTCTATAATAATCAACTTTCCAATTTATCTAAAACAATTTCCTTTCTATAAGCATTAAATGAGATTAAAAAAAAATCATTAAACTTCGATATAAGTATTAGCCTATTTTTTTCATTTAGTTCTTTTGTTAAGTTGTTATAACTATTTACAACAATTTTAAAGGATTTAATTTCAGAATT
>CAIYNX010000079.1 GCA_903927645.1 uncultured Mucilaginibacter sp.
TAAGGCTTTCGCCCATACTGCTTGAGGCTCGGGCCGTATTAAAATAACGTTGCCAAAGCGTTCCAGTTTCTCAAAATCTCCACAATCTATCAGTTCATAATCTTTCCAATGGGTTGGTGTTAGCAGCTGTATCATGGTGGAGTTGAGTAGTGAGTGGTGAATAGTGAGTGGTGAATGGTGAGTGGTGAGTGGTGAATAGTTAGTGGTTATTAGTTTACAATAATTGGTGAAAAACTAGTTTTTATGAGTTAATTTTTAATATATTTTATTTTTTAAAGCCTTTTTCTAGCGAATTTCTACTCACCATTAACCATTCACCAATTTTAAAGTTTTTCCCTAGCAGCACGCATAAACTTGCTTGCGAAAACGAAATCGTTTAATTCTTTATTATCGGTATGGGCTATTTCATGGTTGGATCCTTCCCACCATTTTAGTCCATTGTCTAAAAAAATAATATGGTCGCCTATGCCCATAACAGAGTTCATATCATGGGTTACAATTACCGTGGTAGTTTGAAACTCATCTGTTATCTCATTAATCAAATTGTCGATCAAAATGGCCGTTTTGGGGTCGAGACCCGAATTGGGTTCGTCAACAAACAAATATTTTGGCTGCATGGAAATAGCACGAGCAATACCAACCCTTTTTTTCATGCCACCTGATAATTCAGATGGATAAAGTTTATTAGTGCCTGCCAAATTTACTTTTTCAAGGCAATAATTAGCACGATCAAGTTTTTCGGCTTTTGATAATGTTGTAAATAAATTAAGCGGAAAAATGATATTTTGCTCAACAGTCATAGAGTCGAACAGTGCAGAATTTTGAAAAAGCATACCTATTTGTTTGCGGATAGGCACCCTGCCTTCAAAATGCATGGAGGTGAAATTTTCATTATCGTATAAAACCTCGCCACTTGTAGGCTCATGCAAGCCAACAATACATTTCAGCAAGGTGGTTTTTCCGGAGCCTGAACTGCCAATAATCAAATTGTTTTTGCCAGGTTTAAAACTTGCTGATATGCCCTTAAGCACTTCATTATTGCCGAAACTTTTATAAATGTCAATAACTTCAATCATAATAGCATTTTTGAAATTACAAGGTCGGCAAATAGAATCATCACACAACTAAAAACTACGCCTCGAGTAGCAGATTGGCCAACTTCCAATGATCCACCTGAAGTATAAAACCCTTGATAAGCACAAATAGAAGTAATAATAAATCCGAAAACAATGGCTTTTACACAACAAACCACCATTATTATTTGGTTAAAATCGCCGGTAAGGCCAGCAATATAATCAGCGGTCGAAACATCACGAGAGGCTGCACATGCAATATAACCTCCACATAAACCTAAACCAACGCTTATAATAATAAGTAAAGGTACCATGGTTACTCCGGCAATGATTTTTGGCGAAATTAGATAACCTGGGGCGTTAACGCCCATAATTTCGAGTGCGTCAATTTGCTCGGTTACGCGCATGGTGCCAATTTGAGAGGCAATGCTGGAGCCTACCCTACCTGCAAGTACCAGGGCAGATATTGTTGGACTAAACTCCAAGATGGTAGAATCGCGTGTTATTTTACCAACAACGGTTTTTGGAATTAAATCACTTACCAGCTGAAATGCAGTTTGAATGGTAGCAACCGCGCCAATAAAAACTGAGATAATGGCTACAATACCGAGAGAACCTATTCCAACAGAAACCATTTCGCGCATTACCTCATCCCAGTAAACACTGAATTTTTCAGGCTTGCGAAAACTAAGCCTAAGCAGGAGAATATATCGTCCTAAACTATAAAACATTGAATTTTATTAAACCGTGCTAAAAATACGTTTTTAATGATAGAATTTACCTTTTACATTAAATTCGAGCAATATGTTTTTACTATTTAATGATGGTTATCCATAAAAAACACCTTTTTAGCAACTAAAAACATTCAAAATTTAAGGTTTTTAAAATATTTATATGGTTTATAACTTTAATAAATAAAGAATCATGATTTGTTTTACCGCCAATTTATTATGTTTTACCGAAAAATTAAGAGGCTTCCCCAAAAGTCTGATTGCGTAATTTTAAATTAGACTTATGTTTGTTATGTAAATTAAAAACATCAGCTATGAAAAACGCTCTCATAACAGCAGCAACAAAAGGAATAGGCAAGGCCGTAGCCTTTGCCTTTGCTTTTGAGGGTTTAAACTTGGCAATTTGTTCGCGTAATGCTGATGATCTTGAGGAACTAAAAGCTGAACTTTTGGCCATTTATCCAAACATTAACATTTTTACTGCCGAGGTTGATTGTAGTAACAGAAAGGAATTGATAGGTTTTGCAACAAATTCAGAAAAAGCACTTGGTAATATTGATGTAATTGTAAACAACGTGGGCATTTACCGCATGAATAGTATTTTGGATGATACCCTGCACGATTTTGAAGAACAACTAAATACTAATTTACGCCCGGCATATGAGCTGTACCGGTTTTTTGGTAAAAAAATGATGTTAGCTAAAAGCGGTCATATTTTTAATATCTGCTCTGTTGCATCCATCAATCCAATTGCCGCAGCAGGAACTTATAGTGTAACAAAATATGCCCTTTTGGGTTTAAATAAAGTGATGCGCCAAGAAATGGAACCATTTGGCGTAAAGGTTACAGCGGTAATTCCGGGTTCAACGCTTACAAATTCATGGAAGGGTGTTGAGGTTGACAAGGATAAAATGGTTTTGCCTGAAGATGTTGCGGCTGCCATAGTAAATGCCTTTAAAATGAGCCCGGGAGCAAATGTTGAAGAAATAACCATAAAACCCGTTTACGGGCAATTATAAACTAATATTAAAACAAATTACTATGAATAAGAAACTATATCGTAACGATTTTCGCCGGGTGTTTGGCGGAGTTTGTTCTGGCCTTGCCGATTATTTTGAAATAGATGTAACCATTGTACGTTTGCTATTTGCCTTTTCATTTTTTATTGGTGGTGTAGGCTTTGTACCTTATATAATACTTTGGATAGTTTTACCACGCCGATCATTTATGGCACCTAATTTTGGTAACCCTACAGTTGATTATACGGTACCTCCACAACAAGAAGCCGGACAGTTTTATACACCGCCGTTTAATTCATTTAGCAGTGCAGGTTTTAAAAATATGGAATTTGTTGACCATAACAAAAAATCGACAGTTGGAGTAGTTATTGGTGCTTTTTTGATATTGTTGGGTGGATTGATATTGTCAAATGAATATAACCTGATCCCTGATATTGATTGGGAGCGTTTTTGGCCGGTAGTTTTGATTTTAGTGGGTGCCTCTTTAATAGCATCAGGCCAAATTAAAAACCCTTGGGAAAAAGATAGCCACCAAAATAATAATGATCTCCATGGTAAAACCAACGAGGATGCCAGTGAAGTTTTAGAAACTGTTTAATTATATATACTTAGCATTTAATAAAATGAAAAAAGATAAAATAATACCGGGCTTAATATTGGTTTCAATAGGTATAGCCTTTTTGCTTAATAACTTTGGTTTGATACATTTTCATTGGGCAAATATTGTTCACCTTTGGCCTATTTTTTTGGTAATTGCCGGTGTTAATTTGGTGTTATCGCACAATGACGCTATCTGGGCCACAGCTACTAAAATTGCGGTAGCTGTAATTGGTATTGGCTTATTGCTTTTTGGAAACTTTGACGATAAATTTTCTTACTGGCCCGGTTACCATGTTTTTTATAAACATAATAATAACATGAACAATGATGACAAGGACGATGAAAATGATGACGATGATAGCAACAGACCGAGTATACAAGGTGATGGTAATTTTAATGAACCGTATAACGCCAATGTAAAGTATGCCCGTTTGGATATAAACGGTGGGGCAACCTTATACACACTTAACGATACCACCAACCAACTTTTTAAAGCCGTATCAAAAGATTCGCGAAATAGGTATAGTTTTTCGCATTTTCAAGATGATTCTGTTTATGCGCTCGATTTTCATATGAAAAATAAAAACGGCTTTAACTTAAATTCTGATAAAAACCAGGTTAATTTCTTTTTAAACCCTAAGCCCGAATGGCAAATACATGTTGAAACTGGTGCTGCTAAACTAAATTTTGACCTTACAAAGTTTAAAATCAGATCGCTCGATTTGCATGGTGGTGCTGCCTCCTTTGATGTAAAACTTGGTAACCCTTTAGCCATTACTAATGTGGATGTAGAAACAGGTGTTTCGGGGGTTGATATTAGCATTCCAAAGGATGCCGCCTGCAGTATAGAAACCGAGTCGGGCTTATCTGACAACCATTTTGAAGGTTTCAATAAATCAGACGAGAACTCATACGAAACTGCCGGATATAAAAATGCTAAAACTAAAATCCATATCCATATAAGTGGAGGCCTATCTGATTTCCATGTAAAAAGATATTAAAAAAGATAAACGCAAAAATTGAAAAGATCATAGTTTAAAGTGAATATAGTGGTGCTTAAGGTGGCTTGTTTAATTACAGGCCACCTTTGCATTTTTGCTTCAATTTAAAGATACTTGCTTATTATAATAACAAAATGGACGAACCGTATTTTGTAGTGATAAATGGCAAGCCCGATGGGCCTTACAACTTTAGTGAGTTAAAAGCACTTGGCATAAAACCCGGCGATTTTTTAAAAACCCGCTTAATGGATGACTATAAAGAGGCGCATGAAATTGCCGAAATACGTACTTTGTTAGGTTTTGGTAAACAAGCCTTTATTCCACAGTATTTTGGGAGTTTTGAACAGCGTTTACTTGCAGCTGCGCTCGATTGGTTTTTTGTCTCGGGCACTTGTATTGCACTCGTGTTTTTTATCTGCCTTTTTATTGATTATAAAGAAACACGATTGATGATTGCCTTGAGTTTGTTTGCCTTGATACCCATAGTTAAATTTATTTATCAGGTTATAATGGATAGTGGCGCCAAACAGGGGAGCTACGGCAAACAAATACTTAAAATTAGGGTAGGCAATTTGCAAGGCGACCGAATCACTTTAACCAAATCTATAGGGAGGAATTTTGCAAAAATACTGTCGGTAGGTACTTTTTTTTTAGGCTATCTTTGTTGCTTCTTCAACAAAAAGCAACAATGCCTGCACGATATGGTTTCAGGTACATTGGTAGTAAAAGACAGATTGTTTTAAACCGGATAAATTGGCGTTTTTTATAAAATACTTTTACGCACTACATAGGTTTTAGCCAATAAATCATGTATGGCTTGGCGGTGCTCGGTAAAAAAGATGGGTAAAAATCCAAGATATAAAAAGAATACAGAAAATACTTTTACAAAGTTACGTAAAAGAGCAGTTAAAAAACTTTGTCGGTAACCCTCTACGTCGACCACTACCAATCGAAATAAAAACTTGCCAATACTTCCCTTTAATTGTGAAACCTCGCCAACTGTGTTATATACTATTAGTGTAACGCCGGTTATTATTTGAAGCAATATCATATCAGATATTGACATTTTGAAGATATCGCTATAGGTATGTATTGCGAATGTTTTTCCGGTGGTAAAGGCAATAAAATATAGCACATAATTGGTAAGGATGGCTAAAATAAAATAATCGGCAATGTAGGCCAGCAACCTCATCCAAAAGGAGGCCAAATTATCGCCGGTAGGAAGATATACCCCTATCGACTCAAAATAAAGGTACAATTCAGGTAAATCGCAGGCATCTTGCCATTCTTCATTGCCCGGGACTAATATTTTAGAATGATTTTCAATATCCCTTTCGGTGAGTTCCTTGAGGCTAAGTGGACCAATTTGTTCCTCGTTTTCTAAAATAAAATAACCGTTGCTCATCTCGCTTTTAATACCCGATAAAGATATAAATTATAGCCTGTTTATTTTATATGATATTTAAAAAGCAATCTATTTTAAATTATCCCTTTTTAAAATTTTCTCAATAATCCAATGGTGGCCAAACGGATCAATTAATTCGCCTTGGCGGTAATTGTATTCATAATCTGTAACTTCTGTAACCAAGGTTGCGCCAGCTGCTATGGCTTTGTTAAATACAGCATGTACATCTTCTACCATTAATTCTATTCCTACGGTTGTGCAATCCTTATTTCCGGGCCGTAGCCAATCTTTATATTCACGTTCCTCTTGCAAATGAAACATGGCGCCATCAATTTCCAATTCGGCAACATGTATGGAACCGTCATCGTTCGTCCAACGATGCAGTTCTATAGCGCCAAAGGCATTTGTATAAAAGCTAATATCGGTAATTCCATGCGCTATAACAAGCGAAGGTACAAAAGTGGTTTTTTGCATATTGGTGTTATGGTATTTAAAAATTCCGAATAAAACTAAGAAAATTTTATATCATCCTAAATAAATTATCAGGTTCAGTTTTTCAAAATAGCTTATTTAAAATTATCCTATATTTAGCATTAAAACCTCGGGTAGCTATTCTCCGTTGTTTTACCAAATTTACAACCATGAAATACCATCCCATAATACTTACTTTCGTTTTATTATTTATGCTAAGTGTCCAAAAATCGGCTGCTCAATCCTCTCAATTTGAAAGTTATCCAACCTTTATGGGCAATGATTTAGGTGTTTATTATTCGCCAACATCAACAAGCTTTAAAGTTTGGGCACCCAAGGCTACCGAGGTAAAATTGAGGTTATATACAGCGGGTTTAGGTGGAGTACCAACCGAAACCTTGAATATGCATAAAGGTGAACAAGGAACCTGGCAAATATCAGTCAAAAGAGATATTAAAAATGCTTATTACACCTTCCAAATTTTGCAGGATGGTAATTGGTTATTGGAAAGACCAGATATTTATGCAAAAGCCGTTGGGGTAAATGGATTGCGAGGCATGGTGGTTGATTTAAAGGCCACCAATCCTACCAATTGGGATCATGATGTAAAACCTGTACAAAAAAACTTTACCGATATTATTTTATATGAGTTGCATATGCGTGATATCTCCGTCGACCCCAATTCGGGTATCCTAAATAAAGGTAAATTTTTAGGTTTGGCCGAGGAAGGCACTAAAAGTATGGAAGGCTTGGCAACTGGCTTAAGTCATATAAAAGAGCTTGGCGTTACCCACGTGCACTTATTGCCAAGTTTTGATTTTAATACAGTTGATGAAACCAAACCATTGGATAATCAATACAATTGGGGTTACGATCCGCAAAATTATAATGTACCCGAAGGAAGTTATGCTAGCAATGCTTACGACGGCAATGTACGTATAAAAGAATTTAAGCAAATGGTACAAACCCTGCATAAAAATGGATTAAGGGTTATTTTAGATGTAGTATATAACCATACGAGCGATACCAAGGAATCAAACTTTAACCAGTTTGCCCCCGGCTATTTTTACCGCCATAATGCCGATGGTTCTTATGCTAACGGTACAGGTTGTGGTAATGAGGTAGCCTCTGAACGTGAAATGGTAAGGAAATTTATTCTCGAATCTGTAGTTTATTGGGTAAAGGAATACCATTTAGATGGTTTTAGGTTTGATTTGATGGGGGTACATGATATAGCAACTATGAACCTGATTAGCAACACCCTGCACGATATTGACCCTACTATTTTTATTTATGGCGAAGGGTGGACGGCTGGCAATTCACCTTTGGCTGAGGCAGACAGGGCAACAAAAGTAAATGTGACTAAACTAAACCAAATTGCAGTGTTTGGAGATGATTTAAGGGATGGACTAAAAGGCGGTTGGAGCAATGTAAAAGAAAGAGGATTTGTAAGCGGTGTTGTTGAAAATGCCGAGAGCATTAAATTTGGCATTGTAGCATCAACCCCTCACCCACAGGTTGATTACACCAAGGTAAATTATTCAAAAGCGCCTTGGGCAAAGCAACCATACCAAACCATTACTTATGTTTCATGCCATGATGATAATACGCTTTTTGATAGGTTAAAAATAGCCAACCCAAAAGCTACTGAAGCCGATTTGATAAAAATGGATAAACTGGCCAATGCCATAGTACTTACTTCGCAAGGGGTGGCTTTTTTACATTCGGGCGCTGAAATATTGCGTACCAAACAAGGAATAGCCAATTCATTTAAATCGCCGGATAGTATTAACCAAATTGATTGGAGCCGGAAGTTAAAATATAAGGCAGTTTTTGATTATTATAAAGGGTTGGTTTCCATACGCAAAAACCATCCTGCATTCAGGATGCCAACAGTAGAAATGATTACCAAAAATTTAAAATTTATTGATACCGGAAATCCGGGATTGGTTGCCTATCAAATAAGTAATAACGCTAACGGGGATAGTTGGAAAAATATTCTGGTTTTATTAAATGGTAACCAGGCTACAAAAACCATTGTTCTGCCTTTTGGTAGTTGGACATTGGTTGTTGGTGATAGTATCATAAATGAGCAAAGCACACAAAAAGTGGAAAAAATGATAGAAATACCAGGTACTACCGCCTATGTTTTATATAGCAATTAAAGCGTGTTTAAAAGGAATTTAAAAATCAAAATAAACCATGATTAATAAACCAAATAATCCATTTAACGAGCATTTTAGTATCATAAAGCACCTTCTTAAATGGACAGCTTTGATTTTACCAATTGCAATAGTTATAGGCAGTTTGGTGGCGTTTTTTCTATGGTTACTTGATATTGTAACACAATTTAGGTTTAACCATACCTGGTTATTGTTTTTATTGCCATTGGCAGGGATAATTATTCATTTTATTTATCAAACCATAGGTAAATCATCCGAGAAGGGGAATAACCTGATCATGGAGCAAATTCATCAGGAGGGTGGTGGAATACCAAAAAGAATGGCGCCTATTATTTTACTAACTACTATCATTACACATTTGTTTGGAGGTTCGGCAGGGCGAGAAGGTACGGCTGTGCAAATAGGTGGTAGCATAGCCTCCATGTTTGGCTACTGGTTTAAATTGAACGGTATTGATAAAAAAACAATACTCACAGCCGGGGTGGCTGCCGGGTTTGGTGCCGTTTTTGGTACGCCATTAACCGGAGCTGTTTTTGCTTTGGAGGTTTTGGCAATTGGTAAAATACAATATCAAGCTTTGTTACCCTCATTAATGGCGGCCATTATTGGCGATTTAACGGTAAATGCCTGGCAAATACATCATACCCATTATCATATCAACGCTTTTGCATCAAAAAATCCAGGTTATCTGGAAAACTTGCTTCATTTTGATTTGCTATTATTGGGTAAAATAGTGCTTTCCTCAATTGCTTTTGGTTTAGCTAGTTTAACTTTTGCCATGTTGGTGCGCCAAATAAAAAATATTTGCTTCAAGGTATTTAAATTCAAGTGGATGATTCCTGTTTTTGGAGGTTTGATCATTATAGTTATCACTCTTTTATTAGGCAAGCCCGATTATCTGGGTTTGGGGGTTAATGCCCAATATCCCGGAGCTGTTACTATACAGTCGGCTTTTTATCAGGGAGGGGCAGGTTTTTGGAGCTGGTTTTGGAAAACTATTTATACTACCATCACCTTAGGTACAGGTTTTAAGGGAGGAGAAGTAACACCTTTGTTTTATATTGGAGCTACCTTGGGGAATACACTTGCAAATATTTTAAACGCACCGATAAGTTTGTTTGCTGCTTTAGGTTTTATTGCGGTTTTTGCCGGGGCTACCAATACGCCTCTTGCCTGCACCTTTATGGGCGTCGAACTTTTTGGAGGTGAATACGCCTTGTTATTTGCAGTGGCTTGTTTTACTGCCTATTTATTTAGTGGTAATTATGGGATTTATAGCGCGCAAAGAATTGCTATGCCCAAAATTTTTGGCAACTTTATCAATGATGAAAGTTCCTTGCCTCTAAGCAGTACCGATAGAAAAGGATATCTACACCAAAAACTTGCCAAATATTATTTGATGTTTAAAAATAAAAGTAAATAGGTTTTTAAGAAGCTATAAGCATTCACAAAAATGGCATATAATAATGAATGGCATAAATAGTAGGTTCAAAACCTATTATTTATGCCATTTTGTATTTAATTTTATTAAATATGTATAAATAATTCTTCTGAAGGTTTTCTAACTTTTGCTAAATGACTATAATGGTCATCATGTGCACGGAAACCTATTGTTGCAATTACAGTGGTGGCAAGTCCTTTTTCTTTTAAACCTAAAATTTCATCAAATTTCCCAGCTTCAAATCCTTCCATAGGGCAGGCATCAACACCAATTTCGGCAGCGGCTGTAAGTAATACGCCCAAAGCAATATAAGTTTGTTTGGTCGACCATCCAATTTTTTGATCGTCGGGTAAACGATTTACCGTACCAACCATGGTTTGTTCATAGCCTTCAACCATTGCTCTATCAATGTTACGAGTAGCAAGAATATTGTCAACGTATTTATGCACTGAGGCTTCGTCAATATTTGTTTCGGTAGCAAATACTATTACTTGAGATGCGTCTGTTAATTGAGGTTGGCCATA
>CAIYNX010000080.1 GCA_903927645.1 uncultured Mucilaginibacter sp.
GCAGTTTTTGCTTGTTTTCCTTTCCTTTTAGCAGAACCCTTTGGATGGCTGCAGGCCTGCTTTGGATTTTAGATGCAGCAAATAATACAGCTATGGAGCCTTACAGGGCTTTTATTGCAGATAAATTACCCGAAAAACAACGAGCCTTAGGGTTTTTAACACAAAGCTTCTTTACAGGATTAGGTATTACTCTGGCAAACTTATCTCTAGGTTATTTTAAAAATATAATCCATGGTGAAACCAAAACATCCACCGGCGAATCGGGGATTCCTTATTGGGTATTTGGTTCGTTTTTTGTGGGTGCCGTTTGCTCAATAGTTTCCGTTATTTGGTCAATAAGTACTACGCCTGAAATTCCACCAACAGCAGAGGAATTGGCCGAACTGAAAGCCAGAAAAAGAGGATTTTGGGAGCCATTAAAAGAAATATTTTCGGCCATTGGTGATATGCCATCGGTAATGTGGAAACTTGCCTTGGTATATCTTTTTCAATGGTACGCCATGTTTTGTTATTGGCAGTATGTATCGCTCAGTATAGCACAAAGCATTTTCCATACAACGCCCGACGGTAATAAGGAACTATATGAGCAAGCTGTAGTATTAGCCGGGAGAATAAATGGGTTTTATAATATAGTTACCTTTAGTTCGGCCTTTTTACTAGTGTGGCTTGCCCGTAAATTTAGCGCCAAATATGTACACATTGCTTGCCTTACCATGGCGGGTATTGCCTTGTTGCTTTTTGTGCACATTACCGATAAAACACTTTTATACGCACCCATGGTGGGCTTTGGTATTGCCTGGGCAAGTATGATGGGCGTGCCATACATTATGGTGGTAGGGAGCATCCCGAAAGAAAGGTATGGTGTTTATATGGGAATTATCAATATGATGATTGTTGTACCTATGATTTTACAAACCATAAGCTTTGGCCCTGTTTATAAATATTTATTAGGGGCTAATCCTTTAAACGCCATTACATTTGCAGGAGTGTTGCTATTATTGGCAGCTATTGCTACTTTCCGGATTAAAAAAGATGTTGCAACCGCTGATGAAAATATTATACCTGCTAGCGCAGGCCATTGATTTTGTATAAAGGGAACGTTTTGTTTAATTTGTAGCCAGTTACCTAAATTTCAAAATAATTTAAATTAAAAATATATAAAATATAGCATTATCCAACGCAACGTGTACAGTTCATCATTACATCAACAAGTTAACGCCTTACTTAAAAAAAATAAAATAGCTATTTCTGGTGCCGACAACGAATTTTATGTTCGGATGATTGCCAACGCATCACCAATATATAATTTGTTTTGTGAAATATATGCGGACCATCCACAAGCTAAACCTAGCTTTATACAATTGGTTGATGGTATTATAAAAGCCTACCTCAATAGGTCGGCTACGCTGAAGCAAAAGGATAAAGACAAACCTGCCGATTGGTTTTTAAGTAATCAAATTACGGGCATGAGCCTTTATGTTGACAGGTTTTGTGGTAACCTGCAAAATATGGAGCAAAAGCTCGATCATTTTAACAAGCTAGGCGTTAATTTATTGCATTTATTACCGGTATTTGAAAGCCCTGCCGGCGAGAGTGATGGAGGCTATGCCGTATCTGATTTCAGAAAGGTTGATGCTCGTTTTGGTACCTTAGATGATTTGATTTCTTTGCAACAAAAAATGAATGCCGAAGGTATTTATTTAATGCAGGATATTGTTTTAAACCATACCTCGCGCCAGCACGAATGGGCCTTAAAAGCAAAACAAGGTGATGCTAAATATCAGGACTATTTTTACATGTACAATGACAGTACCATTCCTGATGAGTTTGACAGGCACATGCCCGAAATTTTTCCTGAAAGCTCGCCCGGAAACTTCACTTATATACCTGAATGTGGCAAATGGGTGATGACTGTTTTTCATCATTACCAATGGGATTTAAATTATACCAACCCTGCGGTATTTATCGACATGCTTGATAATGTGTTCTTTTACGCCAATATTGGGGTGGATGTTTTACGTATTGATGCTCCCGCGTTTATTTGGAAACAGATAGGAACTACCTGCCAAAACCTTCCGAAAGCGCATACGCTTTTACGTTTAATAAAGCAATGTGTGCAGGTGGCTAGTCCGGGTATGGCCATATTAGGGGAGGCCATAGTTGGTCCAACCGAAATAATGAAATACTTTGGCACAGGTGAATATAAAGCCCATGAATGCGATTTTGCCTATAATGCCACCCAAATGGCCTTACAATGGGATATGCTGGCAACCGGCGATACGCGTGTAATGCTAAACGCCCAGTATGAATTACTACAAAAGCCACTTGGTGCTTCTTGGATTACCTATACCCGTTGCCACGATGATATTGGTTTGGGTTATGATGACGATACTATCAGATCAGCCGGTTTCAATGCTTATGAACACCGAAAATATTTGAAAGAATACTATATAGGCAATACCCCAGGAAGTATGGCTAAGGGGGCTTTGTTCTCGTCAAATCCAAAAACAGGCGATGCAAGGATAAGTGGTTCGCTAGCCTCGCTTTGCGGTTTGGAAAAAGCCATTATTGATAAGGATACCCTGGGTATTGATATAGCCATAAATAGGATTTTGTTGATGCAAGCACATAGCTTTTTTTTAGGCGGAGTACCCATGTTGTTTTATGGCGATGAATTGGGTTATTGTAATGATTACTCGTACCTGACCGACCCGGCCAAAAGTTATGATAACCGTTGGATGCATCGACCCATAATAGACTGGGAAAAAAATAAAAAAATTGATGTACCCGGAACTATTGAGTATAAGATATTTACTGCTACCCAAAAGTTAATTGCCCTCCGCAAAAAATTAACGATGGTGGCCGATTATAAAAATATTACTTGGTTACCAGCTTATAATATTCACATTGCTGGCTATGTACGTGAATTAGAAGGTAAAGTATTGTTCGGTATTTTTAATTTTAGCGATCAGCCTGCTTATTTAACTTGGTTTGCCTTTAAAGGTTTAGGTAAAATACCAGCTCTTTTATACGACCATTATACAGAGGATGAATATACTGTAGGTTTGGATAACGAATATTTAATTCTGGAACCATACGGATTTCATTTATTAGAACCTAAAGGGGTAACAATTTAAGCAAGGTATTTCATATTCAAAATTTCTCGTTCAATTCCTTAAAAATGAATTTCAAAATAAGCAAAATTCAACATATTGGCATTCCTGTAACTAATTTGGAGGTTTCAATCACCTTTTATCAACAATTAGGTTTTGAAAGCGTGATGGAATCAGGGTTCGATTATAATGGCGGTAAGGGCAAAGTAGCCATGATGCAAAGTGGCGATATCATTATAGAGATATACCAAATGCCGGAAGCTGAGCTACTTGAAATTAAAGCCAGAGGGAATGGCCATGTTGACCATGTTGCTTTTGATGTTGATGATATTGACGAGGTATTTAAACAATTAATTGAAACTGGCTTTACTGTGTTAGAACCCGCACCCGTTTTTCTCCCATTTTGGAAAAACGGATGTAAATATTTAAACATTTTAGGCCCTGATGGCGAAAGATTAGAATTTAACCAAATTTTATAATAGGCTAGTTTTAACCTACTAATTGAATAAAAACCCAAATTGAACGCTTAACCCAACCGAGGCATTGGCGCCATTTCCAAACCTTGTAGGTAGTGAGCCTGCAATAAAATAATTCACGGCTTTTGTACGTGCATATATCTTGTTAAAAACGGGTGTAAACCCATACCTACCCGAAGTTTCGAAGGCAATGCGAGTGATCACGGTAAAGCCATGGTCGAACCTAAACATGGTACCGGGTGCAAATAAGAGGTTACTCATTTTGCTACTACCGCCTGATGCCTTTATTGTAGGTGTTAATTCATAACTAAATCCAAAACTCTTGCTATAAAATATATTAATACCTGTTGGGAAACCGATACTAGTTGTTTGGTTCGAAAAATTTGGTGTAAAAACCCCGTTTTGTAAAGTAGTTAAAGGAAATAAAAAGCTTAAGTAGGCAACAGTTTTAGGATAGGTAGGCGTTGTCTTAACTTTTTGATAAACCGCATCTAAATATTTTATAGAATCGGGCGGCGGTGTCGGAATGTTTTTTTGAGCAAAGGATTTTTGACCTAATAAAAATGATAAAGTAAAAAAAACAGCGGTGTATAAGTTTCTATGTAGGTTAATTTTAAAAAAATTCATGTAGTAGTTTTGTTATCTATATATTTTATGCTTAATTCAATTTTATGATGCGTATAAATATATTAAAATGTTTTTAAAGAAGGGACAATCAATCTTGTATTTTGTAAGTTTATAGGTAAGTTAATACGTTTGTTAATATTGCCTTAATTTGCAGTTAATTTATAGAAAGCTAATTATTCCTCCACCCATACCGGGTGAAAAAGTATAAAGTCTTATTAACATTAAACTATAACTATCTCCCCTGCATCAATTTTTGTCAAAGAACCTAAAGCCCTGCATCGCTTTTTCTACCTATCTCAACTTTTCTGCTACTAATGTACTGAACTTATTTTTTATTTTCAGTTGAAAAAAAGCAATCCTCCATATTATAATGGCAAATAATAAGTTAGTTAAATGTACCAATATTAGTACGCTTTAGCGTGTTGTCTCTGTGAATACGCAGAGGTAAAGCTTATGCCCATTAAACAACAAAACCAACCCATTTATTAACGGGTAGGCTTTGTTTTGCTTTTGGTTACGGTAATTGTAAACTACCTGCATAGTAGCCCGAAGTTAGAAACATTCGGGCAGCGGTTTGCGCATACTACGCACAACGGACAACGCTACAATTAACCGAATGCGTGAAGTTACTGCTTTGCCTGATGAAGATAGAAAACAAGTATTTATGGTGGTGGATGCCCTTATTAGAGATTTTAAAGCTAAAAAAGCTTATGCCCATTAAAC
>CAIYNX010000081.1 GCA_903927645.1 uncultured Mucilaginibacter sp.
ACATCTTCCTTATGAATCATTTCTACAGTGGTATGCATATATCTTAAAGGTAATGATATTAATGCAGAGGGTACCCCATCATTTGAATATGCAAATGCGTCAGTATCAGTTCCAGTTGACCTTGAGGAGGCTTGACGTTGAAAAGGAATCTTGGCTTTTTCTGCCGCTTCAATCAATAATTTATTTAAATTATTTTGTACTGCAGGTGCGTATGAAATTACCGGTCCTTTACCACAAGCCAAATCACCTTGGGTAATTTTATTAATCATAGGTGTGGTGGTATCATGCGTTACATCAGTTATGATGGCTACATCCGGTTTTATATAATTGGCTATCATTTCGGCACCACGCAAACCTATTTCTTCCTGCACCGCGTTTACTATATACAAACCAAAAGGCAACTTAACCTTATTTTCTTTTAATAAGCGTGCAACTTCGGCAATCATGAAACCACCAGCACGGTTATCTAATGCGCGACCAATATAATATCGATCATTTAACACCATAAACTCATCTTCGTAGGTAATTACACACCCAACATGTATGCCTAGTTTTTCAACTTCGTCTTTACTGGTACATCCGCAATCTAAAAAAATATTTTTCAATGTTGGAGCTTCTTCTTTTTCACCTGCACTACGTGTATGAATTGCAGGCCATCCAAAAACAGCCTTCACTATTCCCTTATCAGTATGGATGTTTACCCTTTTTGATGGAGCGATTTGATGATCAGAACCCCCATTTCTAATTACATAAATCAGACCGTCGTTGGTAATATAATTTACAAACCATGATATCTCATCAGCATGAGCCTCAATTACAACCTTATATTTGGCATCTTTATTAATAATTCCTACTGTTGTTCCATAATTATCAATATGGTAATCATCAATAAAAGGCTTTATATATTCAAGCCACATTTCTTGACCTTTCCATTCAAACCCTGTTGGAGATGGGTTATTAATATACTTTTCAAAAAATGAAAGAGACTTTTTATTTACTACTTCAACATGCTTTACTGCATCCGATTTCTTTTTAGCCATATTTTATTAAGCGTATTTGTTAATTAGAATGGCGGCAAATATAAACACAATACGTGAAAATGAAACCAGATTTTTAAGGGCAAAATGTATAGAAATTGTTAATAAGTTTATTGGTGATTTGTTAATCGCTTAACATTGAATTTACTTGATAAGTGTTCCTTTGCATTGAATATCTATTTGCGAGAAATATTTTTATTCAGGAGATCAGTTTAGTTAGTTAGGCCGGCATTTTATGATAAAATGCCGGTCTTTTTTTTCATATAACTTTCATATTGAATGATTAATTTCGAACTGTTAAAATCATTTTTGATATGAAAATGCTAAAATTTTTCGGCTTTTGTTTATTGGTAATGCTAAGCAGTTGCGATTCAATGAAATACTTACCAGTTAGCCTTGATTATACGCCAAATCTTACCTTTAAACCCGGACCTTCTACTATTTTAATTGTAAATAAGTTTGATATTAACTTACTTCAGAATTTCACCAAAAGAAGAATTAGAGCCATCAAAGCAGGAGCTATCGCAGCGGTTAATTATGCACAAACTGAATTACAACAATTACCAAATATGAAGGTAATTAACTTAGTTGACACTGTTGATTTTAAACTAAACACAGATTCAATAAAGGTATTGGCTTTAACCAATCATGCCGATTATGTTTTAACCTTGGATAACTTTATTCCTAGTATTGATTTAACCGAATTAAACAACTCCTTTGCATCTTACACCAGTACGGTTCAAATTGATTTTACCCTTTTTGAAAATGGTGGGTTAAATTCTAAGAAACTAAATGCCATTTTGAATGAACCTCATTCTGAAATGCCAAATATGGGTCTGATTGGTAATTTGATTTTACAGCCAACAGTAGGAGGAAATAAAGAATCTGTTATGTTAACGGCACAACATGCAACAAAAATTGCTCTACGCGATTATTTGCCCTATACCATTACCCATACCAGAGCAATTTATAATGAAGATTGGATACAACCTGCTACAAACGAAATATTGGCAAATAATTATATAAAAGCGGATACATTATTAAGACCATTTTTAAAAGACCCTATTAACGAGCGGGCTGCCAAAGCCGCATATCAATTAGCCATTGTATATGAGGCGCAAGGCAGGGTGGAGAAAGCAATAAAATACGCACAAATTTCGGTTGATAAATTTAAAACCAACTATGCCCTTATTTTGCTAGATGAATTGAAGACGGAATAATAGCTTTTTCTAAAATTTCATAATCAATCCCGTTCTTATTGAACAATTTTCCTGTTTGTATAAAATTGGCTTTAAGGTAAAAACCTATGGCGGATGAGCGCGCATTACACCAAATAATAGTGCCTCCATTTTGTTGCGCATAGCCTGTAATATAAGTTAATAGTGATGACCCTATTCTTTTATGTTGATATTCAGACTCAATAGCCAGTTTACGAAATTGGAAGCTTTCACCTTTATTGAACAGTGAAACCACCCCAACCAGTTTATTTTCGTAAAACGCGCCAAAATGGATGCCATCAGCATCCTCCTCCATTTCCATCTCAAATATTTTCATATCCGGATATAAAACATCGCGGCGTAGCTTATGGGTTAAATATGGGGTGATTTGTTCAACTTTGATTTCGGATTTCGGAATTTCCATTTCGGATTTATTTTAATTTCGGAGGTCGGATGTTCGACTTCGGAATTGTTATTTTTATATCAGATTTATTTGGATTGAGTTTGATAGACTAATTATTTAGAATTTCTAGATAGATTTCCTGATTAGTTGATTTTGTTTTGCTGTTTTGCCAATTGCGGTAAAAATGGCGGTTAGTTCATTTGCTTCTTTTTTTAAATCAACTATTTCGGGTAGGTTTGTTTTTACAAGGTTTTCAATTAGTTCGAGCCAGTAAATCGATTCGTCTGCTTCTTCCTCCACAATTATTATTTTATTGATAAAATCAGCTTTCGATTTTCCCTTACAAGCCGAACGATAATTTGCACCTATTGAAGTTGCACACCTGATTAATTGTTTAGTAAGAATATTTGTGGTATTGTTTGAAGGTAATATTTCAACTAACTTTATTATTCTAATAGAGAATAGTTGTGTCCTTCTTTGCAATTCCTCCTTATTCATTTTTTCGCGTTTGTAATCAAATTACTAATTTTTAAATCAAAAATAAACATTATAAAATTCTGAAATTCTAAATCAAAACAATTCGGTAATCAAAAAATAAATTCGAAATCGAACATCCGAAATCCGAAATTATAGTGGAATGTTTCCATGTTTTTTCTTCGGATTATTTACTACTTTATTTTCCAGCATCTTAAAAGCATAAATAAGTTTCGATCTGGTTTCGGAGGGTAAAATTACTTCGTCAATAAAGCCTCGTTCTGCAGCTCGGTAAGGGTTGGCGAAAATTTCGGAATATTGAAGTTCCATTTCTTTCCATTTGCCTTCCTTATCTTCGGCAGCGTTTATTTCGCGTTTAAAAATAATTTCGGCTGCTCCTTTTGCCCCCATAACTGCAATTTCGGCTGATGGCCATGCGAAGTTCATATCCGCACCTATATGTTTGGAGTTCATCACATCATAAGCACCTCCATAGGCTTTTCGGGTTATTACAGTGATACGTGGAACAGTAGCCTCGCAAAAAGCATACAATAATTTGGCACCATTGGTAATTATGGCATTCCATTCTTGATCTGTTCCAGGCAAAAACCCAGGCACGTCTTCTAAAACCAATAAGGGAATGTTAAAACTATCGCAAAAGCGAACAAAGCGTGCACCTTTTGTAGAAGAATTGATATCCAAAACACCGGCTAAAAATGCAGGTTGGTTAGCTATTATGCCAATACTTCGCCCAGCCAATCGGGCAAAACCTACCACAATGTTTTCAGCAAAGTCTTTATGTACCTCAAAAAATGAACCTTCATCAATAACATGGGTAATTACATCCCTAATATCATAAGGTTTAGATGGTATTTCGGGTAGTATTGTATTTAACTCTGGTCGAGCTTCATCTTTTATTTCAAAAGGTAAAGTTGGTGCTTTATCCTCACAATTTTGAGGCAGATAGCTTAACAGTTTTTTGATATGCTGTATGGCTACAATTTCGTTGGCACAAGCAAAATGGGTAACACCCGATTTTGTGGCATGGGTATTTGCTCCGCCAAGTTCTTCGGAGGTTACTATTTCGTGGGTTACGGTTTTAACCACATTTGGCCCGGTTACAAACATGTAAGAAGTTTGCGCTACCATCAACACAAAATCGGTAATTGCTGGCGAATATACTGCCCCACCTGCGCATGGCCCCATAATAGCCGAAATTTGCGGAACTACGCCGGATGCCATGGTGTTTTTATAGAATATATCTGCATAGCCCCCTAATGAAACTACACCTTCTTGAATACGTGCGCCACCAGAATCGTTTAAGCCAATCACGGGTGCACCATTTTTCATTGCCAGATCCATTATTTTACAAATTTTTTCGGCATGTGTTTCTGAAAGCGAACCTCCAAAAACTGTAAAATCTTGAGAAAAAACATAAACTAGTCTTCCATTAACGGTACCATAGCCGGTTACCACGCCATCTCCGGGATATTTTTCCTTTTCCATCCCAAAATCAACCGAGCGATGGGTTACCAGCATTCCAATTTCCTGAAAGGAGCCTTCGTCCATTAAAAAATGTAAACGTTCCCTTGCGGTTAGCTTTCCCTTATTGTGTTGGGCGACTATTCGGTCGGCTCCGCCACCTAAAATGGCTTCGGCTTGCTTTTGTTTTAATAAATCAATTTTTGAGTTCACAGCATTGGTATTATTGTTGCAAGATGGTAAAAAAAGGTGGTTTGTTAAAAAATACAAGTTAAAAGTAAATGCTAAATAAAATTGGTGGTTGTTAAAATTGTAGTTCAATGTAAATCATAAATATTTAATACTAAAACTGTTTATTTGCGTTAATAATTATTCTGTTTTATGACTTGCACGGTATGAGGCGCAGAAAAAAAATATACATCCTATTGCCTGTAATTTTCATTTTGTTTTTTTGTGCCTATGCCAGGCATCGCTATGAAAGAAGTCAAAGCAAAATTTGCGGAGTATTGCAAGCCAAAGAAATGGATGAAATTTCGGGTATTGCTGCCTCTGGCTTAAACGAAAACTTGTATTACGTTCACAATGATAGCGGTGATAGCAGTCGTTTTTTTTCCATATTGCCTAACGGCGAATTAAAATCAACGATTTATTTTAAAGGCGACCCAACTGCTCAGCAGGGTGTAATTGATTGTGAGGATATTGCTGTGGGTCCTGGACCTAAGGCTGGTAGAAGCTATGTTTATTTGGGAGATATTGGCGACAATTTTTCAGACAGGAATTATTTAACCGTTTATAGGATGGAAGAAAGTAAAGATTGGGAAACCTCTGGCAGCTACCATACCCATGCGGTGCCCATCCATTTTAAATACCCTGACGGACCGAAAGATGCCGAAACCTTAATGATTGACCCCCTTGAAAAGTTGATTTATATTGTTTCAAAAAGGTCTGATTCTGTAACCGTTTACACATCTTTATTGAATTTTAAACCAAACGATACAGTGGTATTAAAGAAAGAATGCAAATTGTTTTTTGATGGCATAAAACTTTTTAAATGGATAACCGCCGGCGATATTTCAAAAGATGGACAGCAGGTTTTGCTGAGAAGCTATGTAAACGTATATTATTGGAAAAGAATAAATAACGAACCTATATGGAAAACCATGCTAAGAAAACCCCAATTATTACCCTATACTGTTGAAAAACAAGGCGAGGCAATTGGCTTTAATAATGAAGGGAGTGGCTATTACACCACCAGCGAGGGCGTTTATTCGCCCATATATTATTATCCCAGCCCCGGAATTTAATTGAAAACAGTTAATTTGGTTTTTTAACCAAGAATTGCCTAGCTTAGGGTTCCTAATTATTAAATAATGACCGCACAATTAAAAGACGACTTTAAAACTATTTTTGGGGTATTATTTACTTTACTTATCTATGCCGGGGTAAGCGATTTTTTAAATATCTCCCCATATATTTATTTTACCTATTTTGGAATTGGAATAGTTTTTTACCTTTATTATTATTTTACCATTCGAAAAAGAAAGGATTCAGTGATATTCCCAACACAAAACGATAATTCATCTAAAATGGGACTTATCGCTTTTGGCATCATAGTGATATTTTTATCGGTAACAAGCTATTACGGATATAATAACAAGGATATTTACAGTATTATTGGCTTTCCTGTAGGCATCATCATGATTTTGCTAGGTTTTTATGAACCTGAAAAAGGTTTCATTACAATCAATAAAAATCTACTTAAAATTATAGGTGTGACTAACGAATTTGATATAAGGCAATTAAAAGAAATCACCTTAAAAAACGATAAAATTATCCTCACAAATATTTACGATGAAAACGCCATAAGCCATCACCTAAAACTTAACGTAAAATCATCCGAAAAAATAATCGCTTTTTTAGAAAAACAATTAAATCCAAATGATATTAACCTGATAAATCAGGTTAGCAATATTGATTAAATAGCCAATTTACTTACTAAACTTCACCAAAACCACCCCATGTGGCGCAACCTTAGCTGTATAATTGTTTTTATCGGCTATTAAGTATTTTTGTTGCCAAACATCCCTAATTTTAGTGTAACCAGTTAATCCGTTTTCATTACGATTGATGGTGATGGTTTGGTATTGATCGCTGGTATTGAAAATACCTACTGCTTTGCCACCATCTTCCAGATCTTTAAACCATAATTGATAATCATCTGTATTTACCAATTGTTGTGCCGATTTTCCCAAAGCATCCTGATCTATCGCCAATACTTCATCATTGGTTAGCAAACCAAGGGTAAATTTATCCAACTTACCCATATCGCAGCCAATTAATAATGGTGCTGAAAGCATACTCCACAGGCTAATATGGGTATATTGCTCATCCGGACTAAGACGCGTGCTATGTTGACTATCGCCCCAACCAACCTTGCCAACTACCAACATATCCGGGTCGTTAAAATGACCGGGTTGGGCATAAGGGCCATCTTCCGTTTGTTTAAAGCCTATGCCTGCCATACTGCTCCAAGTGTCTTCAATATCACCGGTTGAGCGCCAGCTATTGCCGCCAATCTCGGCACCCCATTTCCAAACATCACCCATACCATATTGGCAAAAGCTAAACATAATATCTCTCGGAATTTTATCAAGTGCGGCACGCATCACCTGATACGGTTTTTTCATATCATCCAAATTTGGGTTTGATGCTGTAACCTGTGAGTAAGAACACCAATCGTATTTTAAATAATCAATGCCCCAAGCACCATAAGTCTTAGCATCTTGTTCTTCATGTTGCCAGCTACCTAAATAACCGCCACAGGTTTGTGGCCCCGGCGAAGAATAAATACCTACCTTTAAACCAAGACTATGCACATAATCAGTAAGCCCCTTCATGTTTGGGAATTTACTATTAGGCACAATTTCGCCGCTTGCTAACCTATTTTCGGCCTCCCAGCCATCATCCATATTAACATAAGCCCAACCATGAGCACTTAGTTTATCTGTCATGGTTTTGGCAGCAACCCTCACCTTTTGATCATTTACTGTTAAACCAAAAGCATTCCAACTATTCCAACCTAAGGCAGGTGTCAATCCTATGGTTTTGCCGATCACAATATTGAATTTCTTTATTTTAAAACCTTTACTATTACGTACCTTTAAGGTTACCGGGTAGGAACCTTCTTTATTTATCATACCCTTAATAATTCCGGTTGAGTGGTTTAGCTTTAAACCCGATGGTAATCCTATTGCTTCATATTCTATTGGAGTTTTTCCGGTAGCGGGTATTAGGTATAGGAATGGATTCCCTGCTCTTGCGCCAAAAACAGAAGGACCATTTATCCTAGGCTTATCGGACAAGTCGGGAGTAAGAATATAAGGCGTGTGATCCTGCTTCTCTATTACTTTGCCAGACTTAACATCCGTAAAGTTATAATTTAATAAATATGATTTTTTTCCGGGAAGTGCGATCGTAAAATTATACGTAAATGGCTTACCACTGGTAAACTCGGCATTACTGGTTTTGGTATATATTACTTTATTGCGTTCAGGGTCAATAACACTAAATAACAGTTTACCATTAAACTTGTATTTTGTTGTAGCAATAAACTTTACCGCTTTACTAACGGAATTTTTATCGCCAAAAATAAAATCGGCCTCTTTGTTAACACTTACATTGTCCATCAAATCGGCCATTACCATTCTATGCGGCGTGCCATAAATTCCACCCGGGCCGCCGGTATCAAATATGCGTATGGCAAATACATTTTCTTTATCCCATAAAATAGCAGGATTATCGGCAGCAATTACATAGGTACGATTGCCATATTTTGAAGTAGTAATTGGACCATTATTTCCACCATATTTGCCAATTAAAGTACCATTTAAGTATACCTCATCGTTATCATCAATTACCCCTAAATTAATTCGGACACTATCTTTTAAATAAGCTTGTTCTTTTAAAGTTGATGGAATATTTACATGAAAACGATACCAGCCAAAACCATCATATTTAGGATAACCTTGTTCTTCCCAGCTTTTATCAAGGTTTATTGGTTTCCATTGTTGGTCGTTATAAGTTGGCGATGCCCAGATGGAGGAATCGCCTGTAGAAAACTTCCATCCTTTTTCTAATGAAACTTCCTGTGCCTTTAGGGCATTAAATAAAGCTAATAATAGGAAAAAAACAAGAAAAAGCTTTTTCATATAATGTGTTTAAATTGGTATTTATCTATTTAAATTAATTGAAAACAACAGGTTTGCTATTGGAATGATTCTTATTATCTTATGGAATAGGTAAATTTATGGTTTTCATTTTTTAAATACTAAATATTTTGAAATAAATAATGAAAAGGGATATGGATTATGGTCAAAAATTTAGGGGCTGAATTGAATTTACCAATTATTAAGCCAATAAAAAGCCAAAATTAATTTTACGTAAAAAAGCTCCCAACCGACCAATATTTTCTATAAAATTAATTTGTTTTAAGATTTTAAAAATAAAAATCATACATTTAAAACAAAAAACACCTTAAATTTTATGAAGAAAAAATTATTTACAACGGCAATTTTAGTTGGAATTATTGCAGTTTGTTTTGCATTTGCAGCCGGCATTAGTGGTAAATGGGTAGGCACAGTAAATGTAAGTGGAAACGAGTATCCGTTAACTTATACGTTTAAAGCTGATAGCGGTAAATTATCAGGCGCTGCCGAAAATCCGCAAGGAGAATCGCCAATTACTGATGGTAAATTAAATGGCGATAAATTTACCTTTAGTGTTTCGGTAGGTGGACTGGATGTTCCGCATGTGGGCACTTATTATCCTGCAGGAGATAGTATTGGAATGGATATCGATTATAATGGCATGAAACTGCATTCGACCTTAAAAAGAGATAAATAAGCGTTTTAATTCATTTATTTTCAAATACTTAAACTAAAAAAGGTTATAATTATTAAAATTGTGACCTTTTTTAGTTTAACGCTTTCCGGCTACACGCCCATTAAATATTCAAAGAATTTTGATTTTAGAATTAACCTTAAATAAAATTTTTATTGAAAGTAGGCAACTTTTACAATTATACACCCGTATAAGATAGTGAATTAAATGATTAAAGTTATGACAAAAAAGATTTTTACAACTGCAGCATTATTATCTTGCCTTTTGGTTTCTTTTAAAGCATTGCCCACAGTTGAGGGAAAGTGGAAAGGCACATTTAAAACTCCTGATGGAAATGAATATCCGGTAACTTATAATTTTAAAGCACAGAGCGGTATGCTTGGTGGGGTTGCAACATTTCCTAAAGGATCAATTATAAATGGGAAAGTTGAAGGAACAGAAATATCGTTCGACGTTCCGGTATATGGTAGTCCAATTATGCATACCGGAAAATATTATAGTCAAGCCGATTCAATTGGTATGGATATTCAATTAAATGGCAAAAAACTTCATGCAACTTTGTTAAGGGATAATGAATAAATATGTTTCAATATAGGTCTTTGTTTTTAGAAGATGAAGACCTATTTTTAGAAACCAATAACCTTTAACACAATTTAACCAATCCTACATTGGTAATTATACAGTCGCATTACTTATCTTTGCGACATGAATCTCAAAAAAGTTACAGCCCTTGTGCTTATTGCCACAATGATTTCTGCAAACTTTTCGCGTTTATTTGTTTACGCGGGTTTTGAGTTAAATAAAAATTACATAGCTACCAAACTTTGCGAAAACAAGGATAAACCCTGGTTGCATTGTAACGGTAAATGTTATTTTATGAAAAAAATAAAGCAAGCTCAAGAGCACGACAAAAACGAAGAGCGACAGGCTCAAAAAAATCTGCTGCAAGATGCTTTATTTACTCAAAAAACCGAGGTAAAATTTTACTCGCAGGTATTGCAGGTAATGCAGGTTCCAAATCCTCGCGTTAACTTACCTACTATTCTACTCCCTGTTTTCCAGCCACCACAATTAGGTTAATTCATTCTATCAAGTTTTTTAATATTTTTTTACTGCCTGCAATAAGCATTGCTTTGGTTTTTACCATATGCTTTTGTTTGCGCCTAAAAATAAATCCATAAATTATTTACATCATGAGCTAGTTATTAGTATTTACCAATAGCTAAAAACATATTTATATGCACTATTTAAAAATAGCCGTATTGGCCTTTATATATCTTGCCATTTCGGCAAGCATCGCGTTTGCACAAAAAAAGGTTACCGGAAAAGTAACAGACCATTCCACCAACGAACCTATTAACTGCGCTTGTATTCGATACAACGGAAAGTTAATATGTACCGATAATTCAGGAAATTTTCAATTAAATTTATCCAGTGATACCACCAGCATTACTGTAAGTTGTATTGGCTATCAAACCAAAACCATTAAGGTAAAAGACTTACCCAAGAGTTTAGCGATAAATCTGGATAAAGGCAATATCGACCTTAAAGAAATTACCATCACCTCGGCATTAAGCAATGGTGTTTTTCATACCCTAAGTTCACTCGACATTAACCTTAGGCCGGTAAATTCATCACAGGATTTGTTGCGATTAGTGCCTGGTCTCTTCATTGCCCAACATATGGGTGGTGGCAAAGCGGAGCAAATATTTTTACGAGGATTCGATGCCGACCATGGTACCGACATTAATGTATCGGTTGATGGTATGCCGGTTAACATGGTTTCGCACATTCACGGTCAAGGTTATGCCGATTTACACTTTTTAATTCCAGAAACTGTTTCAACCTTCGAATATGGAAAAGGCCCATATTATACCAATTATGGCGACTTTAATACCGCAGGCTACATTTCCTTTAATACCAAAGACGCCATTGATAAAAGTCTGGTGAGTATAGAAGCAGGGCAATTCAATAGCATCCGATTGGCTGGGGTTGTTGACTTGCTTGGTGCAAAAGCCCGTCAAAATGGAGAGAATGCCTATATAGCTGCCGAATACAATTATACCGATGGTGCCTTTAAACTAGCCGAACATTATAAGCGTACCAATATCTTCGGCAAATACACCAAAAAAATTGGTGATAATAATAAACTCTCTTTCAGCGCATCCACCTTTAGTACCAGTTGGGTAGCCTCCGGCGAGATACCTGCAAGGGCAGCAGCCTCCGGTACTACAACTGCCATTGATGAAAATGGGCGCTCCTACCAAATTGCTCCATCTTTAAATATCATCGACCGCTTTGGTACGATTGATAGTGCCCAAGGCGGTAAAACATCCAGGACGAATGCAAACCTAAAATTGAGCACCAATTTGAAAAATAACTGGACGATGGAAAACCAGCTATACTATACGCATAATACCTTTGAGCTTAATGTAAACGCTACTTTTTTTGCCGATGATGAGGATAATGGCGATTTAAGGCATCAAAACGAGGCTAGGGATATGTTTGGGTATAATGGATCGCTCAATAAAAAACATTACTTCGGTAATAATATGCTTACCTCAACCATTGGCTTAAGCAGCAGGTACGATATGACTTATGGCTCGGTGATTAATCATGTTGACAACCATTACCAATTTTTAGAAACCGTTTTACGAGGCAATACCAAGCAAAACAACTCTGCTATTTATTTAGATGAAAGTTTAGAATTAGGGAAATGGTTATTTAACCTTGGTTCGAGGATTGATCATTTTAATTTCAATTTTCATGATAGTACCAAAACAAGTGTAATTGTAAGTCCTAAATTAAACATTCAATACACGGTTGACCCGACATTGCAATTTTATATAAAAGCGGGTAAAGGCTTTCACTCTAACAAAGCGGCGGCGGTAATTGGCAACAATGGCTTGCAAACCTTGCCTTCGGCTTATGGTGCTGATTTGGGCTTTAACTGGAAACCAATCCCCCACCTTTACATCAATACTGCTTTATGGTATTTATACCTGGATCAAGAATTTGTATTGTCGGACGATGGCAACATTGTTCCGGGTGGCAAAACTACCCGTGCAGGTGTTGATTTTTCTGCCCGCTACCAATTGGCTAGCTGGCTTTTTGCTGATTTGAATGTAAACTTGGCCCGACCAAGATTGGCCGATAGTGCCAAAAACACAGACTACCTTGCTCTTGCCCCAACATTTACCAGCACCGGCGGATTGGATTTTAGATTCGAAAATGGTATAAACGGTGGCCTTAGTTACCGATACATGCATAGCCGCCCGGGCAATAATACCAATACCCTTGTTGCCGATGGCTATTTTGTAACCGATTTAAAGCTAAACTATACCCAAAAAAGGTATGAGGTTGGCATCACCATCGAAAACTTGCTGAATACCAAATGGAACGAGTTTGAAGCCGAAGAAGTAAGCCGTTTAAAAGGCGAAACTGCAACTGTTGACCAAATGAGCTTTACACCAGGTACCCCATTTTTTGCGAAATTGAGGGTGGCCTACTTTTTTAAGTAATCAAGTAACTTTATAAAAATTCCAAAATGAAAATCATAACCTTTAAAAATATATTCTTAGGAATCGCCTTAATTTTAGTCCAACAAGGTTTGGCACAAACCAACATATTGGCTAAACCCATCAACACCATTATAGATAACTACGTAAGTTTAAAAGACGCCCTGATTATTCCTGATGGTAAACAAGCATCGGCCGTAGCCAAAGTATTGTTAACAAACCTGACAGCTTTACCTGCCTCTGGCTTAAACACCCAGCAAACGGCTTTAGTTGAAAAGCTTAAATTTGATAGCCGTCATATAAGTGAGGTAAATTTGGTAGCGCACCAACGGGAACATTTTGCCAGTATGTCAAACAACCTGTTTATTTTATTGAAGGACATAAAACTGAACCAAAAAACTATTTACCGCCAATATTGCACTATGAAACAGCAATATTTTTTAAGCACCACCGCCGACGGTAAAGACCCCTATATGGGCATGGCTAATTGTAGCAAGGTAAAACAAACTTTGCCTGCTGTTAAATAGAGGAAAATCAGTTTCTATAAACAACAAAAGCCGCTCAATTGCTTGGGCGGCTTTTTTATAAAACTATTTATTATTACTTCACTTCTTCAAAGTCAACATCTGTCACGGTATCGGCAGCACCTTCAGTATGTGGTTGTTCACCAGCACCTGGTTGGGCTTGGCCTGCATCGGCAGTAGCTTTGTACATTTCTTCCGAGGCTACGTTCCATGCCGCGCTTAATTCAGCTTGTGCTGTTTCAATTTCGGTAAAGTTTTTAGCTGCGTAAGCTTCTTGTAGTTTTTTCAAACCAGCTTCAATAGGGGCTTTTTTATCAGCCGATATTTTGTCGCCATACTCTTTCAACTGCTTTTCAGTTTGGAAAATCAACGCGTCAGCTGCATTCAATTTTTCAACTTCTTCCTTGGCTTTTTTGTCAGAATCTGCATTTGCTTCAGCTTCGTCTTTCATACGCTTAATTTCAGCATCGCTCAAACCTGATGAAGCTTCGATACGGATTTTTTGTTCCTTACCGGTTGCTTTATCTTTTGCCGATACATGTAATATACCGTTGGCATCAATATCAAAAGTTACTTCAACCTGTGGCACGCCACGAGGAGCCGGAGGGATACCAGCCAAGTTAAACTGACCAATGGTACGGTTTTGAGCTGCCATAGGGCGCTCACCTTGCAGTACATGTATTTGTACTTCCGGCTGATTATCACTTGCAGTAGAGAATGTCTCTGATTTTTTTGTAGGAATGGTTGTGTTCGATTCAATTAATTTAGTGAATACTCCACCCATTGTTTCGATACCTAATGATAATGGAGTTACATCCAATAACAATACATCTTTCACTTCTC
>CAIYNX010000082.1 GCA_903927645.1 uncultured Mucilaginibacter sp.
CCATTATTTTAAAAATTTGCCATGAATCTGTTACCTTTATTTCCTGCCAATCTTTGTTCTCAAAGGCATGCCTTATTTTATCGTCACCAGTCATTCTTAATTTTTATTTTATAATGTTTTTAATACCTTTTTCTTGGTAGAAAAAATGTATAGCGCCACAAAAGTAATTAATCCATTTACAATGATGAGCTCATTGTCAAAAACATAACCACCAAGCAATTTAAGTGAATTTAACTTTAAAAAATAACAGATTGCTGGTGAAAATATACAAATAATTGGTACCATTTTATCTTTTACCTGACGAGAATTCAAAAATAATCCAAAACTATATAAGCCTAAAAGTGGTCCGTATGTGTAAGATGCAACTATAAATATGGCATTTACAACCGCCCCGTTATTAATTGAATTAAAAATAATGATGGTCAAAAATAAGCAACCAGAAAATGCAATATGAACAAAATGCCGGGTTTGAAGCTTTTGTTTACCTATGTTATTATTTTCTTTATTGAAATTTAAAAAATCGACACAAAAGGATGTAGTAAGAGCTGTTAAGGCAGAATCAGTGGTGGCAAAGGTGGCAGCAGTTAATCCAAGCATAAAAACCATAGCAGGTATTACACCCAAATATTGTAATGCTAATGTTGGATATAAATAGTCAGTTTTTTCAACTTTAATACCATATTTTATTGCATACAGGTATAATAGCGCTCCAACGCTTAAAAAGAAAATATTTATAATTACAAATACACCCGTAAAGCTAAACATGTTCTTTTTAGCTTCTTTTATATTTTTAAGGCTAAGGTTTTTTTGCATAAGGTCTTGATCCAAACCCACCATTGCTATTGTAATAAAAATTCCACCTAAAAATGCTTTTATAAAATGAAATTTATTACCGAGTAAATTATTAAAAAAGAAAATTTTTGAATAGCTACTATTTCTAACTGCAGATACTGCTTCAAATAGATTATAATGTAAACTTTGACAAATAAAATAAATTGAAAAAAAAACGGATGATACCAAGAACAAGGTTTGCAAGCTATCAGTAATAATAATGGTTTTTAAACCACCCTTAAAAGTATAAGACCATATAAGTATTAAACAAATTAAAACTGTTATTGCAAATGGCAAATGATAGCTATCAAAAATAAATTTCTGCAATACAATTACCACCAAATAAAGTCTGAAAGACGAACCTATTACCCTGCTAATTAAAAAAATGATTGCTGCAGTTTTATAACTCCAAGTACCAAGAGTACCCTCTATGTAGCTATAAATAGAGGTAAGTTTTAGTCTGTAATAAAGTGGTAACAATACAGTAGCAATAATTATAAATCCTACCGCATTGCCTAGCACAAATTGGAAATATTGAAACTGGTCTCCAGTTGGTGCTCCAACTTTGCCTGGTACAGAAATAAAGGTTACACCGCTCAAAGCAGTACCTATCATACCAAAAGCAACTAAATACCATTTTGAGTTACGATTAGCCACAAAAAAAGTATCATTATCTGATGATTTTCTGGATGTTAACCATGAAATTACTAATAATACTAAGAAATAGGCAATAATAAATAAAAGAAGGATGGATGGGGTCATTAAGTTAGGTTTATCGCAAATAATATTTGATAGAAAGATACTAAAAAAGAGATGCATTTTTCAATAAGTTTTAGAAATGAATCATTAGCGATTTACCTATTATTTTTTACTTTAGCAACATGAACTTTTCATCAAAGTTATTAGAGGATGCGGTAGGTGAATTTGCAAGATTGCCTGGCGTTGGGCAAAAAACTGCCTTACGTTTGGTTTTGCATTTACTTAATCAGAATAATGAAGATGTAGCGAGGTTTACCCAATCTTTAAATAAGCTTAAAAATGAAATTCAATTTTGCAAAACTTGTTTAAATATATCCGATAACGAGATTTGTGAAATTTGTGCATCTCCAAAACGAGACCATACTTTAATTTGCGTTGTTGAAGATACCAGAGATGTCATGGCAATAGAAAATACCAGTCAGTTTAATGGCGTGTATCATGTTTTAGGCGGATTAATTTCGCCAATGGATGGAATAGGGCCAACAGATTTAGAAGTTGATTCGTTAGTAAAACGATTAGAAAACAGTGAAACCAAGGAAGTAATCTTTGCATTGAGTGCTACTATGGAAGGTGATACCACCTTATTTTATCTTCATAAAAGGCTAAAAACATTTGATATCATCATATCAACCATTGCCAGAGGTATAGCCTTTGGTGGTGAGTTGGAGTATGTAGATGAGATTACCCTAGGTAGAAGTATTACTACGCGAGTACCTTACACAAATTCACTTTCAAGATAAAAACAGTTAATTCATTCCTACAATATCTACAAAAATATATATGGAGCTCAGCAATAAAATTGTAATCATAACTGGTGCATCATCAGGAATTGGAAAATCATTAGCAACAGAATTTGCAAAAAATGGTTCAAACCTTGTTTTAGGGGCAAGACACTTTGTTGATCTTTGCCATATAACTGAAGGTTTAATAAAAGATTATAACGTTAAAGCGGTTGCCGTACAATGTGATGTTACTAAGGAAGAAGATTGTTTGGAACTTATAAATCAAGCCATCAGAACTTTTGGTAAAATAGATATCTTGATAAATAATGCAGGTATTTCCATGCGGGCACTTTTTAATGATACAGATGTTAAAGTATTAAAAGCCGTTATGGATGTTAATTTTTGGGGAACTGTTTATTGTACCAAATTTGCTTTGCCTTATATTTTGAAAAGCAAGGGAACAATAGTAGGTGTCTCTTCAATTGCTGGTTATAAAGGTTTACCAGGAAGAACAGGTTACTCTGCCTCAAAATTCGCCATGAATGGCTTTTTGGATGCGCTGAGGGTAGAAAATTTAAAAACTGGCATTCATATTTTAACAGCTTGTCCGGGTTTTACAGCTTCAAACATCAGGAATACGGCTTTATCGGCTGATGGTTCTCAACAAGGCGAAAGTACCCTGCACGAAGAAAAAATGATGACCTCTGATGAAGTGGCAAAAATTATTTTAGAAGGTGCTAAAAATAAATCAAGAACCTTGGTTATGACGGGGCAAGGTAAACTCACTGTATTTTTAAATAAGTTTATGCCTAAATTATTGGATAAACTAGTTTACAATACCATTTCTAAGGAAAAAAATTCATTATTGAAATAAATTAAATTATTTTAATTTATTGTGAAATTAATTACATTTGGAAGAATATTATCACAATTATGAGAAATAATTTACTTAAATCAGTTTTAATTATTTTAATGCCGATCACATTGTTTAGTTGTGCCGGTAGCTATGAAGAAATTCCTAAAGATGTTTTAAATTATCAAGCAAAAGTTTCTACAACTGACAATATTAAAGTAGAATATCAACCAAATGTTCTCAAGGGAAAATATTCGTTAAATGAAATAAAAACTGGAGTTTCGCTAATTACAGTTAAGATTACAAATAATACAGGTCAAGATATAAGATTTAAAAATGATATAAAAATTTATTCAGAGGATAGAGAAATTTCAATAATCCCTTTAAATTCATTTTATGATATAACACGGCAAGATGCTGATAAATCTTTATGGTTCTTAGCATTAACCCCACTTAATGCATATTCATTTAGTCAAACAACAGAGGGATCAACGGTTACAAGTCAGAGTTCAGGTTTTTATCCAATTGGATTAATTTTGGGTCCTGCATTGGCTTTTGGTAACCAAGCAGCAGCCAATGGTGCCAATAAAAAATTCAAAAAACAGTTAGAAGAAAATAACATTTTAGAGCAAACCATAAAAAACGGTGATAGCAACACAGGATTTATTGGATTAAGAACAACAAATATTCAAAATTTAACCTTTAAATTAGTTAAACAGTAGGTAATAACTCAATTGATATCGTTTTCAATTGAGTATTAAATATTATTTTTATTTAGTGTTTTGAAGTTTTATATAAATTTATACGAACACACATTTCTTTTTTATTTAAAAAAAATTGGCTAAATAATTTTGTCTTCAACTAATTTGTTAAAAATGGCAGTTACTCCGTCATTTATCATTCCAGAATCTTCTAACGAAGAGTAGGTATTAGCCGATATATCAAAATCACCTTTCCATACATTTTTCTTAGTTTCCAAATCAATTAAGGTAATTTCAAAAACCCCTTTACCACTCCCAGTACCAGTTTGTACTATTTTAAGAACTACTTCTGAATTAAAAGAAGCAATTTTTTTGTTGATATCAATATCACTCTCCAGGGATAGCGAATTTTGTATAATGCCATCAACTTTTACCCCATTCTGTTGTAATTTATTAATTAAACCATTAAATAATCCATTACAAAAAACGTTTGTAGTATTATCACATACTTCAATAATATAAAATCTTTTAGGCTTCTTGGTATAAGTATTTAACTTGTTGGATGCTATATTTACTGTATAACATGATTGCAATGAAATGTTACAGATTGTCAATAATATCAAAATTGGTAAAACTTTTATTTTCATAAAATGAAGATTTAATAGAGTTTATCTGTTGTTAATTGTTTGAAAAATTCATCTAAACTCTTGCTAACCATTTCATCTTGTGACATACCTAAGTTTCCTGAAATCACTAACTCAGCTTTCCAAACCGGCTTTCTTGTTTCTTTATCAATTAAGGTTATTTCGAAGGTTCCACCATCAACAGAGCCGTTAGTTGTATGAATTATTTTTTGTACCATAATGATTAATGCATCCGGATTGGAAGTATTAATTTTTTTATTGATATCATCCTCTGTTTCAAGAGATAGCGGATCTCGTCTATAATAATCAACATTAATATTTTTTAAGGAAAATCGTTTTTTAACGCCATCCAAAAAACTTTCAGAAAATGCATTGAATTGTTTGTTACAATTCATCACAATAAAGATGCTTTTCGGCTGTTTGTTATATTCTGAATTTTTATTTGCTGTAATATTTACCGCAACACATGATTGTAAAAAAACTGCCAGAACAATTAATGATTTTAGAATAGTAGAATTGGAAATAAATTGATTGTGAAGTTTCATAATATTATTTTAGTGATAAAATTTGTTTATAAAAATAAAAAAAACAATTTTAAAACAAAATAATTTCTAGAGCAGAATATAACAATATCTAAAATTTAATTAGCTCATAATCACTAATTTTACTTAAATCTAATACTATTCTACCATTGTCATCCCTATGAAAAACCGGTTTAAATTTAGCATTCCATACAATATCTGTATATTGATAAGCTGTACGTGAATGAACAGTTTGCGAAAATGTATCATCAAATGCTCTCAACAAAATTGCGAAACCGCTTTCAGTAGTTTCAAAATCTTCAGGTTTCATATCAAAAAGCGGACTATTTTCATCAATAGGATGAACAATTGTCCAATTTAATGATAGCAAACTTACCTTATTCCGTTCCAAATTTATGGGATAAAACCTGCGAATTGGTTTACCATCAACCATTTCATTAAATGAGAATATGACCTCAACTTCCAGATCAATCAACATATTACGTCGTAAGTTGGCTAGTCTGAACATAAACGCCTTGCCACTTTCAAGATATGGCGCATACAATATATTTTTGCTATAAGTAATTTGTGCAGATGGTCTTGAAAACCTTCCGTAAAGTAAACCTGTAGCTAAAGCAAATGCCAAAAGGCCAAGCATTGATTCGAGCGCAGCTAAACTGTTGGCATACATCCCTTTAGGAAATAAATGACCATATCCAACCGTTGAAATTGTTTGAGCAGAAAAAAAGAAGTTATCAATAAAATGATCGATCCAGGTATTACCACTTGCCCCGTCAATACTATTAGGGCCAAGTGCAGTATACAGAAATGCAAAAAAAATGTTTACCACAAAATAATTTGCCAAAACCATCAACCAAAATCTGGTCCAACTCATGGTAATTAGTGTATGATAACTATTAGCTGTATCGAAAAACTTCATTCCTACCCGTTTAACATTTGGCGAACCATCCTTGTTCATTAAAGGTTGGTTTTTTATTACTGGTTGAGGCCCAAAACCAAGGTCATCCTCCGGATTGATTTTTCTTTTTAATATTGACATTGCTTTTGTTTAATTCAAATAAATGTAAAAGTATCATTCTACTTGCTTTTAGAAAAAACAATTTCCATATTTGCGCAATAAATATGATCAATAATACAATAATCATTTGGTGGTGGCCTAACGTAAAATCGTGAGGCAATACCGTGGTTATATTAAAATATTCAAAAGGGTTGCCAAATTTGGCAGCCCTTTTTTTATAAAATTTTTAATTATTGAAAAAAGGCAAAATTTGGTTAGCCTTAACTTACCATTAGAAATATGTTATGAAACAAATTTTAAACCATTTATTTGAAAATAAAACTTTTACCAGTGAGCAGTCAAAAGAAATATTAACCTCATTAGCTTTGGGTAAATATAATAATTCGCAAATGGCATCATTCATGACTGCCTATTGCATGCGTAGTATCACAGTTAATGAGTTGGAAGGTTTCCGCGATGCCATGTTAGAGCTTTGCCTGCCTATAGATTTAGAAACTGAAGGTTTAATTGATTTATGCGGCACAGGTGGAGATGGGAAGGATACTTTTAATATTTCAACATTAGCATCATTTGTAGTTGCTGGTGCAGGATATAAGGTTGCAAAGCATGGTAATTATGGCGTATCATCCGGCTGTGGCTCATCCAACGTAATGGAATATTTGGGATGCGTTTTTACAAACGATGCGGATATCTTAAAACATCAGATTGATAATGCCAACATCTGCTTTTTACACGCACCACTTTTTCACCCGGCCATGAAAACTGTAGCCCCAATTAGAAGGGAACTAGGCGTGAAGACATTTTTTAACATGTTGGGGCCATTGGTAAATCCGGCCAAACCAGCAAATCAATTAGTAGGAGTATTTAATTTGGAGCTTGCCAGGATTTATGCTTATATGTACCAAAAATCAACCACAAAATATACCATATTGAATGCTTTGGAAGGTTATGATGAGGTTTCATTAACCTGCGATTTTAAAACATTTTCGGTAGAAGGTGAAAAAATCAATAGCATTGAGCAATTAGGTTTTGAGAAAATTAAACCAGAACAAATTTTGGGTGGTAAGGATATTGCCGAATCCGCAGCAATATTTATGAAGGTTCTACAAAATGAAGCTACTTCGGCGCAAACCAATGTGGTACTTTGTAATGCGGCATTGGCAATAAAAACAATTTGTGCAGAAAAAACCTTTGCCGATTGTTTTTATGAGGCAGAAGAAGCCTTGATAAATAAAAAGGCCTTAAACTGTTTGCTTACTCTTATAAAAAAGTAAAATGGAAATAAAGGTTTGTGGATTAAAATTGGAGGATAATATTAAAGCAGTGGCTGCATTAAAACCAGCTTACTTGGGCTTTATTTGTTACCCGGAATCTGCAAGGTTTATCGGTAATTTGCCAATTGAAGTATTAAAAAATTTACCAAATAATATTATCAAAACCGGAGTTTTAGTTAATGAAAATGAGGAAGAAATAAATAAACTTATTTCTAAATATAACTTTGAAGCCATACAATTACATGGGCAGGAAACTCCGGATCTTTGTGCTGTATTTAGAGATCGCGTAACTGTATTAAAAGCATTTGGAATAGACGAAAACTTTGATTTTAGCCAACTAATACCTTACCAAAATAAGGTTGATTATTTTTTATTCGATACCAAAACCAGTAAACATGGTGGTTCTGGTAAAACATTTGATTGGCGTGTTTTAGAAAATTACCACCTAAACATTCCATTTTTTTTAAGTGGAGGGTTAAGTTTAGAAAATTTGAATGAAATAGGGCAAATAATTAACCCTCAATTTTATGGGGTTGATTTAAACAGTAAATTTGAAGATTCGCCCGGAATGAAAAATATTGAGCAGCTTGAAAAAGCATTTAAATTGATTAAAAATGGAACTTATAATGAACTACGGAGTTAACGAGCAGGGATATTATGGCGATTTTGGTGGGGCATACATTCCTGAAATGCTATACCCAAATGTAGAAGAATTAAGGCAGCAATATCTATCAGTTATAAACGATGCAGATTTTAAAAAAGAATTTGACCAACTATTAAAAGATTATGTAGGCAGGCCTTCTCCCCTATTTTATGCTAAAAGGTATTCTGAAAGATATGGTGCCAACATATTTTTTAAACGTGAAGATTTAAACCATACCGGTTCGCACAAAATAAACAATGCTATTGGTCAAATTTTGCTTGCCCAACGTTTAGGAAAAAAACGCATCATAGCAGAAACAGGTGCCGGGCAGCATGGAGTAGCAACAGCTACCGTATGTGCCTTAAAAGGTATTGAATGTGTGGTTTATATGGGTGAGGTAGATATTGCCCGCCAGGCACCAAATGTTTCAAGGATGAAGATGTTGGGTGCAAAGGTTGTGCCTGCTACCTCGGGGAGTAAAACATTAAAAGATGCCACTAATGAAGCCATGCGCGATTGGATTAGCAATCCGGTTGATACACATTACATTATTGGCTCGGTAGTTGGGCCTTACCCCTATCCGGATATGGTAGCAAGGTTTCAATCGGTGATATCGTTTGAAGCTAAAAAGCAACTACAAGAACAAACAGGAAAGGACCTTCCGGATTATGTGATGGCCTGTGTTGGTGGAGGTAGTAATGCGATGGGTATGTTTTACCATTTTTTAGATGATGAAAGTGTAAAACTAATTGCTGTTGAAGCTGCTGGTAAAGGTGTTAATACAGGTCACTCTGCAGCTACTACTTTTTTAGGTAGGGAAGGCGTATTACATGGTAGCAGAACCCTTTTGATGCAAACAGACGATGGACAAGTAGTTGAACCTTATTCAATTTCAGCTGGACTTGATTATCCGGGTATTGGTCCGCAACATGCGCATCTATACAAAGTAAACAGAGCCGAATATGTGAGTATTACTGACGATGAAGCCTTGGAAGCTGGCTTATTATGCTCAAAGTTAGAAGGAATTATTCCGGCTATTGAAACTGCTCATGCATTGGCACAATTAGAAAAAATGAAATTTAAACCAACTGATAATGTTGTTATTTGTATTTCAGGTAGAGGTGACAAAGACTTAGATACCTATATAAAATACTTTGGATTTTAATTAATTTAGTGAACCAAGAAACTATTAATCAATAAATTAAGTTTATAATATTATAAATGAACCGTCTGAATAACCTGTTCGAAACAAAAAAAAACAACTTATTATCTATATATTTTACTGCAGGTTATCCGGCTTTAAACACTACCGTTAAAATAGCAGAAGCACTTGAAAAGGCTGGTGCAGATTTTTTAGAAATAGGATTCCCATACTCTGATCCGGTTGCAGATGGACCAATTATTCAAAATAGTTCGCAAAGAGCATTAGAAAATGGCATGACTTTGAACCAATTATTTGAAGAGTTGAAGGAATTACGGAACAAGGTTAGTATACCAGTTATGCTGATGGGTTACGTAAATCCAATAGTACAGTATGGGGTAGAAAATTTTTCTAAAAAAGCTACCGAAGTTGGTGTTGATGGACTAATTGTTCCCGATTTACCAATTTATGAATATGAAAAGTTATATGCTGGAATTTTTAAGCAATATAATTTGAGCAATATATTTATGGTAACGCCTCAAACATCTACTGAGCGAATTCGTAAAATTGATGAATTGAGTAGCAGTTTTGTTTACCTTCTTTCATCATCAACCATTACCGGGGTAAACCTAAAGCTTTCTGATGCTATTGAAGGCTATTACCAACGGATTAAAGATATGAACCTAAAAAACCCTACTATATTTGGCTTTGGCATTACCAACAATAACTCCTTCAAAAAAGCATGTGAATACGCTAACGGTGCTATAGTGGGTACGGCATTTGTAAAGTTATTGAGCGAGGACAATTATTTGGAGAAGATACCGGAGTTTATTAAATCAATTAAAATCGATTCAACAAAATAATTAAACATTTTTAAAACCTTTTCACAAATACAATTCCAAATCTCCTTTACCTTCACGGATAATTTCAAAATC
>CAIYNX010000083.1 GCA_903927645.1 uncultured Mucilaginibacter sp.
AAAAGCCTCCTTAGCTCAGCTGGTAGAGCGACTGACTTGTAATCAGTAGGTCATTGGTTCGATCCCGATAGGAGGCTCTGTTAATTTCGGATGTCGGATGTTCAATTTCGGATTTTTATAGTCGAAATACTCAAAACTGAATCTGAAATAAACAACTGGGGGGATACCAGAGCGGTCAAATGGGACGGACTGTAAATCCGTTGCTTCGGCTACGAAGGTTCGAATCCTTCTCCCCCCACCATTTGATTGTTGAATTATTGATTTATTGAATTTTTTAATTCAGAAAATCAATATTTCAGCATTCAATAATTTAATAAGCGGAAGTAGCTCAGTTGGTAGAGCGATAGCCTTCCAAGCTATAGGTCGCGAGTTCGAACCTCGTCTTCCGCTCAATAGTATGTCGGATTTCGAAATTTCGACCCGATTGCTATCGGGCTCGGACTTACAGGAATGATGACAAGGTGATGGATGTAAATAGTTTGAAAAAAAAACTTCAACTACCCAAAGCCCGAAATCAAAAAATAAGCCGACGTAGCTCAGGGGTAGAGCACTTCCTTGGTAAGGAAGAGGTCATGGGTTCAAATCCCATTGTTGGCTCAAAATTATTGAAAAAAAAGATTTTATAAATTTTAAATTAACCTACAAATAATTAAATATAAATCATGGCAAAAGAAAAGTTTGACCGCAGTAAGCCGCACTTAAACATCGGTACAATCGGTCACGTTGACCACGGAAAAACAACCCTTACAGCGGCAATTACAAAAGTATTAGCTGATAAAGGTTTCTCGGAAGCACGTTCATTCGATTCTATCGACTCGGCTCCTGAAGAAAAAGAGCGTGGTATTACAATCAATACAGCACACGTAGAATATTCTACAGCTTCACGTCACTATGCGCACGTTGATTGCCCGGGTCACGCGGATTATGTAAAAAACATGGTTACTGGTGCTGCCCAAATGGATGGTGCAATCATAGTAGTTGCAGCAACTGATGGTCCAATGCCTCAAACTCGTGAACACATTCTGTTAGCTCGCCAAGTTGGTGTGCCTTCATTGGTTGTGTTTATGAATAAAGTTGACATGGTGGATGATCCTGAATTATTAGAATTAGTTGAAATGGAAATTCGTGAATTATTATCATTCTATGAATACCCAGGAGATGATATTCCAGTAATCCAAGGTTCTGCGCTTGGCGGTTTAAATGGTGATCCAAAATGGGTTGAAAAAATCATGGAATTGATGGATGCAGTTGATGCACATATTCCAATTCCTCCTCGTTTAACTGATCTTCCATTCCTAATGCCTGTTGAAGACGTGTTCTCAATTACTGGTCGTGGTACTGTTGCAACCGGTCGTATTGAGCGTGGTGTAATCAACTCTGGTGAGCCAGTTGATATATTAGGTATGGGTGCCGAAAACTTGAAATCAACAGTTACCGGTGTTGAAATGTTCCGCAAGATTCTTGATAGGGGCGAAGCTGGTGATAACGTAGGTTTATTGTTACGTGGTATTGAAAAAACTGATATCCGTCGTGGTATGGTTATTTGCAAACCAGGTTCAGTAACTCCACACACTGATTTTAAAGCCGAAGTTTACGTATTATCAAAAGCAGAAGGTGGCCGTCATACTCCATTCTTCAATAAATACCGTCCTCAATTCTATTTCCGTACTACAGACGTTACAGGTGAAATTACCTTAGCCGAGGGTGTAGAAATGGTTATGCCAGGTGATAACGTTACCATCACTGTAAAGCTAATTAACGCTATTGCAATGGAAAAAGGTTTACGTTTCGCTATCCGTGAAGGTGGTAGAACAGTAGGTGCCGGTCAGGTTACTGAAATATTAAAATAATCCCCTTTACCTTGCTGTATAGCAAGGCAGAAAGATGGGTTAATTTATTGCAAAGTACTTAGTCAGAATTGGCTAAGTACTTTGTTAATATTAAACAGGTCAAATAAATTTAATTAATTTATTCGATTTTATTAGTAGTTACGGGAATAGTTCAATGGTAGAATAGAGGTCTCCAAAACCTTTGATCAGGGTTCGAATCCTTGTTCCCGTGCCAAAGGTTATAAAGTAAGCAGATGGATAAAGTTAGTGAATACATTAAAGAGTCTTATATAGAGTTGACCGAAAAGGTTACCTGGCCAACATGGAGAGAATTATATAATAGTGCCATTTTGGTCATAATTGCAGCTTTTATTATAGCCTTTTTGGTATTGATAATGGATCAAGGTATAGGTTTATTGCTAAAACAATTTTATAATTCACTAAGCTAATATTATTTAAGAGATGAGTGATGAACTAAAATGGTATGTTGTTAGGGCTATAAGCGGTAAAGAAAAAAAGGTTAAGCAATATATTGAAGCCGAAGTAAATCGCTTAGGTATAGCGCATTTAGTACCGCAGGTTTTAATACCAATTGAAAAATATTACCAAATGCGCGATGGTAAAAAAATTGCTAAAGAGCGCAATATATTACCAGGTTACGTGCTAATTGAGGTAGCACTGGATGCCGAGATTGAACATATTATTAAAAACATCAACAGTGTAATAGGCTTTTTAGGCGATAAGGCTGGTAATGCAAATCCGCTAAGGCAATCAGAAGTGAACCGTATTTTGGGTAAAGTTG
>CAIYNX010000084.1 GCA_903927645.1 uncultured Mucilaginibacter sp.
CTGAATTGGATTTGCTGTTGCTGAACTAACATCTGAAAGGCTTCTGTTTACCCTTTCAAGATACAAAAAAAGGAGCAGAAAAACTATGTTTTCTACTCCTTTTTTATCCTTTAATTCATAAAGGACTTTTTCAGTGCCCTCTGTATTTGCGGGGCTTTTTTTGTTGAACGCAATTTGCGATTTGTTTGCGTATAGTTGGGACTCATTTTATTAGGCCAACAGTACTCTGTTGACCGGATTTTTTGACCCAGCGGGTCAACCCAGTTGTAGCCTTTATGAAAAAGAAGGAAATTGCCGCGTAGCGGCTACCCTTCGACAGTTTTGATGAGTTGAAACAGGTAATAATCTTGAATGTCAACCTGGTCAGGTAGCGAAGGGTAACCGCTACGCGGCAATATTTTGGTGTGGTGGTTTGGCTACAAATGGGTAGACCCGATGGGTCAAAAATGGGCGTTATGGGGAGAATTCCTGCTGGTACAAATGGTTATTAAGCCATAAGGATATTTAGGGAATTCCGTGCATTTGAGGGGCTTTTTATTCAAGACAATGCCCCTTAGCCTTGTGTTTTATTGAATCTTTTTGAGGTGCTTGAAACCATGGACGTCCTTTGCTAATACACATTCATCCCAAAAGTTGGAATCATCTAGTGTCTTATTTGTATAGGTCCATTGGGTGAAAGTATTTATTGCCTTTATGATAGGATCGTCGGTATATTCATTCTTTTTCAAAATGTAAGGCGTAACTAAATTCCATTCGAATACATCATTGGTTTGAAGCAAAAAAACGAAATAACGAATTTTGCTGACCCCTTTTTCGTCAGTTATTTTTATGGGATTAAGTATAACGTTTTTATTGGATGAATAAATAACATTATAGGTCTCCGGACCTTCTACTTTAATAATCTGATTTAGTTTTTGTTGGGATTGCTTTTCATAAAACGGCAAAAGCCGGTCGTCTATCATCTTTTTACGAAATGTGCTATCATCAAGTATTTTTTCTTTTTTAAGTTCATCAGCAACCAGTGCATATAAGCCTATGTAATCACTATTTTCCTGTTCTTCGGTTTTCCACATGTCTTTATATTTTTCCCAGTTTGGGTCGAGCCGTTTGTCTTTTACTTTTGCAAAAAGCTTACCTTCCCAAAAATTATCGGAAGGAATGTCCGAACTATCCGCAAAAAAATCCCATTGCTGCAGGTTATTTAAATACTCCAACTTGCCCTCTTTTAAATCTGTCGCATCAAAATAGGTAACCTCATGCTTATCGAAGTACCACTTCTCTCTGTAAAGCACTCCCCTTACTATGTACGCGTAGGTTTTTGGTGTTTGTTCCAAATAGCCTGGATCGTGCATGTCTTTAGATGTTATCACCGTTAAGTTCAAATCATTTTTTTGGGACAACAAAGACTTAGCGTCCTTTTCGGTAATGGTTTTGATAAAAAATGCCACAAACTTGGAATTATCACGATTGTTTAAGCATTGGTATATTTCTTTTAGTTCTATACCCTTATTATTGTTGTTGGGTATTACAGTTCTGATCAAACTATCTTTAAATTGATGCGGATAAATTCTGTTGGTAATAAAAAAGGCTCTTTTTTCCGCTAATGCTCTTTCTTTCTTTAGGGTCGGGTTATTTGATGCGATCTGGTGGAGAACATCAGGCAACGCATGGGATAGGGCATTACTTATTGTGCAGCCAATTGAACCCGATTCACAAGCAAATTCAAACCCGGGATTGTTCCAGTCTCCGGTATATTCTTTATCAACAAGCAATTGATCGGAGCCCCGTTCATATAATTGCATTTTTAGTCTGCAATAAGTTGCCCCATTTTGTTTATAGAGTGCAACGTTTGAGAAATTTAATATATAGGGAATATTGTGTAAGTCTGCAATTTTCTTTAGGCCATTTTTTGTGCTATCGCTTTTTTCGTCAAGTAATTGAACTAAACAGTTCGAAAACTTTTCATAAAATCTATAAACGAGGTATTGCTGGGCAAAAAACACTATTTGTTTTGGAAAATCAAAGCCAGACAAAAAAGCAATATCGCCTTTCTGCATCAATGTAAGATTTGCGGCCAAGCTATTTGTTTGCCCCGCAGGAGCAGAATAGGCACGTAGTTGTTCCGAAGCCATTTTCTTTGCCTCATCATTTTTTTTAGATACTTCCTTTGCCAGAGTTTGTTCATAGGTAAAACGATTGGGAGTTAGTACCAAAATATTTGGCTCAAATGCCGTTTGGGCCAACAGGCCTGAATGGTACAGTAGACTAAGAAGAAAGTATAAGGATAGTTTTTTCATAAATAGTAATCAATCAATTATTTCGATAAGAGCATTTTATAGGTCAAAAAATGTTTTCAACTACGATAATACGCATTTTACGCCACTTTTACCAAGCGTTCTTTATCAGCGATTTAGAAAAGACAAGCCAATATTTCATTTTCAGAAAGTTGCGGGAAGTCGCTTGAAATCGCCTCATGACTTAGGGCAGATGCCAACGATTGAAGCACATTATATAGAGTTATTCTGGTTCCTTTTATTACAGGCTTACCGCACCTCACTTCGGGATTAACTTCGATTTATTGTTTGTAACAATTTGTGCCAGATACAAATTTAGTTAAATACAATTAGGAGTAGAAAATTTTAGGCATTGACAGATTTATTTTGAAAATTTAGTCAGTCTTCCGTTTCCTGTATCAATCAACTTCCCGCCACCCTCCTTCCAACGGTTCATGCACTATTTTTTAACTTTTTAACTGAAAATGTTCACCTGTAGCTTTACCAATGGCGCGTAAAGTCCGCCGTACGCTACGCTGGTTTACCCTCTTTTGAGGTGTGCTGGTTTATCCGGACAGTTGACACTCTTAGTTTCTAAATTTAATAATAAATAGCTTGTTGTTTGTTTGTCGTGTTGGAATGTGGAAAACCTCCTTCGGTTTTCCATATTTCAACACGTTTTTCTTTTTTTGCTTCTTTTTTTCTTTTTATCAATCCTCCTTTTTTTGTGGATAACTCATCTTTTGCTCAAAAGCCATAGGGCTGATATAGCCTAGGGAAGAATGTCTGCGGATGGGGTTATAATATGTTTCAATATATTCAAATATCTCTTTTCGGGCATCTTCCAATCCTTCAAAGGCCCCTCCCCGTAACAGCTCTGCTTTAAATCTGGAGAAATACGATTCCATAAAAGCATTGTCATAAGGGTTGTCTGTTCCGCTCATGCTCTGAAGCGCCTTGTGGCGTGTAAGTATTTTGCGGAAGATATTACCCGCATACTGCCCGCCACGGTCTGAATGGATGATCAACCCGGTGGCCGCATTGCGGTTGGCCCATGACTTGTCAAATGCCTGTACGACCAGTTCCTCTCTCATATTATTCAATAATTGCCATCCTATTACCTTACGGGAAAACAAATCCATCCATACCGCAAGAAAGCACCAGCCACCGCCTTTCAATGGAATATAAGTTATATCCCCTACCCAAACCTGATCGACCTTTACCGGGAACGCCTTATCCTTTAATAGGTTAGGGCTGATCGGGTAAGGGTGCCTGCTATCGGTTGTTCGGGGAACAAATGACTTTGGCTGGATGGCCTTCAAACCTTTTTCCTTTAATATCCTGCCTACCTTATGACGGCCTATCTTCAAGTCCTGGTCAGCTAGTTCGGGCAACAACCGCCTAACCCCGTATCGCTGCTTATGCAGTGTAAATGCATCGACCACCTGTTGTGTTATCCGCTGCTCTGCGATGTTTTCCGGCGCTTTGCAGGCCTTTCGGTATGCATAATAACAACTCCGGCTTACCGAAAGAACATCGCACATAATGGTAATCGGGAAGGTATGTTCCTGGGAAACAATGAAGGCATACACCTTTTTTAAATCCCCCGGCTGAAAATGCCCAACGCTTTTTTTAAAATGTCCCTTTCCTGTTCTACCTCACGCAAACGGGCCTTGACACGTTCATGATCGGCACCCGAAACAGCATGGATCACCAAATCGGGTGACACACCGGAAGCTCCGTGTCCAGCATTTTGCTGCGCTTTCCATTTATGCACCATGTTCGTATTAATCCCCAAGGACTGCGATACGTCCTGAACCGAGCGATCGCCACCTAACATTTTCAATACGTCTTTCTTAAACTCCTCATCGTATTTCCTACGGGGTTTGTCTACCTTTTTTCCTAACATTGCTTTGCAAATTTAAGAGAATCAACTGTCCGGTTTTACCGGTGCATCTCA
>CAIYNX010000085.1 GCA_903927645.1 uncultured Mucilaginibacter sp.
GGCTTTGGTAACAATTAAAAATAAATTTTTATAAATATTAATTCATTAATAATAAAATATTCTAAAAATGGATACACTAAAATATTGGGAAGAAGTATTAAAAAAATTAAAAGATGCACCAAAATCTTCCGAGGAGTCAATAGATTTGGTTGAAAAAATGATTGCTGACGAGAAAGCAAGTTTAAAAAAAATAAAAAAGGATATGGGTTTATAATACCTAATAATACTGCGATTTATTTTGAATATCAGGGATGCTGAAAACTGGATAGAGTATGCATTATAAAAATAAAATTAATAAATTATGGCTTTTGATAAAAAACAAAAAGACTTTGGAGTAGTAAAAATACAAGGTGATAAAGTTCAAATTTACAGTTCGTCAGCCAGTTATACTACAATTGCTGTCGGTAAGCCTGTACTAAATGCTGTTTGGGCTGGAGATTTTTTGAACATTACTTGTTCAGATGGAAAAGTGCGTAGATATAGTTCTACCGCTTCTTACACCACAATCTAACTAATCCATACTCAAAATAAGAGGCTATTTCTATATTGAGAAGCCTCTTATTTTTGTTTATTAATTGGAAGGCAGACAACTAACTCATTTCTTTTATGCCCATATTATTTTCAAAAAATAAAATAATTGTTACTGAAAATTCAATAACATTTCCTTCAGGATTTTTTTTTACAGAATCAACAACCCTATCAAGAAATATGATAGTATCAGTAACATATAAATATGACAATATGCTTATGTTTTATTTCTGGAGATTTTTTGTTGGAACCTTACAATTATTTACTATAATAGGAATACTAGAAGCCTTAAAAGTATTAAGAGGGGACATTTTAGTTAGCATAGTTACAAGAGAAAATTTTAATGAAAAAATTTACTCTTTTTGGCTTAAACACACATTAAGGGAAGACTTTAAAATAGCAATTCGCTAATTATTTTGGTTACCCGAAATTATTATTTTTAATTCTTTCTATTTTCTACTCCATAAATTATGCAAGAGTTCTTTAAGCAAATTTTAGAAGAACCACTTTCAGCATTAACAGTTGTTGGAAATCTAATATTAATTGAGAGTTTGCTTTCGGTTGATAATGCTGCCGTTCTTGCAACTATGGTAATAGATTTACCTCAACGACAGAGAAAAAAAGCATTAAGGTATGGTATTTTGGGAGCATACCTTTTTAGAGGATTGGCATTATTATTTGCAGCTTTTATCATTAAAATTTGGTGGTTAAAACCATTAGGGGGAGTTTATCTACTGTATTTGGTTTATGGCTTTTGGAAAAGCAAACAAAATGAATCAGATAAAGAAAAAGTAATAGATAAAAGGGGTAATTGGGTTTTTAAAAATACTGTTGGTGCATTTGGTAGTTTTTGGGCAACAGTGGCTTTAGTTGAAGTTATGGATATGGCTTTTTCAATAGACAATGTTTTTGCCGTGGTTGCTTTTTCCCAAAATATTATATTAGTATGGGCTGGTGTTTTTATCGGAATTTTAGCAATGAGATTTGTGGCTCAAGGATTTGTGAAATTAATGGAAAAATATGCATTTCTTGAAACAAGTGCTTTTGTTGTAATTGGAATTTTAGGGCTAAAACTTATATTTTCAATTTATGAACATTTTGCTCCGGAAAGTGAAATAAGTAAATTTTCAGGTAGCCACTTTGCAGATATATGTACTTCAATTTTAACGATTGCAGTTTTCTTTTTGCCTATTATTACTTGTTTTGCATTTAATTTCCCCAGAAAACAACAAGTTTAAGTAAAATATTAATTATATTTAATTCTTGTTTTTTAATGTCAAAATGATATTAAAACACTAATTGATGCAGATATTATCATTTATACAGGGAGTAAAAAGACTGGAGGGTATTATCCTTCTCAGAGGCTAAAAGATATTCTTGGATAAACAGCACGATAAACAGCATGATAAATAGCACGATAAACGGCACGATAAACGGCACGATAAACGGCACGATAAAAAGCATAATAAAACTGGAAGGGCATAGCTATTACAAAAAAGGTACAAAGTTTGTTTAACCTTTCTTATATTTGCCCTTGCTTCTTTGAAATACTGCCGGATAAAAAGGGAATACAAACAACTAACTGTTTCCCACCCAAACAACCAGGGTAACAATTTAGGTCTGTTTATGTAAAACTTGTTACCTATTTGTTACTTTCATCTCCTCCTAATCTTCTGAAACCATTGATAATACAGGTGTTTCGGTTAAAATCTTGATGTCGCAAATTGCGACCTTAAAGAATCCGGTTCACTTTTTAAGGTCGCATTTTGCGACCTTAAAAGTTCATATTCAACCTCCGTTAACCGGAACATAAATTCTTCCGGGAAACGTTCCATATTTCTTTTTACCTGCTCATTCAATCTTTTGATCTCTACACCATAAAGCTCTGCCAAATCCGTATCAACCATTACCTGAGTATTACGGATGGTGAAGATTCTGTTTTCAATTTCCTTTTTGGTAATATCTATTTCCATTTATATCCCATTTTATTGAGGTGAGCATTTACTTTGTTTTCAAGTGTTTCCACTTCTGCCAACATATCAGGCATGGGCATTTCATACCGTTCCGCAAGTACCTTTATACGCTGGGTAAGGCGTTGGCTTATCCGTTGCATTTCCGCCTGTACCGTATCTTCAATGGTGTGCATCCATTTATCTTCCACCACGATGGTTTTTATCTCCTTTTCTGTGAGCTTTTGATACTTGTCCTTTACCAGTAATTCAACGGCTCCTTCCATTGCTGTAATTATTCGTTTCTTTTCAGTTCTATCGTCGTTTAATTGTATCCATTTTTCCAAAAGTTGACGTTCCTCTAATGCACTCTTATCGTCCTTAATCGTCTTGAAGCGTTCCCTTACACTAATGTGTCTCGTCCTGGTTTTGGTTGACACATTTTGATGATAATCCTGATTCTGGTTGACACCAGTTTTTCTTAATCCTGATTTTGGTTGACACTATTTTTTCTTAATCCTAAATTCAGTTGACACAAAAGTAATTAATCCTAAA
>CAIYNX010000086.1 GCA_903927645.1 uncultured Mucilaginibacter sp.
GGAACAGGATTTTAAGTCCTGCGTGTCTACCAGTTCCACCACCCAGGCAGGTGTTTTGCGCAAATAATTTGCGGGGAAACCTTTTAAAAATAAATCCCTTCTTGACGGAAGGGATTTGAGCGAAAGACGAGATTCGAACTCGCGACCCCGACCTTGGCAAGGTCGTGCTCTACCAACTGAGCTACTTTCGCTTATTTAAGAACTTTCACTAAAACCAAGCTTTTTAAAATTTCGCTTTAGCGGAGTGCAAATATAGACAGAAAACCCTATTCTGCAAGGGTAAATATTAATTTTTTTATTATTTGCATAACTCACTGTTTTTCAAAATGTCTGCTATTAAATCCCCTTCAAAACCCCTGCTTAAAGCATATTGGTGTAGCTTATATTTTAATTTATAGGCGTCCTTCTCGTTCATAGTTTTTGCTTTTTTCAGTATGATGGTATTTAAGGTTGATAAATAATCGTCGTAAGGTATTGTTTGTAAAGCCTTTTTTATCAAACCATCAGGCACTCTTTTTAATTTAAGCCCTTGTTTTATTTTAATTTTACCCCAACCTTTTTGGTTAAATTTACCCCTGGTGTAAGCATTGGCAAAACGTTCTTCATTAATATAACCTTCGGCAATTAAATCAACAATAATATTTTCTATGGCTTCCGGCCATAAACCCCATTCGTACAATTTATCCCTCACCTCCTGCTGCGAGCGTTCTTGATAAGCGCAATATCGTCCCGCCTTGGTAAAAGCTAAATTAACATCAGTTATTTTTACATCCATTAAAATCAAAATTCGTTAAAATTCTTCTATTAGCAGAAATATAAGCAAATTCGTACCATGCCAAACATGCTATATAATATTAGTCGGATAAAGGATATCATTAACGCAACAGGCGAAATTGTGCAAGATTATCACATTGATAAACTTTTAACAGATAGCAGGCAGATAAATAATGGCCTAACAGGTTTGTTTTTTGCGCTTAATGGACGACGGGATGGGCATGTCTATATTACAGAAGCCTATGCCGCCGGAGTGAGGAATTTTGTGATCCATCAACCAATAAATGTAACATTTAGCGATGCTAATTTTTTATTGGTTACAAATGTTTTAATTGCTTTGCAAACGCTTGCCTCACAACATCGCAATCAATTCGATTTAGAGGTGATTGGCATTACAGGCAGTAATGGCAAAACCATTGTAAAAGAATGGCTTTACCAATTAATGGCCACCGATAAAAATATAGTACGCAACCCTAAAAGTTATAATTCGCAAATTGGCGTGCCTCTTTCTGTTTGGGAAATTACAGAAAAAAACAACCTCGGGATATTTGAAGCAGGTATTTCAACCGTAAACGAAATGGCAAAATTAGCCGATATTATTCAGCCAACGGTTGGCATACTCACGCATATAGGTACGGCTCATGATGAAGGCTTTGAAAACAGGAATCAAAAAATATCAGAAAAGCTTTTGCTCTTCAAAAATTGCAGATTATTGGTAATAACCTACAACCTGGCAATCGAATTCAAAACAAGCATTGATGCAAAAACATGCTTCACTTGGAGTAAACAAAACAAGGAAGCCGATTTATATATATTTCACAGCACAGTTATACAACAAAATTATTATTTAAGAGCCATTTATAAGGGACATGAAATAGAATGCCTTGTTCCGTTTTTGGATGAGGCCTCTGTAGAAAATGCGATCGTATGCTGGGCTACCCTGCTTGCCTTGGGTTATACACCAAAAGAAGCAGATAAGCGGATAGAACACTTAACGGCTGTAAGTATGCGCTTAGAGCTTAAAACCGGTATCAATGATTGCTCCATCATTGATGATTCGTACAATTCTGATTTGCAATCCTTGGAAATTGCCTTAAACTTTTTAAAGCAACAAAACCAATATAAAAAACGAACCTTAATACTTTCTGACATTTACCAATCGGGCTTGGCTGCATCAATTTTATACCGGCAGGTGGCGGAATTATTAGCAGTTAAGAAAATTGATAAATTTATTGGGGTTGGTGAAGAATTGGTAAAACACAAGGAATATTTTAAAATACCGGAAACCTATTTTTTCACTAATACTACCGAAATGCTTGAGCATTTGACCAGTATTGGCTTTAAGCAGGAATCCATTTTAATAAAAGGCTCAAGGAGTTTTGAATTTGAAAGGATAAGCAGGGCATTGGTACAAAAGGCACATGAAACTATCATGGAAATAAACCTTAATGCCTTGGTAAGCAATTTGAACTTTTACCGTTCAAAATTGAAATCAGGAGTAAAAGTAATGGCGATGGTAAAAGCCTTTTCATATGGTAGCGGCACTTTTGAATTGGCCAATATTTTGCAATACCATAAGGTCGATTATCTGGCAGTTGCCTATATTGATGAAGGTGTTTCTTTAAGAAATGCAGGAATCAATCTCCCAATTATGGTACTTAACCCGGAGGCAAGCGCTTTTGTAAAATTAGCTGAATTTAAGCTTGAGCCTGTATTGTATAGTTTTGGATTATTGGATGATTATATAAAGTTTGCCAAAGAGGCTAATATCCTAAACTATCCAATACATGTAAAAATTGATACCGGTATGCATCGCCTTGGTTTTGAGGAGTTCGAGATTAATATTTTATGCGATTTATTGGAAAATAACCCATATATAAACATACAGTCAGTATTTTCACATTTGGTAGCCAGCGATTCGGCAAAGCATGATGAATTTACGAGAAATCAGATTAATAAATTTGAAACTGCGTTTACTAAAATAGAAAAAGCAATTGGTTATAAAGTTATTAAGCATATAAGTAATACATCCGGTATTTTGCGATGGCCCAATGCCCAATATGATATGGTTCGGCTAGGTATTGGCTTATATGGAGTGGATGGAGCTATGAAAAAAGATGAAAACCATTTACAACCCATAGCTTGCTTAAAAACAAGTGTATCGCAAGTAAAAAAAATAAAACGAGGAGAAAGTATTAGTTACAACCGAAGTGGAAGCTTAATGCAAGATGGTAAAATAGCCACCGTTCGAATTGGTTATGCTGATGGATATTTACGTGCTTTTGGCAATGGTGTTGGTAAAATGCTCATTAAAGGAACTTTAGTACCAACAGTTGGTAATATTACCATGGATATGTGTATGCTGGATGTTAGTAAGGTAGATGTTTTAGAAGGTGATGAAGTAATAGTATTTAACGACCAATTACGCATTGAAGATTTGGCAGCTCAAATTGATACCATTCCATATGAAATTTTAACAAATATTTCGCAGAGGGTAAAAAGGGTATATTATTACGAATAGTTTATATTTCAGAATAGAACCTTTACACAGGTTATATAAGCAATTTTATTTTAATAAAGCAATACTGTATAATTGCCAATAAATACTCTAATAACCAATTAACAACACTGCTAATGTTAAAGATTGATGCACATCAGCATTTTTGGAAATATGACCCGGTTAGAGATAACTGGATAACTGATGAATTGCAAATTCTTAAGCATGATTTTTTACCAAATAATTTAGGCATCCTATTAAAATCGGCTGGGTTTGATGGATGCATTACAGTACAATCAGATCAATCAGAATATGAGAATGCGTTCCAATTGAACAATGCAGCAGAAAATCCATTTATAAAAGGAGTGGTAGGTTGGTTGGATTTGCAAGCTGAAAATTTGAATGAGCGACTCGATTACTTTAGTCAGTTTGATAAGTTTAAAGGAATCAGACATATATTACAGGCAGAAGAACAACGGGATTTTATGCTTAGGCCAAAATTTTTAAATGGGATAAGGGCATTAAGGCAATATAATTTAACTTACGACATTTTGATTTACCCAGATCAATTGGCTTATACCGAAACTTTTGTTGCTCAATTTCCCGACCAGCCATTTGTTATCGACCATTTAGCTAAGCCTAATATTAAGCAAAAAGATATTATTGATTGGAAAAAAAACATTGAGAACATTGCCAAATTTGAAAATGTTTATTGCAAGTTATCCGGTTTAATAACAGAAGCAGATTGGAACAATTGGAAACCAAATGATTTTAAACCTTATTTAGATATAGCATTGGAAGCCTTTGGTACCAAGAGGTTAATGTTTGGGTCTGATTGGCCTGTTTGTAATTTGGCCGGCTCTTTTCAGCAAGTACATCAATTAATAGCTGATTATTTTGATTCTTTTACGCAAACTGAACAAATCCATATTTTTGGAGGAAATGCTGTTAGGTTTTATAATATATTTGATTAAACCATATTATTAAATATTAAAATACTTGTATTTTATAAATATTTACAGCCTGGAGTTAAACTAAATGTCATGAAGCATACCATATTAAAAATTCACCCAATTGACAACGCCATTGTAGCTTTGGTTAATTTAAAACCAGGAGATCAACCTATTTTTGAAGGCGAAATATTTGATATAAAAGAAAACATTGCGGCAAAGCATAAGTTTGCAGCCTCAGATTTAGCAGCGGGTGATTCTGTTTACATGTATGGGGTTTTAGTAGGTAAAACAACCACTGCTGTTAATAAAGGTTATAAACTAACCACAACCAACCTTAAACATGCTGCAAGTACATATGCTGTAGGAGAAAGAAACTTAAAATGGCAAAAACCTGATGTTTCCAATTGGGAAGGCATTACCTTTAATGGTTACCATAGAGCTGATGGAAGTGTGGGTACAGCTAATTATTGGATTGTTATACCAATGGTTTTTTGCGAAAACCGCAATTTGGAGGTGATGCAGGAAGCCTTGGTGAATCAGCTAGGATACGGAAGGAGTAATAGCTACCAACAGGAAGCTAAATCACTGATTGATTTATATAAAAGAGGCGCTACAATCGAAGAAATTATGCAACTTGAAATCAAGCAGCCTAATGATGATCCTAAAACTGAACGACTTTTTAGAAATGTGGATGGTGTTAAATTTTTAACGCATGCTATGGGTTGTGGTGGTACTCGTGATGATGCCCAAGCTTTATGCGCTTTATTGGCAGGCTATATTACCCACCCCAATGTAGCCGGAGCAACTGTTTTAAGTTTAGGTTGCCAACATGCACAAGTAAGTATGCTACAAGCAGAAATTAAGAAAAGAATACCTGATTTTAAAAAGCCTTTATTTATCCTCGATCAACAAAAAACTGGTACTGAGGCTAATTTATTATCGCAAGCTATAAAGCAAACTTTTTTAGGACTGGTGGAGGCAGAGAAATGTGTACGTAAGCCTGCCCCATTAAGCAAACTTTGTATTGGCTTGGAATGTGGAGGTTCTGATGGATTTTCGGGTATTTCTGCCAACCCTGCAATTGGCTATACTTCCGATTTATTGGTGGCTTTAGGAGGTTCGGTTATTCTTTCTGAATTTCCGGAGCTGTGCGGGGTTGAACAAAATCTGAGCGACCGATGTGTTGATCAAGCAACTGCAGAACGTTTCTCCTCTTTAATGGAGGCCTATAGCAACAGCGCCGAAGCAGTTGGTTCAGGGTTTGATATGAACCCTTCACCGGGTAATATCAAAGATGGTTTAATTACAGATGCTATTAAATCGGCCGGTGCAGCAAAAAAAGGGGGTACTTCTCCTGTTAAGGAAGTATTGGATTATCCTGAAAAAGTAACTAAAACCGGACTATCATTATTGTGCACCCCTGGCAATGATGTTGAATCAACTACCGCCGAAGTGGCTGCTGGTGCCAATGTTGTACTATTTACAACCGGACTTGGAACACCAACCGGAAACCCAATAGCTCCGGTAATAAAAATCGCAACAAATACAGAACTATTTAACCGAATGCATGATATTATGGATATTAACACTGGAGGAATTATTGAGGGAGAAGAAACTATAGAAGATGCCGGTGCCCGAATATTAGAATATGTGGTAAAGGTAGCAAGCGGCGAAATAACTGTAGCTGCAGTTCGGCATGGTCAGGATGATTTTATACCTTGGAAAAGAGGTGTTTCTTTGTAGGTGAATATGCTTAAATTGATTTTAAAATAATCAATTAGCGTATTCGGCATATAATTCTTTTTTAAAATAAACCGAATTTAGGTTAAAAACCTATATTTGAGAATCAATTTTTAAACTATTAAAATGATTGAAAGAAAAGTTATACTATGGTCTGTCATAGTAGCAATGGGCGGATTCTTATTTGGATTTGATACCGCAGTTATTTCGGGAGCTGAACAAGCCATACAAATTTATTGGAAACTGAATGATTGGCAGCATGGCATAACAATGGCAATAGCTTTGGTTGGGACTGTAACCGGTGCATTTCTTGGCCGAATCCCTGCAGATTCTATGGGCCGTAAGAAGGCTCTAATTATAATCGCTTTGATTTTTCTTTTTTCTGCCTTAGGTACAGCCTTAGCAACAAATTGGTATTTGTTTATGATACTTAGGTTTTTAGGCGGCTTGGGCGTTGGAGCTTCATCCGTTATAGCACCTATTTATATTTCGGAGATTTCGCCAGCGGCATCAAGAGGGCGTTTGGTTGTATTATTTCAATTCAATATTGTATTTGGTATATTAATTTCCTACTTCTCCAACTATTTAATAGGTCAAAGCTTTCATGATTCATGGCGGTATATGCTTGGCATACAGGCAATACCTTCCTTTTTATTTTTAATATTACTTAGGTTAGTTCCCGAGAGTCCGCGTTGGTTGCTATTACAAAAAGGCCAAACTGAAAAAGCTACTGATATATTAAAAATCATTAACCCTAAAGGCTATGAGCAGGATTTGGCAAGTATCGTAAATAGCAATACAGAAGATGCCAAAGACCCGGAAGGTGCCGAACTTTTTAGCAAAAGATATCGCTTTCCGGCAATGTTGGCCATTTTGTTTGCCTTTTTTAATCAAGTATCAGGTATCAACGCTATAATTTACTATGCACCGCGCATTTTCGAAATGACTGGCCTTGGTAAAAGTGCTTCACTCCTATCAACCGCCGGCATCGGTTTGGTGAATTTTATATTTACCATGATTGCCATTTGGTTTATTGATAGCATGGGACGTAAAAAACTGATGCTAATCGGCTCATTTGGGTTGATTTTGACCTTGGGTTTGGTGGCTTATTCATTTTATACCAAAAGCTTTAGCGGCTATTATGTAACAGCCTATCTGTTGTTTTACATAGCTTTTTTCGCTTTCTCTCAAGGGGCGGTTATATGGGTATTTATTTCCGAAATATTTCCTAATCAGGTACGGGCCAAAGGTCAAACATTGGGTAGCCTTACCCATTGGGTAATGGCTACTGTCATAGCGTTTTCCTTTCCACTTATTACCGACAAATTGGGCGGTGGCAACACTTTCGCCTTTTTTACCGCCATGATGGTCCTGCAACTACTGTTTGTGTGGAAACTAATGCCCGAAACCAAAGGAAAATCATTAGAACAAATTGAGCATACCTTGATTGGGCATTAATCTTTTGGTGAGATGGTGAGTGTCTTTATTTTGGTATTATTTGTATGAATTCAAAATAAAATCATTTTTAGAGCTATTCTCCATCTTTATTGAAGAATTTTTTATTAAAATTTACCAAAAATAGCTCCTTGGTGGCTCGTGTGCAGGCTGTGTAAAACCAACGCAGAAAGTCGGTGTTTACCATATCCTCGGTTAGGTAACCTTGGTCAACAAAAACTGCATCCCATTGTCCGCCTTGTGCTTTGTGGCAGGTAATGGCATAGGCAAACTTTATTTGCAGTGCGTTATAGTAAGGGTTTAGTTTCAATTGCTCCCATTTGGCTTTTTTATTAGGCAGATGTTCATAATCCTTCATTACTTCCAAATAAAACCGTTTTTGGTCTTCGGGTGGCAATGCAGGAGCTTCCGTATATAAGGTATCCAATAGTACCTTACAAACCAACACAGGGTCTTCGGCATAATCAATAAATTCTAATTGCACATCGGCAAACTGAAAGCCGTACATAGTTTCCAAACGTTGTACTTTTTTTATACGCGCTATGTCACCATTTGCAATAAAGTCCGTACTTCCCTCCTCTTGTTCTTGCATCCAGAAATAATTGTTTTTTACAACCATAACTTGGTCGCCACCTGTAAGTTCTTCTTCCCTATATAAAATACGACCTCTTATTTGCTTGTTATATGCGTTGGCGTTTTTGTTTGAGCGGCAAATAATTAAAGTATTATCATGTCCATATTTATTATAGGCATAATTTAATCCCTCTTCGAGCATATCGCCACCCATACGGTACATATCTGTATAACCTTTGGTAGTAATTTGAGGCATCTGGCCCTTGTTCCTCCTAATGGTTTCCCTAACCTTAGTAACATTGAACAAAATACCCGATTCCTTTTGTTGCCGCAAAACATCGGTAAGCTCAAAATGAAAAACATGAAGGCCAAACTTTGTCTTCATAATTTTAGCATTCAAGGCCGGGCTATCATCACTTCCTACCGGAGGTAATTGAGCTGTATCGCCCACCAACATCAACCTGCAATTTTTGGCATTATAAACGTAATTTACCAAATCGAAAAGCAGGGAGGCTTTATGGTTAACACTAATCTCATCCGAAATCATAGAAGCTTCATCTACTATAAAAATGGTATTTTCGGATAAATTATCCCCTAACAAGAATCCCTCATCCACGTTAAAAGCAGTTTTTTTTCTATAAATTCGTTTATGAATGGTGAATGCTTTCCTACCGGAATAATTGGTAATTACTTTAGCTGCCCTACCGGTTGGAGCTAATAAAATTGATTTTAAATTATAACTCCTCAATGCTTTAACCAATGCTCCTAAAACAGTGGTTTTACCTGTACCTGCATAACCTCTTAAAATAAAACATTCATCACCATCGCTACTTAACAGAAATTGGTTAAGCAAGGCAAAAAGCTCCAACTGTTGAGGAGTTGGCTCATGCGGGAAAGCGGTTTTTATAGTTTCGACCGACATTATTTTTAAAATACAAATTACGCAACATTTTATGAGTGTATGTATTTAAATAGATAAAATTAAATGGTTAAAATTTTGGCTACCTAAAACTTATTTTTCAATAATTTTCTACTTAAAAATCAAGTTTTGGTATATTGGCAAACAATAATAGTATCGTTAAAGCTGTTTAAACATGAAAGATTTATAAATTATAATTGTTATGAAGTTCACTCTAAGATCCACCTTTTATTTACTGATTTTATTATTTTTTTGTAGTGCTAAGCCAGTTTCGCCTACAAAAAGCAAAGTATACATTTATAATTATGAAAATGTACTGGGAACATCCTATGAATTGAAAGTTGCCTCAACATCTGAAGACTATGCTGCTAAGGCCGAAAGTTTGGCCATGGATGAGATTGATAGGCTAAACAAAATACTAAGTGGGTATGATAAAAGCAGTGAATTTAGCAGATGGATGAATGGAGATAAAAAGGAAACTAAAATCTCATCAGAACTTTTTGAGGTTTTGAGTTTGTTTGATCAATGGCGTCAAAAAACCAATGGAGCACTTGATGCATCTGCTGAATTAATTGGAAAAGTTTGGAAAAATGCTGCAAAAAACGGAAAAGAACCCAGTAATGAAGAAATTGCTACTGCAATAGCAAAGGTTAAACAACAGCATTGGGTACTAAATCCGGCAAACCAATCGGCTACTAGGTTGGATGATGTTCCTTTAATGCTTAATTCATTCGCTAAAAGCTATATTATCAACAAAGCGGTTGATAAAGTGATGGCCTGCCAAGGAATAAATGGGGTGGTAATGAATATCGGGGGAGATATGGTAATAAGGGGAAATCATGAAGAATTGGTAGCTGTTAGCAACCCAAAAGCAGATGCTGAAAATGATGCACCCTTAACTGAGCTTAATATAAAAAATAAAGCGGTGGCAACCAGTGGCAATTACAGACGCGGTGAGTTTATAAATGGCAAATGGCATTCTCATATAGTTGATCCTCGCACAGGCATACCTGCTGATAATATCATGAGTGCTACCGTTATTTCGGATAATGCAACCGAGGCAGGTGCATTAGCAACTGCATTTAATGTGCTAAATCCGAATGAAAGCAAGGCACTTGCCGCTAGTTATACGGATATAGCCTATATGATTATTACTAATGGTGGTGAAATTATAAAAAGCAATAATTGGGCTGCCTATGAAATAGCTGAAATAAAGAAACCTATTAGTGCTCGTATTAGTGATAAAACTTGGGATCCTACCTATGAACTTACCATTAACCTTGAATTGAATCAAATTGAAGGTATGCGGGTACATCGCCCTTATGTTGCAATTTGGGTAGTTGATAAAAATAAAAAACCAATTCGCAATATCACCTTGTGGTATAACAAAACCAAATATTTAGATGACATGCCAGCATGGTATGAAGCTTATTATGCTGAGTTTAATAATAATAGCAATAATATTAGTTCGACTACCAGCGCCACCAGACCTGCCGGAAAATATGCCATTAAGTGGGATGGTAAAAATGACAAAGGTGAACTGGTTAAAAATGGTATTTATACCATTATGATTGAGGTTGCCCGCGAACACGGTACGCATCAATTAATGCAACAAGAATTTGATTTTACCAAGAAAGTCCAGCCTGTAAATTTGCCGGGAAATACTGAAGTTGCATCAATAAATTTAACTTACGCAAAAAAAATTGATGGACAATAATACCAATCCTTTAATTGCTTCCAAAAACAATAAAAGTAAGAGTTGGAAAAAAAACTTGGCTTCATTGTCCCGTTGGCTGCATATTTACTTATCAATGCTAAGTTTCTTTATTGTGCTTTTTTTTGCCTTTACTGGCTTAACCTTAAACCACGTAGAATGGTTTGATGGAAAGGAAAAAGTACAGAAATTTTCTGGCTCAGTACCCTTAAAGTGGGTGAAACTCAAGGATACTGCATTGGTTCCAAAGTTAGAAATTGTTGAATTATTGAGAAAAAATTGCCACGTAAATGGTGCAGTAAGCGATTTTGTGATAGATGATAACCAATTTACCGTTTCGTTTAAAGGACCGGGCTACGCAGCTGATGCTTTTATTGACCGTAATAAAGGCTCTTATAAACTTACAGAAACCATACAAGGTTTTGTAGCTGTAATAAATGATTTACATAAAGGACGTGATACAGGTAAAAAATGGTCGGTTTTAATTGATTTGGCCGCTATTTTTATGTGTCTTGTCTCACTAACCGGAATAATCATGATATGCTTTATGAAAAAGAAAAGGCTTAATGGTTTGTTTTTAGTAATAATAGGTAGCCTAGTTTTTTATTTGGTATATTACTTTTTAGTTCCTTAAGGTTATTTTGAATGTAATTTACACTAAGTTTAAGCCAATTGGGATGAAAAAGACTTTATTAATTATTTTAATGGCATTATTTAGTTTCTCCTTTAAGTCGAATAAAGTAAAATGGGTTGCTATAGGCGACTCAATAACTTATTTAAATGATCATCCTAATGAAACCAATAATCGCATAACAAAAGGCTATTTGAGTATGGTTTGCGAAAAATTGCCAACAATAAAGTATTATAATAAAGGATATAATGGATGGACATCTGTTATGATTGCCCAAAAAATTGATAGCTTGGGTTTAGAAAAGGCCGATATTTATACAATATTTTTAGGTACCAATGATTGGTGGAGCGGTAATAAAATTGGAAACTTTACTGATTATCAAAACAATACAGGAGCAAATACCATATATGGAGCTTATAGAATAATTACCAATAAGCTACGAAAGCTAAACCCAAATGCGCAGATCGTATTTATTACACCCATGCAAAGAGCTGATTTTGTTTATATTTTTAATTTTAATAATAATGCATATGGTAGTTATAAACCAAAGGCCGACCAAACTTTAGAACAAGTTGCCAATGCTATTGTTAATATTGCTAATGCTGAAAATTTTGAACTAATTGATTTGTATCATGATAATGAAATGCAAATAGAAAATTTGGTGAATTTTAAAAGGGTAAAAAATCCGGAAACCGGATTATATCAAAATTACACCTACCCAAGTTATATATCCATTCCATTTAATCCAAAAACTGATGAATACCCATACCCTATTGAAGCCCAAAAGCTTACTTTTGATGGACTCCACCCCTCAGCTAATGGTTATGAAATAATAACCAACAGAATTGTTAAGGTATTTAATGGATTTGGTATTAATTGAATTGATTTACGCGTTTAATACCCATATTTAAGCCAATAATTAGGTAAACAAGCCTGATTTGAGCAGTAAATAATAATCAGATATAAAATATGTTTAAAAAATATGCGCGAAATCCTTTCTTGTTATTTTTTCCCTTTCTGGTTTTTTACTGTTATTTCATAACGATTAATAAGTGGCCTAAACTATATGGCGATGAATTAAGGTATTGGGGGTTTGCCAAAAACTTGTTGCATGGGTTTTACTCGCCACCTATGCCACATATTAATTTATGGAACGGACCAGGATATCCCCTTTTTCTGGTGCCTTTTCTAGCTTTGCATATTCCTGCTATATACATAACATTAACAAACGCATTGTTTTTATATTTGGCTATTGTTTTTCTGCACAAGTCATTACTAAAAATAGCTAACTTTAAAATAGCAACCATTGCAGGGGTTTTACTTGCAATTTACCCAAATACTTTAGCCATATTACCTATTTTATATACCGAGGCTGTTTCCATTTTTTTGATTTCTGCTTTTGTTTATACCTTAATTACATACAATATCAACCATCAAAAAAAGTATTCCATAATTGCTGGTCTGATTTTGGGATATATAGTATTAACAAAAATCATATTTGGCTATGTAATTTTAATTGGCTTATTAATTTTTTTAATAAGGCTAATTTTCAAAAAAACATGGAAAGCACACTTTAGGTCAGTTTCTATTCTTTTAATAGCTTTTTTAGTTACAATTCCCTACTTGTTGTATACCTATAAATTAACAAATAAAGTTTTTTATTGGGGCAATTCGGGCGGTATGAGCTTGTATTGGATGACTAGCCCATATGATAATGAATATGGCGACTGGAAATTACCCGATTTATCAAATAATCAATATCCCAAACTGTTTCCATCCTCTGAAGTTGCAGCTATTTTAAAAAAAAATCATAGTAAGGAATTATCGTTTATATTTAAGCATAACGAACTTCAGCAGGATGAGCTATTCAAAAATGCAGCGTTCAAAAACATAAAAAAATCACCCATAAAATATATAAATAACTACCTGGCAAATTGTTCGCGAATGCTATTTAATTTTCCCTATTCATATGCCTATCAGGATGCGGCTATTATTCGCAATATATTAACAGGATCCTTGATAATATGGGGAAGCATTATTGGGCTTGTAATTACCTTAATAAACTGGCGAAAATTGATTTTTCCAATTAAGTTTGTACTACTTATAACCGTAGTTTATTTTTCATTAAGTGCAGCCTTAAGTGCTTATCCTCGTCAATTGGATATTATGGTTCCGGTTTTATTACTTTGGATAGGTTATTTAGCAGGTAATTTAAAATTGATGAGCCTAAAATTTGTAGATTAAACCACTACTCTAAAAACTCCCATACACTTTTATAACCTTCTACACTTTCGGCATAGTTTATTAAGCCTTCATAAAAAGGGAGTTTGCCTATGGTAGCACTATCACCTATTAATACCACTTTTTTCCTAGCTCTTGTAATTGCTACATTCATACGCCTTATGTCCGCAAGGAAACCTATTTCGCCGTTCGCATTACTACGTACCAGGCTAATCAATACCAAATCTCGCTCTTGCCCTTGGAAACTATCAATTGTATTTACACCAATGTATTGTTCAAATTCATTCAAAATAGTGCTATTCAATAAATGCTCCTTTAACATTCTAATTTGCTCCCGATAGGGAGAAATTATGGCTATTGATGGGAAATCAAGCTTTGAGTAACTTGATTTTATTTTTTCAACCAGTTTGATTAAGTAGTTTATTAAAAAAACAGCTTCATCTGGGTTGGTGCTGCTAGTGCCTTCCAATTTTTCATGATAACCACTTCCGGCTGTATCAATAAATGTTAGTGGACTATCACCTTCAAATAAAAGCTTGTTAGCAACAGAATTATGTGCATTTAAAGCTGAGTTATAAAATATTTTAGATGGGTATTCCATAATAACACTATTCATTCGGTATTGCATATTGAGCATTGTAACTGCTTCAGGATAAAGCAATACGCATTTTTGTAGCAGCGTATTTTCCAAACCCAAACCACCAGCTTCCTTTGATTTAATGGTGGGTGGAAGCTGACAATGATCGCCTGCCAATACTACTTTTGGGGCTTTCAAAATCGGAATCCAACAAGCTGGTTCTAAAGCTTGCCCAGCCTCATCAATAAAAACAGTATTAAATTTTAGGTTTTGGATGGTATAATGGTTGGCACCGGCCAGTGTAGCTGTAATTACTTGGGCCTTTTCAACCAAATCATTTACTACAAATTCTTCAGCTTTTGCTACCTCTTTCATTATTTTGTGAGCTTCATCAAACAATGCTTTGCGTTGGTCGCGTTCGGCTTTTCCAAAACTGCGTTTATATTTATGAGCCAAGTTCTTATATTCAGATGCTTGCTTCTTTAATTTTTTACACTCCTTCATATAAGGGTGTACCGAGGTTTGGTAATCAAGTGTAAGTTCCGTTAAACTATTTGATATCCTTACCGGGTTGCCTATGCGTAAAACCCTTAACCCTTCTTCTGATAGCTTTTCGCTTAATAAATCAACTGCGGCATTGCTGGGTGCTACCACCAAAACTTGCTCATTTACAGCAATTTGACCTATGGCTTTTACCAATGTGGTAGTTTTACCTGTACCTGGCGGCCCATGTATAATAGCCAATTCATTTGCAGAAAGTATTTTATTTACAGCGGCTTGCTGAATATTATTTAAGCCATCAATAATTTGGGGGGTTAATATTTTATTGAATGATGGAGCATTTATTCCGGTTAAAACTTTCACAATATTGCCCTCTTTACTGTCCTTATATAAAGTATCAGCCGTTTTTAAGGTGGCAAACATGTCATTGTAGGTATTATCATCAAATAATAACTCGATACCTAATTTGCCGTTTTTGCACCATTCGGGTAGTTCATCAGTGTAAATATTTATTTTAAGTTGGTTGTTGTATTGATAACTAATGATGCCTTCTACCCTGTCAATTTGCGCGTTATGGTTTGAGAATAGCACCGTCTGCGCGCCAAACCTTAATTGATGGCTAATTTCTTGGTGACTAGGGCGTTCTACCGAAACTGTCAGATAATCGCCGCGGCTAGGTTCTGTTCCGGCAATTGATATGGGATACCAAACTAGTCCGGCTGCCCTGCGTTCAGTAACTGATGAATTTGCAGTTTGTTTCAGATAAGCCTCCTTATCGGATTCCCGTTCCATTTTCAATAAATTCACCAGCTTTTTAAAATAGTCCATCGGGGTAAAGGTATTTCTTTTTTGGATTTTAGGTTTGATTGATAGCTTAATATGTTATTATTAAATTTTGTTTTTTTATAATGAAAATAATTTCTTTACGTTTGATTAATAATCAAGAACAATTAAATCTTATCCATTTTATGTTTAAATCCTTCATCATAATTTCAGCGATTTTTATATTCTTTTCAACTGTAGCATTTGCACAAACCGATAGTACCAGCTATGACTTAGGCCGAATTAACGTAAAAAAAGAATTCACCCAAAGTATTACACTAAGAGCTAGTGACTTAGAGCGATATCAATTTAGTAACCTCGCCGACGCTATAAATGTTTATTTTTATGGAACATATAGCAATCAATCTTCTCTTCTATATGTAATTGACGGTAATATTATTACCGATGTAAATGCCTATAGTATTTATGATGTTGAAGAAATAACGCTCGTTCAAAACGCTTTGACTCTTGTAAGTGGATCAAATGCCGACCAACAAATGGTACTCATAAAGCTCAAAACTAACCGTTCAAGGAATAAGGGGGTTGAAATAAATGGGCAAACGAGTTATATAAATTTAAAAATACCACCCAATAATACTTTAGCAGCTTATGCTGCTAGTTTTTATAGCCAGTATTATATTACAGCCTATAAAAATTCAAAAAATGTAAGTTTAGGAATTTCAGCAGAATACCAACGAGATGAGTTTCCAGGTATTTTAGCACAAATTGATCCTAATATTAAGGGCAGTTATGCTTTTGATTCATTTACACCTTCAAATTTTAACCGACTAAAATTAAACGCTTATTTAAAGGCAAACTTAGGAAAAGATAACACCATCAACCTTAGAATAAATTATTTACCACAAAC
>CAIYNX010000087.1 GCA_903927645.1 uncultured Mucilaginibacter sp.
CGCCGGGCGATAACCAAGGGTATGAGTATTCGAGGGGTACCAATCCTACCCGCAAGGCATTGGAAAATTGTTTGGCAGCTTTAGAGAATGCGCGATATGGTCTGGCTTTTTCGAGCGGGATGGGTGCAACTGATGCGGTGATGAAATTGCTTTTACCCGGCGATGAGGTAATTACCGGAAACGACCTTTATGGTGGCTCGTACCGTATGTTTACCAAAATATACAATAACTATGGCATCATCTTCCATTTTCTTGATTTATCCGACCCGGAGATTATTCGCAAATACATCAATGAAGATACCAAGCTGATATGGGTAGAGACCCCTACCAACCCAACCATGCAAATTATTGATATTGAAGCTATTGCCAAAATAAGCAAGGAGCATGATATTTTGTTGGCGGTTGATAATACTTTCGCCTCTCCTTACCTACAAAACCCGCTCGATTTGGGTGCTGATATTGCCATGCACTCGGTAACCAAATACATAGGTGGACATAGCGATGTGGTGATGGGCGCATTGTTAATGAATAACGAGGACCTTTACAAGCGACTTTGGTTTATCTATAATGCAACCGGTGCAACACCTGGGCCAATGGATAGCTTTTTGGTGCTGAGAGGCATAAAAACCTTGCACCTGCGCATGAAAGCGCATTGCGAAAATGGTCGTGTTATTGCCCATTATCTAAAAACGCACCCTAAAATTGATAAAATATACTGGCCCGGTTTTGAGGACCACCCTAACCATGCCATCGCTAAAAAGCAAATGCGCGATTTTGGTGGCATGATTTCCTTCACCCTGAAAGGGGCTGATTTACAAGAGGCTTTCCGCATCGCTTCATCTTTCAAGGTATTTACCTTGGCTGAATCCTTAGGTGGTGTTGAATCCCTAATAAACCACCCCGTAAGCATGACACACGGTTCCATCCCCAAAGCCGAACGCGAAAAGGTAGGCGTGGTTGATAACCTCCTCCGCCTCAGCGTTGGCGTAGAAGATGTAGAAGATTTATTGGAAGATTTGAAGCAAGCTCTTTCTTAGTATCTAGTAGCTAGTATCAAGTCTCTAGTACTTTTTTTGGGGAATGGCTAGTATCTTTTTTTAGTAGATAGTAACTAGTACTTTTTGTTTGGCTTTTGGATAGAAGTCATGATATACTATTAACAATTTAATATTTGAAACTTGTTTTTTAATAATGAAATTCCAATACTAGATACTTGATACTAAATACTAGATACTTGATACTAAATACTAGCTACTAAAAGAAAATGATTGAAAACCTCCGGGTGTTTTTGGATGCGAAGGTGGCGCAGTATAACCAACCGGGTTTTATTGCCAACGACCCGGTGTGTATTCCGCATTTGTTTGATAACCAGCAGGATATTGAAATTATGGGACTGTGGGCGGCGGTGCTGGCTTGGGGACAACGAGTTACCATTATTAATAAGTGCAGGGAACTGATTGGTTTGATGGATGGCGAGCCGTATGATTTTATCATGAACCATCAGGAAACCGACCTTAAAAAGTTGTTGGCCTTTAAACACCGCACGTTTAACGCTACCGATACACTGTACTTCATCTCCTTTTTTAGGCATCATTATACCCACTACCAAAGTTTGGAAGCCGCATTTGTGCCTCCTGGTTTGGTGGCTGGCTTGCCAAACGGCGCGTCAGGAGAGCCTGTTGAGGTTTGTTTGAACTATTTTAGGGAGTACTTTTTTTCTCTACCCGATTATCCGCATCGAACCAAAAAGCACATCTCCTCCCCTGCCCAAAAATCGACTTGTAAGCGACTGAACATGTTTTTACGCTGGATGGTGCGGACAGACACTTGCGGGGTGGATTTTGGTATTTGGAAGCAAATAAAACCTGCCGATTTGATTTGTCCTTGTGATTTGCATGTGGACCGTGTGGCGCGCAAACTGAACCTGATTACCCGCAAACAAACCGACTGGCAAACCGCCCTGGAGCTTACCCAACAACTGCGCCAACTGGATGCCACCGACCCTGTAAAATACGATTTCGCCTTATTTGGTTTGGGGATTGAGGAGAAGTTTTAGGCTTACCGGATAAGGCTTCCGCGACCCGAAAAACGCAAAACCAAAGGCATAAATCCACTTTCTCAAACTATAGTCAAAACCTTTGAAACTATAGTGAAAACCTTCAAAATTATAGTGAAAACCTTTGAAACTAAAGTAAAAACCTGTCAAATTATAGTGAAATTATAATAGGTGCCAAAAAAAAGCCCCGAAATTTTAATAAAATCAGTAAAAATTGGCGATAAATGAGGGAAAATTGGGTGTTTTTTGGGTGAATATCGCATAACTTTTTGTGTCAAAATAAAACTCATCGCCTTAGTACAAATAAAGTTAATGCAATGAGCCGAAAAGATTCGGTAAATTTTCAGTTATTTATATTCTTTATTAGAGTTCAATATTTTTTATACTACTAAGTTACTGGAGGCGGCAAACTTTCAGGAGCAATTGCAAATGGTTTTATTAGAGGTAAAACATTATTCCAATTTCGCATTAATTTTTCAGTATAATTTGTTGAAAGCACATGATTTGAAAAAAATATATCCGGCTTATTTTCTTCATAAGTAATTTTAGAAAATGCTAATTCGGCCTCTACAATGGTTTTAACAAGCATATTAGACATACTTTCAATTTTCGGCATATTTCTTTTTTCCATAATAGATAAAATATTATTCATCATTAAGGAAATCCTAACAGATGGAGGAGGATGGCTTAATTGATTAGTTTCTTCTTCATTAAAGTGTTCTATATTACAAAGCCTGTGAAAAGAGTAAATTGCAAATGTCCAATAATGAAAAAATATTTCAATATCGGTGTAAATTAGATTCCATGGATAATCAATTGTTTTTCCATCAGCTTTCGCTTGGGCTACATTGTCCGTAGATAAAAAGGCGTAATTAACTGCAAAGCTATCTGCATCCATTTCCATTGTTTGAAAATGAAATGGATTATCAAATTGCTTTAATTCAAGTTCGCTCCAATGTTGCTTATAACTTATGGACTTATAATAACCACAATGCCCTCTAATAATATGACCAATTTCATGATGAACTAAGTAATTTATGGCTAGCCAACTCAACATCATAGAAAAAGAACCCCTAATTGGGTCTTGCGGAAGAAAAGATTCAAAGACTTTTGTATTAAAGTAAATTTCATCGTTATATATAAACCTACTCAACTTTTTAGCACTTGTAGTTTCTAAACTAACATTTCCAATGTTGGAAAATATTTCTTTATTAGAAAACATTTTGGAGAACATGTCATTTACTAATAAAAATGAACCGACATTTAAACCAATATAATATTCATCGCCTACTAAAACAGCACATGCATTGAGTGTAGGATTGTTTATAATATTGAAGTTTATATATGGAAGATTTACATATCTACTACGCCTTAAATATTTAATAAATCCTTCTGCATCATCTATTACCTGTTTTAGACCGATGTTAAAACTTTCATCGTTTTCTTTATTATCGGTATAATAACGACCACCAACATCCTTAAAAACTGCATCAAACTTTTCGTTCTCTTCTTTAGTCATAAAAAAATCAGATTAAACAAAACATACTTTTCAGGTTGTTAAAACTAAGTGCAAACCCTACCAATAATTGAATTATCGGAACAGGTAGAACTTGAACTTTTTGAGGCCAATGACTAAAAAAAATGGGGTTATATCCTTGCAGTTTTTGTACCTAGTTATTCCAATTAAGATTCAAAATGTTTTAAAGTTATTCCATCTACAGTTTTCCATTCTCCAGGTCCAGTTGCCGACCTTCCTAATATGATTGAAGCTGCTCGAGATGAAGAATTGAAAATGTAAGATTTTTTTAACAAATAAAAATCTGCCTCTTCAATTAATAATTTATCTATAACCATTTTTGCTTTTTCATTTGTTATACTATCTGTTAATGAAGCTTGATGCTTTTTTACAAATTTGGCACCTTCGAAAACAATAAAACCTTCTGTAGATGGGCTACCTTCGCCATAAGCACCTGTGCTATTTTTACAAATGAAAATTGTTTCTTTGTTTTTACCCTTGTCAAATGTTTCATCCAAATTTTCAAATACTTTATGACCAAGAGTAGAAGTTAATAACTTGATATTCGATAAAAACTCTTCTAATTCAGCTTGTTCAGCTTCTGAAACACCTGACATTGTTGGTGTATTATTGTTGAAAATAAAGTACCTATTTACGTTTTTTCCAATTGAATGAAGTCTGTTTTCTAAATATTTTATACTGGCTTTATTAAGGTAGGCGTCCTTGCTGACAAATAAAACAACTTCGTTCCAAAAATCTTTCTGATTAAGATGATCTTTTATTCTTTCAATTACTGGTTCACCCTCACCAATATAAGCTGCATCTTCATTTTTATCATTCTTACCAAACAGAATATAGATACCTGGATTTTTTAATTCTTCTCTTGAAATGTAATCTTTTACCTTTATACGAGGTATTTTGAATGCCTTACCTGTCCAATTTGATAATTCAGCAGAAATTAAGCCGTTTGTATTTCCCTCGATAAGAAAAAGTCGTATAGTTTTCCCAAATTGGTTTGACATTGAGTAAATTTATTTTAAATCAAAATTAATGAAATGAATTAATAAATCAACCCTCTCTCAATCAACTTATTCAACCCTCCCGATAGCTATCGGGACAACTACTCACCACTATCCACTCGCCAAAAAACCCCTCACTACTCACTACTCACCACTCACCAATAAACCAAACCTAAGCCTCCTCCTTAAAGTACACTTTATAATAATTAAGATGCTTATCCTCGTCGAAGCCTTTTTCAATGAGTTCTTTGTTGCCGTGTATGTAGATGTGGAAGTTTTTATCGAGTTTTAGTACGCTTTTGTAAACCCGGGCTTGCTTTTTTACGGCCGTGCCCGATATTTCGAACTGGTTGGCTATCGGACTATCAAACTCGGTTTCGAACTGGCTCTTAAACGTTTTGAACGATTCGATGGCTTGGGGGTTGCCAATTACCTCGCCGGCAAACTCGTCCAGGTCGAAGGTGTCTTTTTCGTTAAAGTACTTCATGGAGCGGTTTAGGAGGTTAATCTTATCAGCCTTGCTCATTTCAAACTCATCGTCAAGCTTTTGGGTAACAAAGTTTTTGTACACCCCTAGCGCGTTGCTGGTTTGGTTAAAGCTATCGTTGCGTATTTTAAGCTGCAAAAAAGCGTCCTTCCAATACACGGCGGCATCATTGGCACGGCTGGTATTATCAACCACCACCACCTTGTAGCCATTTTCCTTTTCTACATTAAAAATCAAACAGCCTTTATCCAATTTATTAATGTTAATGGCGTTTTCCTCGTATCCAACCCGAAAGTTGCCATTGTCGGGATATACCTTTAGGTAGGTTTCCTTATTTTCCGATTTAAAAATCCCCACCGCATCCAACAAACTGCCTTCAATTTGCAGATTGTTAAAATAAACCACATACAGCTCCCCCCCCTTTATTTTAGGGTGATTGGCCAACTTATACAAATATTTGGCTATCTGCTCCGAGGCTTCCTGAAAATTGGCTTTGTCGGCAAAAATGGCGGTAGCGAAATGGTAAATCTCGTTCAGGTTTAAATCGTTACTGGTATGGTTTAGGTGGTAAACCTCGTTCGCTTTTTCGAAGGGTTTCAAAAAATATTGCAACAGTAGTTGCGGTATCAGCTCATCGGTAAAGGTTAATGGCCGACCGGATAGCGCGTACATTTCATTTTGCGCGGCATTACCAACATGGTGCACGGCGATAGTTTGGAGCGAAGCTTCGAAAAATGTTACCATAAAATAAAAGCGGCAAGTTAATGGTTTTTTGGGGAAAGGGAAGTGATTAGGCCTCACCTAAATAGGAAATGAAGCCCTCACGAAGTAATCCTCTAAGGCCTCACCTAAATCCTCTCCAGAGGAGAGGACTTTAGATTATTCCTAGA
>CAIYNX010000088.1 GCA_903927645.1 uncultured Mucilaginibacter sp.
CAATGCTTTTGAGCTTGTTTTACCTCCGTTTAGTTTTTGACTAATCCAGTTAATGTTGTATTTATCTATTTCGGTAAGGGAGTCATCAACAGCCACATTTAAAGGCTTTTCATTATCATATCCCCAATTGTCTTCTAGGTTTGCAAAAACTCTTTCCCACCTTTTATCTTTAAATTTGTACCTATAGTCTGCATAAATTTCATTTTTCATGTATCGAAGCAATTCAGGTGTTAATGTCGCTATTGTTTTGGAATGGTGATCTTTCTTGTTTTTTGACAATATATCTATTTGATAACATCCCTTTAAATAAGAATCGTCCATTTTCACATATTTAGTAAATCCAAAATGCCTATTGTTTTTCAATTTGGTTAATGCGCCATTCTTAACAGAAAAGTAGCTGTAATTTGAACCCGCGGAAACAAATTTTGTAGAATCGTATAAATTGAAATCAAAAACTACCCCGGTTTTTACCTCAAAAAGTGTATCATTTAACGCTTTTATGCTATTAACATTGCAAGTTTCTCCCAATGAGTCGAAGCTTTCCTCGTCGCTCATATTAATTGGGATAGATTGTTGATAAATTTTATCGTGCTTCTTATCAATAATGACCAATTTCCTGTCATCATAGAATTCAGCTCTTCCGCCTAAAAAATAATCCTTCACATAATAAAAAGAAGCTTCAAACCAGTTGGCTTCGCTTTGATTTTTCTCGGTTGGAGTTATTAAATACTGAGTATGTGACCCTTCCTCATCTGCATCTCCGTTGCTGTTTTTTTTCCTTAATGGGTTTATAAAATCCAGCTCCTTATCAACCAAATTCAAATCAACCAGATAGGATGGTGGCAAATAAATTGCCCCATTTCTTGAGCGAGAATTAAACTCAGTGATGAATTTGGGGGCCTTATCCTTCAAATCGTAAGAAGCGCTTAAATCTTTAATTTTCGAAAAGAAATCGGTAAGTTTTAAATTAACTTTTTCAGTGATGGTAAAGTCTTTCTTTAAATAATAATAGTCCTGATTATCTCTTAATACAGCTAAATTATTTTCATCTTCTATCGGATAAATATTACGGTATTTAACAGTCACTACCTCTTTACCACTCAAATCAAAAAAGCCTTTTTCATTGCCATTTTCAACCTCTATCAGGTTAGGGAAAGTGCCGCCAATATTATGGATAAGGGTATAATTAACAGGGATAATTTCTTTTAAATCAGGCCCAACCAAACCTATTTTGAAATCATCCTTTGAGGTATCCTTACGATATCTATTCCCAATTAAATCCTTTGCTAATTCCCATTTCCCTTTCAACACATAGTAGTAGGTTTGGTTATTATAGTAAGCAAACCATAGTACACTGTCGTATTTGGTTTTTAATTGTTCGGCGGTTTTGAAGGCAGCAATGGTTTCGGGCTCAAATAAATCCTTATCTGTAAAGGTCTTGCTTTTTACTAAAGCGACATATTCGGCATAGTCGGCTATGAGTTTTTTGGCATCAATTTGTACTATTTTAAACTCGGTTGCGCTAATTTTCCTTATTTTTATGGTGATGGAGGATATCTTTTTTTCTATATCCAGATGTGTCAGTTCCGCTTGCACCTCGGCCAAAACCAAATCGTCGCTGATGGATTTTATTTTGCTTTCTTCTACGGCAAGTGTAATGCTGGCTAAAGGCTTTTCTTTGCTTAAAAACTCGCTTTTCCCGGTTAACAGACTGATGAGTTTTTTCAAACTTTTTGGCGCTAACTTTACCTCAAATAGGGCGTTTAGTTTTGCGGCATCTCCGCTGTTTATGTAATTGCTAAAATTATCCAGGAAGTGTACAATCTCCTCTTTGTTGGCCTTTTCGTGCCTGCAACTAATAAAAAGAGTAAAGCTTGCCAGTAAAAGCATACCAACAAGTGTAATAAGGGTAGGTTTATTTTTCATGATACCAATATAAATGGATTTTTTAGAAACTAAAAATTTTTGTAAAAATCAGATTTAAAAGGGATTAACCTTAATATACCACAGTAATATTTGCACTAATACCAAGTTGTGTTCCTTCATCATCTAAATCCACTATGGCTACGGTTATGATTAGTAAATTCAAAGGAATCAAAATTTATTTTGAAGCCAATACTTTTGAGCTTCCTTTACTACCTTTCAATTTTTGAGTAATCCAATTGATGTTGTATTTATCAATTTCGGTAAGCTGATCTTCTACCTTACCTTTTTGGGGTTCATCTTGGTTACTAAAATTTTTTTCTTCAAACATTGAGAATATACTTTTCCACCTATTGTCTTTAAATTGATAATTATAGTCGGCATAGATTTCATTTTTCATAAATCGCAACAATTCAGCATTTGAAGCATCAATACTCTCAGTATGACCTTTGTTTTGTTCTGTATGCCCTACAAGCATGGTATAGCAACCTGTTAAGTAGGAATCATCCATTTTAATGTATTTAGTAAAACCGAAGTTTCTATTGTTGTGTAGCTCCACCAATTGATCACCAGTAATTAAATAATAATGATAATAGGGTCCTCCAATAATTTGCTTACGCTCATCATATAAACCAAACCTTAAAATAGCACCTGCCTTTACTTCAAATAACGAATCACTAATTGCTTTAATGCTATTGATATTACATGACCCCTCATAGGCACCAAAATTTTCTTCAAGGTTAGTAATCACATAGTAGCCGGATATAGGTTGGGTAAAGAGCCTGTTTTTCTTTTTATCAACAATAAGCAATTGCTTACTATCATAAAATTCATAACGGGCATCTATATAGTAATCTTTAATAGCAAAAAAGAATGCAGAAAACCAATTGTCGTGATTTTCAATTTTATTTATTGGTGCTATGGTATAATCTTGTTGACCAACATCGTCGGGACGATCCAATTTATCTCTTGATAAACTTGGAAATTCCAGTTCTTTTTTAGCCAAACCTAAATCAACCAAGTAGGAGGCAGGTAAATATACTGCATCAAATTCTGAGTAGGAGTTAAATTCGATAACATTTTTTAAAGCCTCCTTTTTTAAATCATTCGTGTTGCTTATTTTTTTAATTTTGCTAAAAAAGTCAGATAATTTTATGTTTTCCTTTTCGGAGATAGACAAGTCCTTTTTTAGATAATAAAAAATGTCTCCATCCTGCAAAACAGCTAAATTTTGATCGTCATCAATGGGGTAAATATGGCTATATTTTGCCGGAACCACTTCTTTGCCATTTAAATCATAAAGACCTTTATTATTACCGCTTTCAACTTCAATTAAGTTTGGAAAAACACCTCCTATGTTATGGATGAGGCTGTATTTTACAGGTATAATTTCTTTCAGATCAGGCCCTACCAAGCCCATATTGTAATCATCTTTTGCTTCTCCGTTTGGGTTAATATAAATATCCAAATCTTTGTTCAAATCCCACTTCCCCTTTACTACATAGTAATAGGTTTTACTATGATTGAAGGTAAACCATAAAACGCTATCATATTTTGGTTTAAGCTTAGCGGCTGTTTTAAAAGCGGCAAGGGTTTCACTTTCATATAATGCCGGATTAAATTCCCCCTGATTATTAGGTGTTTTACTTTTCACCAAATTGGTATAATCTTTATAATCTGCTATTAATTTTCTGGCATCAATTTGTACTATTTTAAACTGGGTCGCGGTTGTTTTTTTTATTTTTAAGGTGATGGATGATTTCTTTTTTTCCAAATCTTCGTGGCTTAAAGCTGTTGGTATTTCCACAAACACCAAATCATCCTTTATCGGTTTTATATCACAGCTAGCCACATCAAGTAATATACTTGTCAAAGGTTTGTTATTTCCCGAATAGTCAGTTTTACCTGTCAATAGGCTAATTAGCTTTTTTAAACTTTTTGGGGCAAGTTTGACTTCAAATAATGTGTTCAGCTTTTCTGAATTTCCATCATTCACCCAAGTATTAAAATTATTCAAAAAGGTAGTAATCTCCTCTTTGTTGGTCTTTTGGTGATTACAGCTCACAAAGAGCGTGATACTAGCAAGCATTAGGATACTTGCCAAAGTAATAAGGATAGGTTTAATTTTCATGATATAGGTATAAACGTAGCGTACAATCAAAAATTATTTATAAATATCCGATTTATAAGGCTTTATAACAATAAATAAACAAATATTTTTTTTATCCTGACGTAGTATATTATTAGGGCAGGAAGTAGAAAACAATGATCAACCAAAAAAACAACCCCTTTGCTTCATTACTCAAAGTAACAGCAAAGGGGTTAATTATATTGAATAATACCTGCCTTGCGGCAAGTTTAATAACGCTATTAATGCGCGTCTGATGGCATTTTAACCGCTTTTTTAAACGGTTGCAGGTAAAGCAATGGGATTGAAAACAACATCACCAAACCCGAAATATAGTAAGCATCATCATAAGTAAGCAAAAATGCTTGTTTGGTTAATGCGCCTTCAATTGCGGCATAAGCCATATGGGTTGCATCTAATATTGATTTACCCTTTGCTTGAAAAGCGGAGGTTAAAAAGTTAAGCCTTTGGGTAAATGCAGGGTTATATGGATTGATGTATTCTATCAGTTTATCACGATGTTCGGCCTGGCGGATGTGGATGATGGTAGTTAAGGTTGCTATACCAAATGAACCACCTAGTTGGCGCATCATATTATTTAAACCTGTACCTTGTCCCAATTCAGGACCTTTCAAATCAGCAATTGCCAAAGTGGTTAAAGGCACAAATAATAAGGCCATCCCTACCCCTCTAATCAACAACGGTATCAACACATCGCTTTGCCCCGAATTAAGGGTGGAGTTGCTCAACATATAGGTGAACACAAAAAACAGGAACATGCCTATAGTTGCCATAAATTGTGCCGGCACGCCTCCATTCAGCATTTTACCAATAAATGGCATCATGATAATGGTACACAAACCACCCGGAAACAAGAGCTCGCCCGTTTGCTGGGCTGTAAAGCCCAATAAATTTTGGCAAAATACAGGGAACACAAACACCGAACCATACAAACCAAAGCCCAATATAAAGGAGGTAAACATACCCACCGCAAAGCTTCGATGCCGCAATATGGCAAAGTTTACAATGGGGTAATCAATACTAAGCTCGCGCCAGATAAATAACAAGGTACCTAATACGGCTGTGATGGTTAATACAACAATATAAGGTTTAGCAAACCAATCTTCCGATTCGCCTTTCTCCAATATGGTTTGCAAACTACCAACCGCAATTGCCAATAGCGCAATTCCCCACCAATCAATTGGTCGGCCTTTGGCTTCTTTGGGTGTTTCTTTGATAAAGGTATACGCGCAAAATGCTGCGATAGCTCCAACCGGAATATTTACATAAAATATCCAACGCCATGAGGTATGGTCGGTTATATAACCGCCAATGGTTGGGCCTACGGTTGGGCCTACCACCGCACCTAAACCAAAAAGCGCAGTTGCGGTTCCAATTTGTTCGCGTGGCCAAGTTTCAACCAATATGGCTTGCGAGGTGGAGATTAAACCTCCACCCGCAATACCTTGCAAAATCCTGAATATCACCAATTGATCCAAACTGGTTGCATTGCCGCATAAAAAAGAAGCGATTGTAAAGACAATGATGGAGGTAATAAAATATTTTTTTCGCCCGAATTTACTACCCAGCCAACCCGACATAGGCAATATAATTACGTTGGCCACCGCGTAGCCGGTTACTACCCAGGCTACGTCTTCCAAAGTGGCGCCAAGGTTACCTTGTATATTCGGCAGCGAAACATTCACAATAGTGGTATCAATAAGCTCCAGCAGCGAAGCCACAATTACCGTTATGGTGATGATCCATTTTTTAAAGCCTGTTTCAGCCATGTTTTTAATAAATTATTTATAAAAGGATTGCCTTTGTGCTTTACTTGAGCAACCTACTAAGATGAACGGGCAATAAAATTAATTCTCAACAATTACCGATACGCTTACGCTCATACCCGGGCGTAGTTTTGCTAAATCTTCTTTGGAGCCCTCTATTTTAATTTTAACAGGTACCCTTTGTACTACTTTTACATAATTACCGGTTGCATTGTCGGGAGGCAATAATGAAAACTTAGCGCCGGTTGCCGGGGCAAAGCTATAAACACTGCCCTTAAGCGGTTTGCCCGGGAAGGCATCAACTATGATATCCACCTTCTGGCCAACCTTCATTTTATCCAATTGGGTTTCTTTGAAGTTGGCTGTTATAAAGGTACTGCTATCATTCACGATTGAGAACAAGGTTTGACCACCTTGCACCAACTGACCAAGTTGCACATTCTTTTTTGAAGTAACACCACTTGCAGGGGCTGTAACAACCGTATAACCTAATTGCAATTTGGCATAATCAATATCAACTTGTTTTTGCGCAACATTGGTTTGGGTAACCCCCAATTGGCTTTTTGTGGTACCAATTTGTTCTTGTGTTGCCTTGTATTGCTCCTGTGCTGCTTTATATGTAGCCTGTGCAACCTCTAAATCTGCTTTTGCCTGATCAAAAACTTGTTGTGTTACTGATCCGTCTTTTACCAGATTGGCATAGCGGTTATAATCTTTACTTGCTTTATCTAACCTGGCCGCTGCCGATTCTGCTTGTGCTTTTGCACTTGCAGCATTGGCACTGTTTGCAAAAATTTGCGATTCATTTACGCCAATATTTGAGCTTGCACCTACTTTAGCGGCAATGGCTTGTTGTAGCTTAATTTTATAATCGCGGTCGTCAATTTTTACCAGGGTATCGCCTTTGTTTACATGCGAGTTTTCCTGAAAATTGATCATTTCTACATAGCCACCAACACGCGCCACTACCGGACTGATATCGCCATCAACCTGCGCATCGTCTGTATCGGCATGTTTGCCTAAGTATATATATTGTTTTATGCCAAAAAATAAACCACCAATTACGATAACACCTAAAATAATAGGTAGCACTCTGTTGGGTTTCTTTTTAGTTTCGTTTCCCTGTGTTTCTAGTTCGTTTGCCATTGTATTAATTGGTTTTTGTATTATTTGTTAAGTTTTCCGGTTGATTTTAATAATGTATAGTAAGCTAAACCTGCATCGGCCTTTGCCAATTCGAGGTTAATTTCTGCTTGGTAAAGCAAGCTTTGTGCATCGGCCCTGTCTGTTGCCGAAGCGATATTGCTTTTATATTTCGATTCTAAAATTTTATTGTTTTCGCCAGCTTGCGCAATAGAGGTTTGCAATAAATTGATTTTGTTTATGGCCATATCATAGCTTTGGTAGTTTTGGTTTACCTCGCGTTTAATGTTATCAACCAATATGCTTTTGTTAATATCAACTTCCTCGCGTTCAATTCTTGCCTGTGCTACTTTGTTTTTGTTGGTCCAGATGGTTGCAAAATTCCATGAAAGGTTTAAGCCTAATACCAGTGGTGTAATAGCGCTACCGCTCTGTGGTATTGGATTGAATTTTGTATTGATTAAATAACCAGTTGCCGAAGCGGCTAAAGTTGGTTTTTGATTGGCCAAAATAGAGTTAATGTTTTTGTCGGATACCTGTCCGCGTAAATCCCATTGTTTTAATTCGGTGCGGTTTGCCAATGCGGTATCTAAATAATTAGTTACCGGATTTAATGGTTTAGTAGCATCAGCAATTGTCTCTACCTTAAGCTGTGTGGTTTCGGGCAAACCTAGTAAAATGTTCAAATTGTAATTTACAATTTTGCGGTTGGTTTCTAAATCAATGCCATTAAGTTCAACATTGGCACGTTGTAATTGAAACCTTAGCACATCGTTTTTGGTAACCAAGCCCTGCTCATAAAAGCGTTGCGATTGTTTTATTTGCCCATCAATAGTAGCCAAATTTTGCTCTACTACCTTTTTACTTTGCGTTACCTTGTACAAGGTATAATAAGCTGATATAATGCTGTAAGCAATTTCGTCCTTATTAAGATCGGCATCCAAGCGCGAAACCTGGGTCAATAACTCGGTTGATTCTTGCGCATATTTAAATTTATTACCATTAAATATCACCTCACTGGCTGATACAGTACCTAGCCATGCAGTATTGTTTGGAGGCAATGCCAAATTTAATTTACCCAGGCTAAGCGTATTAACAGGAATTTCGGCCTGATTAAAGCCTAAACTTGCGCTTGCATTGGGTTTGTTTAAATCCTTGGTTTGGTTGTATTGCGATACCGCAGCATCAATTTTTGATTGCGAAAGCTTTAGCACTTTGCTGTTTTGCAAGCCTAGCTTTATTGCCTCGTTTAGGGTTATCACCCTGTCTTGTCCGCGTAGTTTGCTGTTAAACAGCAAGGCCGGGAGCAGCAGGGTTATAAGCAAGGGTTTTAATTTTATGCTCATGTTTTTTAAATGGAGAAGTTTGGTTGTTTTATACGGTTGTGTTATCATGCTGTTCTACTAATAAGTAGGCTCTTAAAAGCCTTTTCATATAATTTTTAAACCTGGGTTTCAGGTCTTCTTCTAAGTATTTTTCGTCCCTAATATCGTGTCCAAACATTAAGGATGATATATTAGGTGTGTTAATTATATAATTTTTTGTGCCGAATATGGTGGCGGTGATCATGGCAGTATCAATATCACTATTAAAGCTCCCGTTTTTAATGCCTTCGTCAAAAATCTTCTTGATTTCGTTCACGTTCACCATCAAAAATTCGGTTATTTTATCCGTCAAGCCCCAACGTATATTTAACGACATTTCTCTGTGTATCAACTTCTGGAAACAATTGTTAACAATAATACGGTCAACATAGTTTTCAATACAGGTATCTAATTTATCCCAGCTGCTTTTGCTATCATCATTACCTATATTTTGTAACAGCGTTTGGAAGGATGAAATCTTGCGTTCGAAAACGGCCAAAAACAAACCCTCTTTGGAGCCGAAATAATAATTGAGCATGGCCATATTAACGCCAGCCTCGCTCGATATCATTCGGGTAGAAGCACCATCAAAACCTAGGTCCGAAAATATTTTTTCGGCTACATCCAGGATATGGTCTTTCTTGTCTATTTTATCTTTGTCCATCTCTTAAACCGCTACAAAATTAATCAAACGATTGATTGAAATTGACATGGGTTTGTAATATTGTGAAGGGATAATGGAAAAATAAAATTTAAAAAAGGGCATTTGGTTGATAAGCACGTGTTTTGAAAGGCATATTATGTCTTTTAATAAAATGTTACAATCCCAAGTAATAGATTGGATTTTAATCAATTAATAAAAATTGCACTCTCCTTTCCCCAACCTCCCTTTCTTTCAATATATTTGTTTCCATGACCACTAGGATAAAATTGTTGCTGCTGCTTGTTTTTTTTGCCAATGCTATTTTCGCGCAAACAGCCCCTCCGGCTGATGCCATTACTATACAACAAAACCTTAAAAAATTGGGTGTTTTGGGCAGCGTGCTGTATGTTGCCGCTCACCCCGATGATGAAAATACCCGCTTGTTGGCTTATTTGGCGCAAGAAAAACATTACCGCACCGGCTACCTATCCATGACACGCGGCGATGGCGGACAAAACCTACTCGGCAACGAGCAAGGTGAACTATTGGGTTTAATACGTACCCAAGAGCTATTAGCAGCCCGCAGAGTAGATGGGGCCGAGCAGTTTTTTACCCGCGCGAACGATTTTGGTTTCTCG
>CAIYNX010000089.1 GCA_903927645.1 uncultured Mucilaginibacter sp.
GATACATAGCTACTTAGTTACCTAGCTACCTAGATACATAGCTACTTAGTTACCTAGCTACCTAGATACCTAGCTACCTAGATACATAGCTACTTAGTTACTTGGAGATATAGTAAGAAAGTCCATTTTCTAAAATAATTAAAAACAAACCAAATGATTAGTAAAACCAGTACAGGAAAAGAGTTTGGAAGAATAACCAATTATGTATTTAAAAAGGAGAAAAAGAGTCATGTAGTAATTGCAAATGGTGTACGATCGGGGTCTTCGGAGAGCATGGCAAAAGACTTTGAAAGACAGGCAGCAGCTCGCCCAAGGGTAAAACAAAAAATGCTTCATATTACGTTAAGTTTTCACGAATTAGATCGAGTGCAATTATCAGTTTCAAAAGAAGCTATTCTTTTAAGTTGGTTAAATGCATTAGAAAAAAAAGGTTTCCCATTATCCCAAACACAATACGCCATTATAGAGCATACAAATACACCACACCCACATTTTCACATAGTGGTTAATATGGTAGGCAATAAAGGCGATGCGCTTAAAAGTAATTATATCGGTGTTAAATGTAAACTGGCAAGTATAGCAATCACAAAGAAATATGGACTAACCCCAGCTAAGTTAGAGGAACGAATTAAAGCAGAAAATGATATTGTTGTTAGCGATGTACAAGAAAAAGAAAATAATCAAAAAAAGGGTCAATCCGGCAGACTTAAGAGATAATCAGGTTAAGGTTTCTCTAAGTAATTCAGAACTTGAGATAATTGAGCAAAAGGCATTTAAAGCCCGGTTAAGCCTTTCAGCTTATTTTCGGAATTGTGGTTTGGGAAAAGAAATAAAACAGGCTTTAACTTCCGAGGAATTGGCATTAATACGCGACTTGGCAGGGATTAGCAATAACCTAAATCAAGTTACCAAAGCTTTACATAAAGAAGGCGTTTTGAAGGCTGCAACAAAAGTTGAATCGGTAATTAATCATTTAGAAAAAATACTTAATTTTTAGAGAATTAATATTATGAGTGAAATATTGGAAGAAAAACTTTTAATGCTAATTAAGGAATTTCATAAAGAGAAGGCTAATTTAGAAATACAAAATCAGTCAATTTTAAATAACTATTCCTTAGTTTTAAATCAATTCAAAACCTTAAATAAGTCTATTGAAAGTTTAGAATTAAATGCTAAAAATTTAACCCTAATTTCTGATAAGCTGATTACAGTCAAATTTCCTGAAAAGGTACAGGGATTTATAACGCATAACCATCAAATAAAGGAGGGCAAATGGTGGTTATATATTAGTTTAATGCTGTTTGGCATTACGATTGTACTATTTAGTATAAATACTTGGAAATATAATAGGATTGATGAAATTTATATAAAAGCCAAAAGGGTAGATAGTCTAAAACAATTAAAGCTAACTGCAGCAGAAAATAGTTGGCTTATGGAATACAAAGTATATATTAATGAAAAGTCACCAAAAACCTCATTGAAATACATCAAAGAACATCCCTACCCTAAAAATGAAAATAATTAATGTTGATATCCCGACGCACTTTTGTGGCTTACCGACCCGGTGTAGCTCCAGTTTTTAGGGTTGAAATGTTAATTAATACTTTATATTTGAGCTTTAGAAATCGAAAAAATGAAACAAATAAAAAAAA
>CAIYNX010000090.1 GCA_903927645.1 uncultured Mucilaginibacter sp.
CCAAACCCTTGATGCTAAAGAAATTGATAATGAAAGAGGTGTGGTTTTGGAAGAACAACGTGCCAGAGGGAAAAACGCCCAGGAGCGCTTGCAAAACCAAATATATCCGGTATTGTTAAGTAATTCGAGGTATGCAGAACGCCTACCAATAGGCAAGGAAGATATTTTAAAAACCTTTAAACCCGAAGATATTACTACCTACTATAAAAACTGGTACCGTCCTGATTTGCAGGCTATTATAATTGTTGGAGATTTTAGCCCTTTGGATGTATTAGAAGCTATTAAGTTTAATTTTTCATCGCTCCAAAACCCAATTGTTGAAAAACCCAGAACAAAATATACTGTTCCGGTAAGCCCTGGTACTACAGTTAAAATTGTAACTGATAAGGAGTTCCCGTATACATTGGCCGAAATTGTAGTGAAGCTACCTGAAACCGTAATAAAAACGCCTGCCGATTTATTGCAAAACATTCGAGTTCAACTATTTAACCAAATGTTGAAAGATAGAATTGGAGAGTTATCACAAAAGCCTAATCCGCCATTTTTGTTTGGTACCGCCAGTTATGGCGAATTTATTGGTCATCAGGATGCCTTTACCTCTATAGCTGTAGCCAAACCTGGGGAGCTGGAAAATGCCGTTAAAGCCGTTGTTGCCGAAACCGAAAGGGCAAGAATTTTTGGATTTACGATAACCGAATTAGAAAGAGCTAAACAAAATGCTTTGCAACAAATTGACAATATTTATAAAGAAAGAAATAAAACCAAATCAGTATATTTTGTAAATCAATACCAACAAAATTTTTTAACGGGTAAGGCAATCCCGGGGATTGATTATTTATATAATTTTTATATCAACAATATAGGAAAAATTACCCTGGCCGAATTAAATGCAATGGCAGTAAAATTTATTAGCGTACAAAACCGGACTGTTATCGTGGAAGCCTCCGATAATGAAAAAGCTAAATTGCCCGATGAAAAAACTTTATTAAGTTGGCTAAGCATCAATCCCAATGATTTAAAGCCTTATCTTGACGAAACCAATGATGAACCTTTATTAACAAAGATTGCACCTGCCGGAAAGGTGATAAGTGCCAGTCCTGATAGTAATATATTAACCACCAATATTACATTGAGTAATGGTGTTAAAGTTATTTTAAAACCAACACAATATAAAAACGACCAGATACTAATTAATGGCTATGCTTTTGGGGGTACCTCACTTGCTAAGGATGAAGATTTTACCTCGGCCGATTTTGCCACCGGGGTTATAGGTAGTAGCGGTGTAGGTGGTTTTACCCAAATACAATTGGAAAAGAAATTAAAAGGAAAACACTTAAGCCTTTCACCCTATATAAGCGATGTTGCACAAGGAATTTCGGGCAATGCTGCTCCAGTAGATTTTGAAACTGCAATGCAATTAATTTATTTGTATTTTACACAGCCACGTAAAGATCAAGATATTTGGAATGCAACTATAAGCCAAACAAATTCAATTTTGGCCAATAGGAATCTTGATCCTTTAAGTGTTTTTCAAGATACCATTTCTGCTACGCTAAGCAATCATAATTTTAGAGAAATGGTTGTTACACCCGACCAAATTAAACAAGCGAGCCTTGATAAAGCATACGATTTTTACAAGGACAGATTTGCAGATGCGAGTGCCTTTACCTTTACTTTTGTTGGAAACTTTGAAGTTGAAACCATTAAACCTTATTTAGAGGCATATCTTGGTTCATTACCATCAACAAATAAAAACGAAACCTATAAAAACTTAAACATTTTTCCACCAACGGGGCAAATAAATAAAACAGTTTTTAAAGGCATTGCCGATAAAGCAACTGTACAGTTGGTTTACAGTGGAAGTTATGATTATAACGAAGCTAATAATTTACAAGTAGATGCCTTGGAAGAAATTTTACAAATAAAACTAACTGAACGCTTACGAGAAAAAGAGAGTGCCACCTATTCGCCGGGGGTTAAGGCGGGTTATAAAAAAATTCCGAATGGTAGATACAGCTTTACCATTTATTTTGATTGCGCACCTGCAAATGTTGATAAACTTATAAATGTCGTTCAAGAAGAAATTGATAAATTAAAGCAAAATGGAGCCACTGCCGTAGATGTGGAAAAGTTTGCTGCTCAGGATGCTAGATCAACCCAAGTTCAAATGAAGGAAAATATTTTTTGGGCAGGTTATTTAGGCTCCTCTTCGCAAAATAAAACAGACCCTGATGCAATATTACACCATGTAAGCGATTTAAGTAATATAACCGTTCAAAGTGTAAAGGAGACTTCAAACAAGTATTTAAACAATAATAATTTTATAAAGTTTATACTATTACCCGAAAAAAAATAATGAACAATTAACAACAAAACGGGGAATAATATAAAATTCTCCCCCGTTTTGTTTGTATATTTTTATAAATCAATAACCTGCCTTGCACCAAAAATGATGGCTTTTTTAAGCAATTATTTTTATTAGTTATTTTAATAAAATTAAAATCTTAGGCATTAGCAGTTATCTTACTTAAGCTTCTATAAACGTATTCATTAAAAATATGCCTACGGGCAAACCTACCCGGAGAATCGGAATTGATTAGCTTTACATAAACAGCTTTTGGCACATCAAAATATTCATAAGTATTTCCATCGGCAAAGGCTACGGTTAGCACTTGCGATTTATAATCAAAACTCAATAAACCTGAGTTGATAGTAAGGGTATAAATATCAAGCGTTTGTAGTCTAGTTTCGGGAGCAATGCTTACTAAAAAATGATAGGCTTCTATAATTGCTTTACTTTTTTCCTCGGCAGAGGTTTTTTCAATTTCATTGGCCGCGTATTTATCCGGATGCCAAGTTTTTATTAAATTCCTATAAACAATTTTTAATTCTTGCAATTCTGCAGTTTCAGTTACATTTAATAATTTACGATAATCTACTATTTTTTTCATGGATTTTTTTTATTATTTACTTCTAAAGCCATCAAAATAAACATGCTTTGTGCTTTTAAAGAATTTTTCGCGAAGATAGGATTTTAAAAACTCCCATTTATTAGGTTATTATTAATATTTAAATATCTTTATCGTTAAAATTTTAAATTTAATATTGGTATTATTTTAGCTTATTGTAATTTAATATTACCCAAACTTGTTAATGCAAGTGAAAAAAAATAAAATATTAATTGCCTCATGCCTTAAAATGAACAAGACTAAAACTTATTGGCTTTGCCAAATAATTGGCTGGTTAGGAATGGTGGCCATTGAAACCCTTAATTACACTTTTTTCATTGCTAAAAGGTTTGACCAAGCTGTTCTTATTAATTTTTTATTTGCCGCATTTTTAGGGGTAGTTTTTACACACTTTTTAAAATTAATTTTAAAAAGGATTAATTTATTTACACAGTCGAGCGTAACAATTTGGTTAATTGCATTTTTATGCACCTTTATGGTATCATTTATTGTTACAATTATTGATGAAATTGCATTTTCACTAGCCTACAATAATCATATTAATATCGATTTTGGTTTCATATCTCTCTTTGGTTTTATCATCAATTGGATGCGTTATGTTGGGGTATGGGTTATTATATACTTTTTGTATAAGATACTTGATTTAAACAATTTGCTAATGCAACAAAAATTAAAAGTAGAAAATGAAGCCAAAACAGCCGAATTGGAATTGTTAAAATCGCAACTTAATCCGCATTTTTTATTCAATGCATTAAATAGTATCATGGCCTTAATTAGTTTAAATCCGCAAAAAAGTAAAGAGGCGGTGGTATTATTGAGTGATTTATTGCGTTTTACCCTAAATTATGGTAAAGACAAGGAAATTAAGTTAATTGATGAACTAGCCGAGACAAAGAAATATTTACAACTGGAGCAGATTAGATTTGGTGACAAATTAGTAGTAGTTTACCAAATTGAAGAAACTACCAAGGATGTTTTAATTCCTCCGGCATCTATTTTAACCCTAGCCGAAAATGCCATTAAACATGGAGGTAAGGATGAGCATGGTTTAATAAATATTGCCATATCCGCTAAAAATACTGGAAATAATATAACAATCATTGTAACTAATTCGGGCGTACTTGGTCAAAATGTTGAAAGCAGAGGCATTGGCTTGCAAATTGTTAAAAAACGCATTGAGGCCGTTTATGGAAACTTAGGTTCGTTTACTATTGAAGGACATGATGATTGGGTCCATGCTATTATTTCAATACCTAATAGCCAGGATTGTTCCTAATTATGGTGTATTCTTTAAATATTACAAACCTGGAAATGGCTCTTATATTGTTTAAATAAAACACTATTTGGTTTAAAAATATTGGATATATGGAAACAAAATATAAAGATCTGCAATGGCATAAACAGAACGATTTATTTTTGTTAAAAAGTAAAAATGAAACCTTGGTTACCCTAAATTATAAACTTGGCGGAAAATCAACATTCAGCATGTTGTCTGTTAATTACCAGTGTGAAAGTAAAGGGTTTATTAATCAGAAATTAGTAGTTACCGCAAACCAGCAAAAGATTTTAGAAGTAAAGAGTGAGTTTTGGGGTAGTAATTCAATTTTAACATTCGCTGATGGAACTTTGGTAAAACAAGATTTTAAGCATAATGGAAAGCTTGCTTTAAGGTACTTTAACCATGATGGCAATATCTTAGTATATAGCTATGAAACTATTGATCGTAAAATAAGGGAAACTTTTAGTGTAGGAGATGTTTTTTTTGCTACCGAAAAGTTTTTAATACTCGCGGCATTAGGTATGATTACTTTTAGACCCTTTATTCTGGAAATAAGCGGTGGCGCTGATATTATTACAATTAATTAGGTTCTATCACTAATTCTTGGTACTATCGGTTTTGGTGCCCAATTTGAAAGCGGTTTGAGAAGTTCTTTGATCAACCGGAATTTGCATAAATTTTTTATAACAAATATTCAAATAGGAGGTAAGGTTAAAACCTGGATTGAAATAAGTAGCTACATCAGGAGTATATAATATAATGAAATTATCCATCTCTACTCCCTTTAATGGCAAATAATTTTGGAGGTTTTTAGGTAGAAATGTATTATAAACCACTTGTTGTTTTTCTTCATTCTCTGCAATATTACCATCTCTTTTCTTCTTCTTTGCATCACTATTTGAATCGAAAACCATCAGTTTAACACCACCTTTTAAATTATTCTCTTTATCTGTTTGATAAAGCACCTCTCGGCTACCTAAGGCTCCGGTAATTGGTGCAGCCGATAGCTTACCTGTTCGGGTTTGCACATTTTGAATTTTTACCTCATCGAGCATATTTTGTTTGGGCATTAAGTAAACCTCTAAATATTTCAAGTTTGCCACATATATCGTATCAGAAACATATGCAAACCCCGAAAATGCTATAAAATTGCCTATGCTGGTTTTAATTGTAAATTTCCCGTTTGAATCAGTTTCAGTAGTAATATGTGTCTTCAAATCCACAACTTTAATGTTACCTAATAAAACCTTGGTTTTATTCTCATATACCCTGCCGCTCAACCTATCCTGACTATAACCAGAAAGGGTGGATATTAATAAGAAAATTGGAATTATTAAAAAAAGACGCATCGCATTAATTTTTTTGTAACATATAAATTATACAAATTTAAACCTAATAAGTAGAATTTGTAAAACTATTTGATATACAATTTACGTAAAA
>CAIYNX010000091.1 GCA_903927645.1 uncultured Mucilaginibacter sp.
CCGATCTAAATCATATAAGCATTTCCCCTTAACAAAAAACCACCCAAAGAAATGAATCCTTGAGTGGTTTTATTTTATATCAGTAATTTAAATTACTAAACTTTGATGGTCTCGGTAATATATTGGTAACTGCTGGTAATGCTGGCTAAGGCGTCTTTAGGCATATCGTGTTCTACAAAGAAATGTTTCATACCAGCTGTTTCACGGTTTTCAAAAATTCGTTTAAAATCGATGGTGCCACCACCTACCGGGAAAATGTTTGTATGCGCTGCATCCAAATCTTTTACGTGCCATAATGGGAAACGGCCGGGATGCATTTTAAACATCTCTACCGGGTCTTTACCACCTTTTATGGCCCAAGCCAAATCAAGCTCCATCTTCACATTATTGGCGTCGGTTTCGGTAATCATTAAATGATAGGGTACTTTGCCTTCCACTTCATGAAACTCCATATCATGGTTATGGTAGGCAAATTGTATGCCCGCTTTTTTACATGCTTCGCCGGTTGCATTCAGTATTTTTATGGTATCATTAATTTCGGCTAATGAACCTATTGGCGCATTCGCGCAAACCAAATACTCTACGCCTCCATCGGCTGCTTCATCCACCAATTGCTGCATATTGTCGCGCAGGTTTAACATAGTTGGTATTACCATTGGTTTACCATCGGCACCTACCGGCATTTTATAGCCTTTAGGAAGTTTAAATGGTGCACCTAAAACGTGATGAGATTTCCAATCCAAGCCCAAATCGCCCAACATAGCCTTAAATTCGCGAGGTTTTAGGCCATAATACCCTCCTTTTTTACTAAAGGCCGATTCAATTTCCCTATACCCCACTCCTGCTATTTTGCTTAGCGTGCCTTTTACTTCCTCATCAATAATACCAAAAAATGTAAAAAGCTGTAAACCAACAGCATGCGGTGGTTTAAAATTTAATAATGAAGCGGCTTTGCCTGAAAAAACCATGCCGCCAAGTACCAATGTACCGGTGGTTTGTAAAAATTTTCGTCTGTTGAGGGTCATTGTTTTATAATTTAGTTTTAATTGGTGAGGTAAAACTAAATTATTTGTTTGGCAATAAAAAATATTATTGTGTTGAATTGACACATTAATATAAATACAGGCTTACAATTGCCAGCCAATATTTTTACCATCCATAAAAAAGCTTCCGGTTGGACCGTCTTTAGGTAGAATTGCGGCCCAAACTATGCCTTTTGCGCCCTGTGCTACCGGACGGGCACCCCATTCGGCATAACCAGGGTAAGTTGCCGCAAAGCCAGGGTTTACAGCATTAATCAATATTCCTTTAGTTTTTAAAATTGGGGCAAGCTTAACGGTTAAACCATTTAAAGCTAGTTTAGTGATGCCATATAGCGGTGTATCGCTCTTTGATATCAGACCAAAATCAGGGTCGCTGTAGGTGCCAGCCCCGCTCGTGATATTTACAACCACCCCTTCCCCACTTTTTTCGAGCAAAGGTGTAAAACTTTTAATCATGCGCCATGCGCCAAACAGGTTAGTTTCAAAAACCTCATGGGCAAATGCCAAGGAAGTATCAAGCGCGTTAGCACCCGCATCATAAAAGCCACCCGCGTTATTAACCAATACATGCAGTTTGCCAAAGTTGGTTTCAATTTTTGAAACTAAGTTTTCCACACTATCATCAGATAATATATCAAGCGCAAAAGGAAGTACGTCCAAACCTTCCGCTAGTAATCTATCAGCCAATTCTTTTACCTTATAATAATCTCGGGCGGTAATTATTACCCTGTACTTTTTTTGCGCCAGTTGTTTGGCTGTTTCAAAACCCAAGCCCATTTCGCGGCTTACTCCTGTAATTAATGCAATTTTTTTATTTGGCATTTTATTAATATAAAATAGCCCTAAAGTTGAAAAAAAATTAAAAACCAAGGAATAATTTAAATTAAAAATTTCTAATATTTTCTTTACTTGAGTACTGATTACTTTATTTATATAAACAATTGGCAATTAAGCCCGTCCACCCGGTTTGGTGCGATGCGCCTACCCCTCTCCCATTATCACCATCAAAATATTCATGGAAAAGGATATAATCTTTAAACTCTGGGTCGTTTTGCATTTTTTCGCTTTTACCGAAAACGGCACGCTTGCCTTCTTCATTTTTTAGAAAAATATTGGAAATACGTCTATATAAGTCGTTCGCTATCTCTTTTAAATTCATGAAATTACCTGAATGTGTGGGGCATTCAATTTTATAATCATCACCATAATATTCGTGAAACTTTTGTAAGCTTTCAATCAAAAGGTAATTCATGGGCAGCCAAATTGGACCACGCCAATTACTATTCCCCCCAAACAAACCGCTATCGCTTTCGGCCGGGGTATATTTAATACCAAAATCAGTTCCGTTTATATTAGCATGGTAAGGATTATTCAGGTGATATTTTGAAACCGACCGGATGCCATATTCGCTTAAAAATTCGTTCTCATCCAGCATATACCTCAATAATGATTTCATCCTGAAACCACGTAACAAGCTTACCAAATGTTTACCGGTTGATTTGGTCTCATTCCATCGCGAAACTAAAGAGGCAAGGTCGGGGCGGTTTTCGGCAAACCATTTTAGGCGGTCGCTAAAAATTGGGTTATTGGTAATATCGTCCTGCTCTATAATTTCGGCAGCAAAAAGCGGAATAAGCCCTACCAAGCTCCTTACCCTCATTTTTTCCACGCTGTTATCAGGCAAGCGCAATTGGTCGTAAAAAAAGCCATCAGTATCATCCCACAGACCAGCATTATCTTTACCAAGGTTCGACATTGCTCCTGCTATATAAATAAAGTGTTCAAAAAACTTAGAGGCAATATCATTATAGGCTTTATTGTAGGTTGCCAGTTCGGCGGCTATGCGCAATAAATTGAGCGAGTACATAGCTACCCAGCTGGTACCATCAGCTTGTTCCAAAACTTGCCCATCGGGCAATTGCGCATTACGATCGAACAAGCCAATATTATCCAAACCCAAAAAGCCGCCTTCAAAAATATTGTTTCCTTGTGCATCCTTGCGGTTAACCCACCAGGTAAAGTTGAGCATCAGTTTATGGAATATACGTTCCAAAAAAACGGTATCGCCTTTGCCATCATTTGCGGCTTTATCCAGTTGATAAATTTTCCAAGTAATCATGGCATGAACGGGTGGGTTGGCATCACCAAAATCCCATTCGTAGGCAGGTAATTGCCCGTTTGGATGCATATACCAATCTTTAATAAGCAGGGTAAGCTGTCGCTTAGCAAAAACCATATCCAGCGTAGCTAAAGGCAAACAATGAAAAGCCAAATCCCAAGAGGCAAACCATGGGTATTCCCATTTATCGGGCATGGAGATAATATCTTTGGTATTTAAATGTTCCCAACGGTTGTTACGGGCCTTTAATCGCTGCTCGGCAGGTGCCGGCTCATTAGTATCGCCTCGTAACCATTGATGGATGTTAAAATAATAAAACTGTTTGCTCCAAAGCATGCCGGCAAATGCCTGTCTTTGTACCAATTTACGATCTGCATCCTGCATCCATTTTTGAATATCGGCGTAAAATAAATCGGCA
>CAIYNX010000092.1 GCA_903927645.1 uncultured Mucilaginibacter sp.
CAAAAAATCAGGACATTATGTGACACCCATAACGCAGTTTTCATAGCCGATTCCGTACAATGCGGCTTCGGTCGTTCAGGTAAATTCTTCTCGCATGATTTTGCTGGCGTTAACGCCGACATCTACACCATGGCCAAAGGCATGGGTAATGGTTTCCCGGTTGGTGGTATCATTATTTCGCCAAAAATTAAACCCGCATATGGTATGCTGGGGACTACCTTTGGTGGTAACCACTTAGCATGTGCCGCAGGTTTAGCGGTATTGGAGGTGATGGAGGAAGATAACCTGATGGAAAACGCCGCCGAAATTGGCGGTTACCTGATTACCGAACTTAAAAAATTCAGTCAAGTTTTGGAAGTACGCGGACGAGGTTTGATGATAGGCATTGAATTACCAGCCGAACTGGCACATTTACGTAAAGATTTACTTTTTAAACATCATATATTTACCGGGGAGGCTAAGCCAAACGTAATCAGACTATTGCCCGCGCTTACCTTAAGCAGGGCTCATGCCGATAGGTTTTTAGAAGTATTTGGCACTTTGGTAAATTAATATTAAACAATACCCCTATTTTGGTTTAGGTATGACACTAAAACTCTTTTCGTCTGTTCATGATATTCAAGATATCAATGCTTTAACTGCTAGCGCGCTTGAGCTAAAGCAAAACCCTTTTGGTTTTCAGCATTTGGGTAAAAACAAAACCATAGCCCTGGTTTTTTTAAACCCTAGCTTGCGCACCCGCATGAGCACCCAAAAGGCAGCTTTGAACCTTGGCATGAATGTTATGGTTTTGAACATGGACAAAGAAGGCTGGGCCTTGGAGTTTCAGGATAATGTGGTGATGAATGGTAGCAGTGTGGAGCATATCCGCGAAGCGGCGGCTGTTTTGGGGCAATATGCCGATATTATCGGGGTACGCTCCTTCCCGGGCTTAAAGGACAGGAACGAAGATTATAGCGAAAATATTTTTAACAGATTTGTTCAATTTTGCGGCGTTCCGGTGGTAAGTCTTGAATCGGCCACTAGGCACCCTTTGCAAAGTTTGGCCGATTTAGTGACTATTCAGGAATTAAAAACTGTAGCCAAGCCGAAAGTGGTACTTACCTGGGCACCCCACGTAAAACCCTTACCCCAGGCGGTACCCAACTCCTTTGCCGAATGGATGTGTAAGGCCGATGTAGATTTTACCATAGCCCACCCCAAGGGATTTGAGCTTTGTGAAGATTTTACAAAGGGTGCAAAAATCACTAATAACCAAGACGAAGCAATGGCCAATGCCGATTTTATATATGTTAAAAATTGGTCGGCTTATGAGCCTTATGGCAAGGTATTGCCGGGTAATGAGGATTGGATGCTCACCCACAAAAAACTCGATATAACCAACAAAGCCAAAGTAATGCATTGCCTACCCGTAAGGCGTGATTTAGAGCTTTCTGCCGAGATATTGGATAGTCCAAGCTCTATTGTAACCCACCAAGCAGCAAACCGGGTTTGGGCAGCGCAGGCTGTGTTGAAGATGATGTTGGAAGAATAATCATTTTAAGGCCTTTTAAATGATACTTTTTTGCCTAATTTTAGGTCATGTATATCCCCGCCTTTAATAAATTCCCTAACCAGCAGGAAGCCATTGGCTTTATGCATGCCTATAGTTTTGCCACCATTGTATCGGTAACGGATGGTTTGCCGGTGGCTACGCATTTGCCATTTATTATAAAACAAGAGGGTGATAAGGTAATTTTAACTTCACACTTCGCGAAAGCAAACCCACAGGCGCATGAATTGGGTGGTAAAAAAGTACTGGTAATATTTACAGAGCCACATGCCTATATCTCTCCAAAAAACTACGAAAAGGAATTGAACGTCCCCACCTGGAATTATTTGGCGGTACATGCTTATGGTATTTGCAAAATTTTGGAAGGGGAAGCGAACAAGGTTGCTGTACTAAAAGAAATGATACAAAGCTTTGAAAGCAATTACCAGCAGCAATGGGACAATTTACCGCATGACTATAAATCAAAAATGATGAACGGAATTGTTGCTTTTGAAATCGAGGTAGATGATTTACAAGCAAAAGCCAAGCTAAGTCAGAATCGGTCGACAATAGAGCAAGAAAATATTATAGAGCAACTTGACCAATCAAATGATAGCTCAGAAAAAGCGATTGCTGCCTATATGAAAAACTTAAAAAACAAATAGAAATTTATTTATCGGTTAACTCAACACTTCGGGTTTCTACGTTATATCCTCTAACAATCAATCGGTTATCACTGTTTTTTGTGAAATAGTTTATCGCCCAATTTAAAAATACGGTAGTCTTGCTGCTAAACCCGGCCAGCGACATAATGTGAACAAAACCCCATAGCAGCCAGGCCAAAAAGCCGCTCATATGCAGTTTGCCTATATCAACTATGGCCTTATTCCGACCAACAGTAGCCAAACTTCCTTTATCAAAATAAACAAAAGCTTCGGTTGGTTCACCATTAATCAGGTGCATCAAATTTTTAGCTAATTGTTGCCCTTGCTGTATGGCAGCAGGTGCAACGCCCGGATGACCATTTGGATATTTCTCAGAAACAGTTGCAGCAACATCGCCAATGGCAAAAATATTTTGATAATCAATTACTCGGTTAATTTCATCAGTTTCAATACGTGTGCTTCGAGTTCTTTTAGCCTCCGCCATTCCTTCCGGAAATTCACCAACTACGCCTGCTGCCCAAAATACATTTCGGGTTTTGAGCGTGGTTCCATTATCAATCACCAAATCAGTACCATTGTAACTTTTAACATGCACTCCGGTATGAATAATTACGCCCATTTCAGTTAAAAAGTCTTTTGCGTTTTTGGATGATTTTGATGTCATTGAGGCCAACAAATCTGTTTTACCTTCTACCAAATAGACGGTCATATCTTGTCGGCTTAATCCATGATAGTCTTTCATTAAAACCAATTGACGCATTTCTGCCAAGGCACCAGAAAGTTCCACCCCGGTAGCCCCTCCTCCTACTACCACAAAAGTCATTAAAGCTGCTTTTTCAACAGCATCCTGGGTTACAACTGCCTTCTCCAAATTTTGTAATACCACCGAACGCAAGTTAAGCGCCTCTGGCACATTCTTCATAGGCATTACAAACTTTTCAATTTCTTTATTACCAAAAAAATTAGTGTTTGAACCGGTGGCCAATACTAAAAAATCATAGTTTATTTCTCCTAACTCCGTTGTTATAGAATTTGTTTCAGGATTTATTTTTTGAACCTTGGCTAATAAAAAACTAAAATTATTTTGATGGCTAAAAATCCGTCGGATAGGAAAAGCGATTGAATCAGCTGCAAGTGCACCTATGGCAACCTGGTATAACAAAGGTTGGAAAGTATGGTAATTATGTTTGTCAACCAATAGTACATCAACAGGTACGTTCTTTAATTTTTTGGCGAGAGTTAATCCCCCGAAACCACCCCCAACAATAACTATTAAAGGTTTTTTTTCTCGACTGTTTGGTTCAGATGATATTTTAAACATTTTTTTTAAAAATTCAATAATAATCAATCTTTTTTAAATGGTTTGTCATTTTAGAGAGCTATAAAAGTTTCTAATTTCAGACTTACAATCATACACCCAAATAACAAATTAATGCATAATTGGTTTTATGGGCCTTTATTTAAATAAAACAGAATAAGCAAATGAATAAATAATTAGCAATAAATTGACTTTTGTTATAATTAGAGGTCTATTTTTATTAATTTTATCCCAAATTGATAAATAATCAAATAATTTTGCCTTCAGAGGGTTATTTATAGGGTTACCATGTATGTAAACGAGGTGCTTTTATCCGAAAATAATAAAAATTCGACCAGCAATAAGTTGTTTGTAATAAAAATTGGAGGAAATGTAATTGATAATCCCGAAAACCTTAAAAAATTTCTGCATGATTTTGCTGCTATTGATGGCCACAAAATTTTGATACATGGCGGTGGTAAAATTGCTACAGAAATTTCAGAAAGTATGGGATTAGTTCCTAACCTGATTGATGGGAGACGCATTACCGATTTTGAGACTTTAAAGGTAGTAACTATGGTGTATGCGGGTTTCATAAACAAAAACATAGTAGCTCAATTACAAAGCTATAATTGTAATGCAATTGGTTTAACCGGAGCCGATGGCAATTTTATTAAAGCTAAAAAGCGGCCAGTAAAAACAATTGATTATGGGTTTGTGGGCGATTTAGACGAAGCGGCTATTGAACCCGAGAATTTAGCAAACTTACTTAACGCTAATTTTACACCTGTTTTTTGTGCTATTACCCATGATGGAGAAGGTCAACTCTTAAATACAAATGCCGATACCATTGCTTCTGTTTTGGCAGTTGCATTATCAAAATTATACGAAACTACCCTCATTTATTGCTTTGAGAAAAAGGGAGTTTTAAGAGATATTAACAACGAAGCAAGTTTAATTAATGAAATAAATCCTGCTGAATTTGAAAAATTAAAACAGGAAAATATTATACACAGCGGTATGCTTCCTAAACTTGAAAATGCCTTTGCTGCAATAGCATGTGGTGTGAAGGAAGTAATAATTGGAAAATCAGACGATTTGGAAACATTTAAACATTATAAACCTTTTGGAACACGTTTAATCGAAAACCTATGAATTCACAACAACATATTGCCATTTTAGGAAGCGGTAATATAGGCCTTTCGTTGGCGAAGGGATTGGTAAAATCAGGCATTTGTAAACCGCAGCAAATTTCGTTAACAAGGAGAAATGTATCGGCTTTGGCAGATTTAGCTGCAATTGGTTATCACACAACTGATAACAATTTAAAAGCTGTGCGTAAAGCTGATTTTATTGTTATAGCAGTTTTACCTCAACAACTAAATAAATTGCTAGATGAAATTAAACCTTCAATTAAAGCCGATAAACAACTGATTATATCAGTTGTATCGGGGGTTAGTTGCAGTGATATCCGCAAGCAACTCGATCTAAATATTCAAATTATTAGGGCTATGCCTAATACGGCCATAGCAATCGGTCAGTCAATGACTTGTATTGCTTCTGATAATAGCACAACAAAAAGTATCAATTTTGTTAAATCACTTTTTGATACTGTTGGCGTAACAATACAAATTAATGAAGAGTTGATGACTTCGGCTACTGCACTTTGCGCTTGTGGAATTGCCTTCTTTTTGAGATCAATTAGAGCTGCCTCTCAAGGTGGTACCGAAATTGGCTTTCATGCGCATGATGCTTTAAAAATGGCCGCCCAAACGGCAAAAGGTGCAGCTGATTTACTTTTGCAACTTGCCTCGCACCCGGAACAAGAAATTGATAAAGTTACCTCCCCTAGTGGTTGTACCATTGCAGGCTTAAATGAAATGGAACATAATGGTTTTAGTTCGGCTATGATTAAAGGCATCAAATTATCGGCCGAAAAAGCAGGTGATTTGTATAAATGATTTAGTAAGCGGTGAGTGAGTGAGCGCTAAGTGAATTGGTTATTATTCATAGGTCAATTGTTATTAGTTTTTTTATTCGTTAGTAGTTTTTTTTGTGTTTTGTTGAATGAATGGTAGGCGAGCTTTTAGTGCCTTACTTTAAAATAAATTATAAACTTTTATTTTATCCGGTTTTTATAAATTAGGGTAGCTTTTTTTAAAATGTTAACAGTTGAGAAAATTGGCGGCACTTCTATGTCTGCCTTAGGTGATGTAATTAATAATATAATACTTTTTGAGCGTAGTGGCAAAAAACTATATAACCGTATTTTTGTAGTTTCAGCTTTTTCGGGGGTAACTAACTTATTGTTGGAGGATAAAAAAACGGGAGCTCCCGGTGTTTATCATCAATTGGCAAATTATAAAGACTTCCACAAGCCATTGAGCAGCCTGATAACAAAACTTAAGCAAATAAATAAAAGTTATGCAAGCTTGGGTTTAAATGTGGTGGAGGCCGACCAATTTATTGAAAAACGTATTTTGGATGCCCAAGCTTATTTGGAAAACCTAGCCAATATTCTTGCATCCGGTTATGTTAGCAAGGAAGGCATATTGCAGGCAGCACGCGAAATTTTAGCTTCAATTGGCGAAAGTCATTCTGCATATAACTTTACAAATATCCTCCAAAATAGGAATATCAATACCACCTTGGTTGATTTGAGCGGCTTTAACGACCATCACTCCTACACCATTGACCAACGAATAAAGCATGATTTACAACATATTGATTTTGAAAACACGATTTGCATAGTAACTGGGTACGCTAAAGGTACAGAAGGTATTATGCGTGAATTCGACCGTGGCTATTCCGAGGTTACTTTTAGCAAAATAGCCGTGTTGGTGCAACCTGATGAAGCCATTATTCATAAAGAATATCATTTATGTACTGCCGACCCCGTTTTGGTTGGGGTTGATAATTGTAGTCCGGTTGGAAATACTAACTATGATGTTGCCGACCAATTAGCAGATGTTGGTATGGAAGCCATCCATCCGAAAGCCTCAAAACCTTTAGAGATAAACAACATTAACCTGCGCATAAAAAACACATTTGAACCAGAACACCCAGGCACCCTCATTACACGTGAATACATAAGTAATCATAAACGAGTAGAGGTAATTACCGGGACAGATAAGCTGGTAATGATTGATATATACGACCCCGGAATGGTTGGTCAAGTAGGGAGCGATTTACACATTATGCAGTTGTTCCATAAATTTAACATTAGCTATACCTTTAAAGCAACCAGTGCTAATAGCATTTCGATAGTAATTTGGGAAAAAGATTTTAATAAAAAATTAATTACTGAACTAGAAAATGCCTACGAAAAAGTAACTGTTGAAAAAATGGCCATGGTTTGTTTATTGGGCACCAATATGGATCAACCGGGCTTATTAGCTAAATCAGCGGCTGCATTTGCCGAAAATGGTATCAATATTAAAAGTGCCGGCTTTGCCTTGCGAAAAGTAAATATTCAATTTTTGGTAGCCAGAGAAGATTTTGATGCCTCAATTATTGCATTAAATAGCGCTATGGCTTAATTAAATTATTCTAAATAATAGTGCTTAATACCTTTAAGAGTATCATCAAGTTCGTAAACAAGTGGCTTACCGGTGGGTATGTTAAGTAAGGTGGTTTCTTGGTCGGTTAAATCATCAATATATTGTATCAACGCTCTTAAGCTATTACCATGAGCCGTTACAATAACATGTTGATGATTATTTAATGCAACGGCTATATTGTTTTTCCAATAAGGCATTACCCTTTGCATGGTTTCGCTTAAGTTTTCTGTAAGCGGTAGTTCATCCTCAGCGAGGGCCTTATATTTTCTATCATTGCCCGGATAGCGTGGATCAGCTTTGGTTAATGCAGGTGGATGTTCATGTGGGTCTCTACGCCATTTTTGTACCAACTCATCACCATACTTTAAAGCTGTTTCTGCTTTGTTTAAGCCTTGTAGTGCTCCGTAAAAACGCTCATTTAATCTCCATGATTTTTCTATTGGTATCCACAACAAATCCAAATCTTCCAGTACAATATCCATTGTCTTGATGGCGCGTTTTAAATAAGAGGTAAAACCAATATCAAAGTTAAAACCAGCATTCTTTAAAATAATAGCCGCGTTTTTAGCCTCTGTTATTCCTACTTCAGTTAGGTCAACATCCGTCCATCCTGTAAACCGGTTTTCTTTGTTCCAGGTACTTTCGCCATGGCGCAATAGCACTAATTTTTTCATAAGCAATAGCTAAACAATAAAGGTAGCAATCAGTTTCTAAAAAAATTTGTATTTTGACAATGGATAAATTAAATTGCAGCATAAACCAATTTTAAACCATTGATAATATGAGTACTGAGACAACTGTTCTGCACAAGGATGGCACTGCTAATCCTGCACCTTTAGGTTTGTGCGCCTTCGGCATGACCACCATTTTATTAAACCTGCATAACGCCGGAATTTTTGAATTGAACTCCATGATACTTGCCATGGGTTTGTTTTATGGCGGTTTAGCTCAGGTAATTGCCGGTATTATTGAAGCTAAAAAGAACAATACTTTCGGCTTAACTGCATTTACCTCTTATGGTTTTTTTTGGCTATCGCTGGTTGGAATATTTGCATTGGCTAAGTTTGGATGGGCTGTTGCGCCTTCCGAGGGAGCAATGACGGCCTATTTAACCATTTGGGGTATCTTTACCTTGTTCTTGTTTTTTGGTACCCTAAAATTAAGCAAAGTCTTGCAATTGGTTTTTGGCACCTTGGTAATATTATTTTTCCTTTTAGCAGCCGAACATGCAACAGGTAACAAGGGTATTGGTACCTTTGCCGGTTATGAGGGTATTTTGTGTGGTGCATTGGCAGTTTATGCAGGCATGGCAAATGTGCTGAACGAAGTTTATGGTAAAACCGTTTTACCTTTATAAAAATAGTCTACTTTTAAATTTTAATAAAACTTTAAAAGTAGACATGCATTAAATTTTGAATACTTTTTTAATGAAAGATTTTAAAAAATACTACCGAATAGGTGCCTCTCCGCAAGAAATATACACTGCACTCACTAACCCATTTACTATTGAGTTATGGACTGGCGAAGCCGCGGAAATGTCGACAGAACCCGGGTCTGAATTTTCGATGTGGGAAGGTAGTATAGTAGGTAAAAACTTGGAGTTTGAGGAAGGAAAAAAAATAGTGCAGCAATGGTATTTTGACGGGCAACCGGAGCCATCAATCGTTACTATTAAACTCCATGCCGATAAAGAAAGTACCTCGGTAGAGTTAAGGCATACCAATATACCTGATTTAGAATATGAAGGTTTTGTAGAAGGGTGGGATAATTCTTATTTTGCCCCGCTGGCAGAATTTTTTGATGATAAAGACTAAAAAAATATTCAAAAAACCCATTGATTAGTAATTAATTAATGGGTTTTAAATAACTAGACCGACTTAATTATATTTACCGTCCAAGTAATATTTGCACCGGCATTCACAAGGGTTGCCGCTACAGAGCAATATTTATTCATGGATAGTTCAACCGCTTTCGCGGCTTTATCTTCATCAATATCGCCCATCAGATTAAATTCAATAGTGATTGTTTTCCATAATGAAGGTTCAATACCAGCTTGACGCTCTCCATTAACAACCATTTTATAATCTTTTATTTCCTGGCGTTGTTTTTTCAGAATGGCTATCACGTCAATAGCGGAACATCCGGCTAAACCCATCAGCAACATCTGCATAGGCCTAACACCATAGTTTTGACCACCGCTTTCGGTGCTGCTATCCATTTTTACAACGTGTCCAAATTCGTCATTGGCTTCAAAACCATAATCGCCAAATACACGAGAAAGTTCTATTTTAGGCATAATATTAAATTAGAAATGCTAAATTAAACTATTTTATACGAAGGAAAGTTTATTAGGGGTAAAAAAGTGTAGCTTAGCAAGTAAGTACCATCAATTATGAGAAATATTTTAGTTAGCCTATTCTTTATTTTTATTCCACTAGTAGGCTTAAGCCAAAAAAATTTGATTTCATATGATGACATAAAATACCTAATTAGTAATAATTTATTCCAGGCTGATACCTTTTTGGTGGCTAAAGGGTATACCATTTTTAAAAAAGATGTTAAAAGGGGAACCAGAAAATATCGATTAGAATTTAAAAGTGGCACTAATTCAGAAATAGGAATGCGACAGGATGGGAAAAAAATATTTGTAGAAATAATGACCAATGAAATTGATCAATATAATTTGATTAAGGAATCTATTATTCAATATATTAATAAAGATGTTTTAGTGGGCGATGTGCAATCATACACTATAAAAGATATTGGAACCATCTACATCAGTATAAATGATGCAGAGCCCTACAATCCGCTACGGAAGGATTACAATATCAATATAATTCCCGATAAAAACATTACCTCTTATAATTAAAGACTTAATTATTATTAGTTATTTGGTTAAGGTGATGTAATATATGATCTAAATAATCGCTTACCAAAAATTCAACAGTGTGCAACTCAATGGCGTTTTTGCCTGTATCACAAACTGCTCCCATCCTATTATTAGGGTAGCATTTTAAAACTTTAACTATTTGTCGGTTTATCAACCGCCATAAGGTTAATAAATCTTCAACAGGCATATTTTGGTATTGTTGAATATTTACATATTCAACTTGTTGGTATGTTAATTTAAAGTTTTCTTCATAGGTACAGCGTATAAATCGCTGCAAATTAATAAGGGCACTATCAACCAAATGGCCTAAAATTTCTTTTTTCGACCATTTGTTAACGTCTATTTTAAAATCCCAATTTATAGGGGATAGATCCGCCCTTAAAAAGTTATTAACTGCTTGTTCAATACCAATAATAGCTTTATCCATCTATCATTTATATAATTATTAAAGATGCTTATTCTTTAATAATTATCAAAAAGCTTTATATTCAAACCATAAAATAAAAATATGGTATTGAATTATTTATGGATTGCCTTTTTTTTAATAGCGATTATAATCGGCTTTGTTAAACTGATATTTTTTGGCGATACTGAAATTTTCAAACTTATGGCCGAAGGTACCTTCGATTCTGCAAAAGCAGCTGTAATGGATATTGCGTTGCCATTGGTTGGCATCATGTCGCTTTGGCTAGGTTTTATGCGGATTGGTGAAAAAGCCGGTGCCATTAATTTTTTATCGCGTATGGTTGGTCCATTTTTTAATAAATTATTTCCAGAAGTACCAAAAAATCATCCGGCTGTTGGTCAGATGATGATGAATTTCTCTGCCAATTTATTAGGCCTTGATAATGCCGCAACCCCTTTGGGTTTAAAGGCCATGAATAGCCTACAAGAAATAAATACAGATAAAGAAGTGGCATCTAATGCCCAAATCATGTTTATGGTTTTGCATGCATCGGGGTTAACTATTTTGCCGATTGCCATTATAGCTCAACGAGCCATCTTTCATTCCAAGGACCCTACCGATATTTTTATACCTTGCATTGTTGCTACTTTTGCTTCCACAATTACCGGACTAATTATTGTATCGATTAAACAAAAAATAAACTTGATTAATAGTGTGATATTATCATGGTTACTAGGCATTACTGGCTTTATAGTTATGATGGTATGGGGTATGAGCCTTTTAGATCATAGTCAGGTAAGCAGTTTTTCAAAAGTTTTTAGCAATATTATATATTTAATTATCCCAACCATATTTGTTATAGGCGGCCTATTTAAAAAAATAAACGTATTTGAAGCTTTTATTGATGGTGCTAAAGAAGGCTTTGAAGTATCCGTAAAAATAATTCCCTATTTAGTTGGACTTTTGGTTGCGGTTAGCCTTTTTAGAACAAGTGGTGCCTTAAACTATTTGGGAGCAGGCTTTGCTTGGTTTTTTGGCTTTTTTAATATCGATTTAAGGTTTACAAAAGTGCTGCCTATAGCGTTTTTACGGCCATTAAGTGGATCGGGGGCAAGGGCATTGATGCTTGATAATTTGAAAATTTATGGCCCTGATGGTTTGCTCGGACATATGTCGAGTGTACTATATGGTACTGCTGATACCGCATTTTACATAGTAGCATTATATTTTGGTTCAGTCAATATTAAAAAAACCAGGTATGCCATACCTGCAATGCTAATAGCTGATTTGGTGGGCATTATAACAGCTATATTAATTTCTTATTTATTTTTTGGTTAGTAATTGAAAAAAAAACCAAAAGTTATTGATTTTAGTAGATATAAATAAATCCCATTTTCTAATTAATTTAAATATTACTAAAGTAATATTTACGAATAATAGTAAGTTATTTGCAGCTAAATCATTAAAATTGTTGCACAATTAATTATATGATTATAACAAAAACAATTCCTTTTTTTAATATAACCTTAAAAATTGCCTTCGTGGTGTTTTTTATAGGTTTGATATTTTTAATAGATGGATGTAGAAAAAAGCGAACTGAAATTGCAAAAGAATTATTTAAGAAAACCCATAATAAGATTTTTAGAGACATTACTGAAGAAGGGTTTGAGGATGCCTTTAAAAAACAAATAAAAGCAGAAGGAGAAAATATTCCAAATATAGATTTGGTAAATATTTATTACCAGCAAAACGAGTACGAACCAACTTTTATTTTAAAACATTTATTCAACGGCGATCTGGATAAAGCAACTGAATATTTTGAAAAGGCAAATGAACATGGGTTAAACAATAAAACATTTAGGGGTGATAGTTTGAAAATATTGATTGAAAAATTTAAAGGAAAGGATGCTATAAAAACACTAAATGAAGCCTATGAAGTTATGGCAAAAATTGAAATAATTGCCTCGAGCTCCTTTTTTAATTATTCATATTACTTGCAGTATGGGGTTATAAATCCTAAAAAAATATTTCAACGTTATTATTTAAATACAATTGAGCCAGATAGTTCGGGCATGTTGAAAGTTTTTAAAACAAAAAATATCTCTTCTTTTTTAAAAAATATACAACCCAAAGACACACAATATGTGGCATTACAAAATGCCTTGAAGAACAATATAAAAACAGAAGGGATTTCTTCCGAAGAATTAAAAAGAATAATATTGGTGAACCTAGAACGGTTACGATGGCAAAATAAGCCTAAGGCATTTAAGTATGTAATTGTAAATATACCAGACTATATGCTGAATGTAATTGATAGTGGACATTCTGTTTTAAACATGAAAGTATGTGTTGGCGAAGGAAGAAATATCAAAAATGAAAATACTGTATTAGCCTATAATGACACAGCCATAATTGACAAACCATTCGCCAGAGAGACACCACTTTTAAATAGCAATATTTTTTGCGTAGAGGTAAATCCGGTATGGAATATTCCAAGAAGCATAGCAACAAAAGAAATTATTGTGGATGCTGCCAAGGACAGGTTTTATTTAGCAAATAAAAATATTGAAGTATATAAAAATGGAAAACTGATTAAAGACCCGGAGGAGATAAATTGGGCCAAAGTAAATAAGCTTAATAATGATTATGAGTTTAAACAAAAGCCAGGAGCTGATAATTCGCTGGGTAAAATTAAATTCTTGTTTAAAAACAAAAGTAGTGTTTACCTGCATGATACACCAGCCAAATTTGCATTTTTAAAAAACATGCGTTCTGTAAGCCATGGATGCATCAGATTGGGTGAGCCTCAAGCATTGGCATTAAATTTATTTGGTGAAGGTGAAAAATATAAAACAATTGCCGAAGATATGGCAAAAGATAACCCAAAACCAACTACTATATATTTACCAAAAAGAGTACCTGTATATATCAATTATTCAACTTGTTGGGTAGATGAAAAAAATCAACTCCAATTTAGGAAAGATGTATATGGATTAGATATTGTATTATACAATGAACTAAAACCTTATTTAATTGATTAATGTTTTTTAGTGTTATAAATTTGCTAAGGAAATCATTTCAGGATTTGCAGATAAATAATTAGCTGCTAAATTTTCATTTAAAAATTTCGATTTGTACTTCTTACTTTTCCCGCTAACAAAAATAACTGTTTTTTGTTTGAGGGTATTGATAACTTGATCCAACAAATCGTTTGATACAGCCAAACAGCCAAAACTTCGGCCCAGGTAACCTTCATTACCAATATTTGGATTTACGTAATCAGCTCCGTGAACAACAATTGCGCGTTCGCGTGCATGTTGGTTAAAGCCGGGGTCTAATCCGTCGAGACGTAGGGAACGACCATTTTTGCCATCATATATGTCATCTGTTAAATAAAAACCTAAACTACTAGCATGCGATTTTTCCTTGTCGGAAAAACGAATAGCCTTTGCTTTACCACTTCCTTGGCCATGCGAAACCCAGGTATTCATAATTAAATTCTTAGAAAGTAAATCAATAATCCACATTCTTTTTTTATTACTTGGCAAATTAAAGTTAACGATGGTCAAAATTGAATTGCTTTTTGATAAATTCCCGGAAGCTTTTAAATTCAAAAATCCTATTAAACCTTTTTTGAATATTTGAAAATCAAGATCAGTTTCGTTTAAATGAGCAGTTTGATAAATATCTTCAATATATTTCTCGAATAATAAATTTATTGTATAAGTCTTTTTAGCTGTAGCCGGAACTTTATAACAATCAACCTTCCAACTTATACACATTATTGAAAATAGCGTGGCTAAACAAAGCAATAAGAGAGATTGTTTTTTGATCATAAATTATTGTAAAACCATTAAATTATTGAGCTATATAATTCAAAGATGATAAAATAATACGATTTTTTGTGCAATTTTTATTTTATTTTTAAATTTTAATAAAAAATTTATTTTTGATTTAGAATTAAAGGTTTGAATTTTTTTTTTGTTATACCAATGAAATAAAAAAAGCGCCTTGAAAAAAATTCAAAACGCTTTAAAATATGATTAATTATAAATTAAAAAATAGATGGAAATTTTTTGGGGTCGCTATTTTGCATTAATTTGTAAGCGGCTTCAATAATATCATCCATTGAAGGTTTACAAAAGTAATCACCGTCAGACCCATATGGTGGGCGATGTTCTTTAGCTGTTAATGTAACAGGTTGGTCATCTAATGAAAAATAGCCCTTCTGCGCTTCCAATACTTTTTGAAGTATATAAGCTGAAGCCGCACCGGGTAAATCTTCATCAACTATCAGTAATTTACTGGTCTTTTTTAAAGATTTACCACAAATATTATCCAAGTCAAATGGATATAATGTTTGAGGGTCAATTACCTCCATGCTTATCCCCATTCTTTCCAATTCTTCGGTTGCTTCCATCACCAAGCGCAAAGTAGAGCCATATGAAATTACTGTTAAATCAGTACCTTCTTTTAAAATCTCGGCCTTGCCCAAAGGAACAGTAAAATCACCAGGATTTGAAGGTAATTTTTCTTTTAATCGGTATCCGTTTAAGCATTCTATTACCAAGGCTGGTTCATCCCCTCTTAACAAAACATTATACATACCTGCTGCTTGGGTCATGTTACGTGGAACACAAATATGAAGCCCGCGCATAGAATTAAGAATTAAACCCATAGGTGAACCTGAATGCCATATTCCTTCAAGTCTGTGACCACGTGTTCTAATAATTAAAGGTGCTTTTTGCCCACCGGCTGTGCGGTAACTTAAAGTAGCTAAATCGTCACTTATTACATTGATGGAGTATAGTAAATAATCCAGATACTGAATTTCGGCTATAGGTCTTAGCCCGCGCATGGCCAATCCTATACCCTGACCTATAATTGTTGCTTCACGGATGCCGGTGTCCATAATGCGTAGATCGCCAAACTTTGCCTGTAACCCAGAAAAACCCTGGTTAACATCACCTATTGCACCAACGTCTTCGCCAAATGCTACAATAGTTTTATCCCGTTCAAAGTTAGCTTCAAAACAAGCATTTAAAACTTCCCTTCCGTCTAAAATTTTCGCCTCCTCATTATACTCAATAGGTACAGATGGAACATAAAATGGAGAAAAAATGGTATTACTGAACAATTTTGAATTATACCTGCTATCAGCTTTTAATTGTTCATCCTTTAACCAATTAATTAATGCCTCCTTGTGGTGGGAGTATTCATTAATAGTAAGCCTAAGCGCCTTTCTTACAGCCGTAATTATTTCTCTCCTTCCGGGATCTAGTTCTTCTGTTAAAACTTTAACAATATTTAATAATTCATTTTGAAAATCAGACCCGGAAGCTAAATTTTCAATAAGTTCTGTAGCCTCTTCAAGGTCAATCCTTATTTCTTTTCCAAGCTGATTCCAAACTGTTTTTTGACAATCTCTAACATACTTTTTAGCTTCTGTTTCTAGATCATCAATTTCTTCTTGTGAAATAATTGCCGATTCAATCATCCACTCCCGCATTTTCAATAAACAATCATTTTTATCCTCCCATTCCAAGCGGTCTTTTGATTTATATCGTTCGTGTGACCCTGAAGATGAATGACCTTGCGGCTGTGTCATTTCAGTAACATGAATTAAAACGGGCACATGTTCATCTCTACAAACTGCAATAGCACGCTCATACGTTTCACATAAGGCTATATAATCCCATCCCCGCACTTTAAATATTTCATACCCATTGGTGTTTTCTTCTCGTTGAAACCCTTTTAAAATTTCGGATATATCTTCCTTGGTTGTTTGTAAGCTTGCCGGAACAGAAATGGCATAAGCATCATCCCAAACAGAAATTGCCATTGGAACTTGCAATACTCCTGCTGCATTCAAAGTTTCAAAAAATAAACCTTCGGAAGTTGAACCATTGCCAATGGTTCCAAAAGCTACCTCATTCCCATCAATTGAAAAATTTGTTTGAAACTCAAGGTCTTTGTTTTGCCTATAAAGCTTAGATGCAAACGCTAAACCAAGCAATCGAGGCATATGCCCGCCAGTTGTTGAAATATCTGAAGAGCAATTCATGGTTTGGGTTTGATTTATCCATGTACCATCAGAATTTACAAACCTGGTAGCATAATGGCAATTCATTTGTCGGCCAGCAGATGCAGGATCCTTTTCAACATCGGGATAGGCATATAACTGAGCAAAGAACTCCATTAAGTTACTCATACCAGTTGCAAACATGAAAGTTTGGTCGCGGTAGTAACCTGCACGCCAGTCGCCTTTTTTAAATGCCTTAGCCATAGCCAATTGAGCTACCTCTTTCCCATCACCAAAAATACCAAATTTGGCTTTGCCCGTTAAAACCTCTCGGCGACCAATTAAGCTAGCCTGACGACTTTGATAACCAATGCGATAATCATTGATTACTATTTTTTTAAATTCATCAAAACTGAGCTCCTCGGCATTAAACATTCCAGTAGCATTCAAAACAGTTTCGGGCATATAAAATTTTGTTTAAGCGGTAAAATTATAAAATTCTATTTTGTATTTATCAAAAAAAGCATTTTAATGGTCTGTTTTAATAAGTTTTTTATTTTATATAAACCTGCTATATTTGTATTCACAAAAACGAAATTATGAAAAAAATATTAATCATATGCATTGCCCTTTTTGGGATAGCTTTTTCAGCCTTAGCTCAAACCGAAAACAAGGCTGAATTTAAATTTAATGAAGAAAAACATGATTTTGGGAAAATTCCACAAGGAATTGCCGTAAGCACTGTTTTTGAATTCACAAATGTTGGTACCGAACCATTAATTTTAGCAGATGTTAAACCTACCTGTGGCTGTACCATTGCTGATTTTACCAAAACGCCGGTTGCTCCTGGCGGCAAAGGAATTATTAAAATTACCTACAGCGCGGCTGTTGCATCACCATTTAATAAAACAATAGTAGTAACATCCAACGCAAAAACACCTTCAAAAAATTTAAATATTATAGGCGAAGTAATTGCCAAAACTGGTACCAGCAGTAAATAATTTAAATTGCTTTAGTTAAACAAAAAGACACAAAGGCTGTGTCTTTTTTGTTTTATATATATTTCAATTGCCTTTTATAGGATCGTCACAACATATAAACAGCTAAATGCCAAAAATTTCTTCTAAAGGGCTACAAATGCCCGCATCTCCAATCAGAAAATTGACACCGTTTGCCGATCAGGCTAAAAAGGATGGAAAAAAGGTATACCATTTAAATATTGGTCAGCCAGATATTGAAACTCCACAAGGAATGCTGGATGCAATAAAGGGGATATCATTTAAAGTTTGGGCATATACACCATCAGAGGGTACATTTTCCTACCGTGAAAAATTAACCCAATATTATAACCATATTGGCTATAAAATAACACCCAAAAACATTATCGTTACCACCGGAGGCTCAGAAGCCATTACAATTGCCATGATGGCCTGTTTAGACCCAGGTGACGAAGTTATTATTCCAGAACCTTTTTATGCCAATTATAACGGTTTTGCATGCCAAACAGGAATTACGGTAACACCAATACTTTCAGTAATTGACAACGGTTTTGCCCTGCCCCCTATTGCTAAATTTGAAAAGCTTATAACATCAAAAACCAAAGCAATATTAATTTGTAGCCCTAACAACCCTACCGGATATTTATACTCCGAAGAAGAATTGGAGGCATTAAAAAGTTTGGTTTTAAAATATGATCTTTATCTATTTGCCGATGAAGCTTACCGCGAATTTTGTTACGACGGGAGGAAATTTACCTCACCAATGCACCTTGATGGCTTAGATGAAAATGTAATTATTTTAGATACGGTAAGCAAACGCTACAGTGCATGTGGTGCACGTTTAGGTTGTATTATTACAAAAAATGAAAATGTTATTGCAACTGCGCTCAAATTTGCACAAGCCAGACTAAGTCCGGGTTTGGTAGAACAAATAGCCGGAGAAGCAGCAGTTGATACCCCAACATCTTATTTCGAAACTGTTAATAAAGAATATACCAACCGACGGGATACCATAGTTAAAGCTTTAAACAAAATGGATGGGGTATTTTGCCCTAATCCGGGTGGTGCGTTTTATGTTGTGGCCCAACTTCCAATTGATAATGCTGATAAATTTTGCCAATGGATGCTTGAATCATTTAGCTATCACAATGAAACGGTAATGATGGCTCCTGCCACAGGATTTTATAGCACAGCAGGTAAGGGATTAAACGAAGTTAGATTAGCTTACGTACTAAATATTCCCGAAATTGAAAAAGCCATGGTTTGTTTAGAAGCTGGTTTAAAGGCTTATCCGGGAAAAGCCTAATTTGATTTCGGATTTCGGATGTTCCATTTCGGATTTATTTTTAAACTGGAAATTTGATTCACTCCGTGGTGGAAGAAAAAATGTCTTGATACTCGATACTAGCGACTACATATTAGCATAAAAAACAGTACTTTTGTAGGCTATCCAATCAATAATGGGGTCGACCGGAATTGACAGGATGGAGATAAGTAGGTAAGCATGCAGCGCGTTGGGTGAATTAGCGCTTAAATCAGAACACTCAAACAAACAAACGGCGAAAATAACTACGCCTTAGCTGCTTAATTTAGAATTTAGCTAGCTTTTGTCCCGTCAGTTTTCCGTTTCATTGGACTGGCAACCGGGGCATCGAAAAATGAAACTGGCTTGTTTAAGGTGTGCGTAACAGGCGAGATAAAGCACCTAAGGAAGAAGGTATAGGTAAGCGGCTGACCTTCCCCTTCCCTACAATTAAACAGCAGATAAGCATGTAGAAAGCTTACCTTATACCATGTTTGGACGAGGGTTCGAATCCCTCCGGCTCCACAAAAACGAAAGTAAACGAAAGTGAACGGTTGAAAAATCATTCACTTTCTGTTTTTTAGCTAAATTTCTTTCTCATTTATCATACGTTTGTAATCGTTTTATAAGTAAAAATTTACATTTGCTCCACCAAAAAGATTGTAAATGAAAGTGAACGGTTGATTGTCTTGTCCTGAAATAGGTTTACACAAAGTAAACTAAAATGGAACGCAATCAAGATTGTTCCGCATCATTATTGAAGCTTTGTCGCAAAAAGTTTCCTAGCCAGCTTACTGATATTGAGATAAAGGTGATTAAAACATATATGGAAAATCCTGATTTTCTGTATTTAAGTAGGGCAAGCATTTATTGGAAAATAATTCGCGATGGTGCCGCGGCTTTTTCAAAAACCGTTTTCTATAAGTATTGCAGGTTAATGGGTTATCAAAAAAGACCTGTTATTAAAAAAAGCAAACTGAATATGGACGGTATTAAAGCCACCAAACCTGGCGAAATACTGCACACCGATATCACCTATATTACATCCGAGGATGACAAAACAAGCTATCTTTCTTTTGTGCAGGATAACTTCTCGAGGTTTATATTATTGGGAAATGCCGGTAAAACACCTACTGCTGGTTTTATAAAAAGCAATATGGAACAGGTTGTAAACAACTACAACCTGTATAAACATACTACCTTGCTGATTACTGATAATGGTAGCGAAAATAAAGGTGAGCTTGACACCTATTTGCAAAATGAAGCCCGCAGCATAAAAAAAATTATTGCCCGGGTAGATATACCCCAAGCCAATAATATTGTGGAAGCATTGCACAAGAAGTTTAAGAATGAATTTTTACAAGGCAAAAGGTTTGTAAGCCATGAGGCCTTGATTAACGCCTTACCTAAACTTATTGAAGCTTACAATAACCAATGCCATGATAGCCTGTTTGGGCTTACGCCTTTGGAAATTTGGAACGGAAAAACACCCAATAAACCCCAATACAAAGCCATGTTACTACAAGCCAGCCATAAAAGAAAATTGGCCAACAGTGCGTTTAATTGTTGTACCAATATACGTACGCTTTAGCGTACTGTCTCCGTGTAGACGCAGTTTGACCAGATTGTTCATTATGACGTGCAACCCGTAGATATTACCATTCAGTACAAACCCAACTTTGAGCAAGTTAACCTGATTAACCAATTGGACGAGGAAGACTGTACTATTGTTTTTAAGATTATTGATACCATGCTTACCAAGAAGAAGTTTAAGGACTTCTTTAATAACAATATTACAGCTTTATAAACAACAAAACCCTCCAATTTAATAACGGGCAGGTTTTGGTTTGCATTTAGTTACGGTAGTTGTAAACTACCTGCATAGCTAATTCGTAGATACAATCTACGAACAGCGAGTGCATCTCAGTAAACCTATTTTAGGACGAGACACATCATATTTTACATAAGTGGTCGTGCCTGTTGCACTTGTCTGGCTTTTTAGCTTACCTATCTCAACTTTTCTGCTACTAATGTACTGAACTTATTTTTCAATTAAAAAAAGCAATCCTTCATATTATATTGGCAAAAAACAGGTTAGTTAAATGTACCAATATACGTACGGTTTAGCGTGTTGTCTACGTGTAGACGTAGCGCCGAAAAACTCAACCTTTCTAAAGGGACAATTTCAAAGGCATTAAAAGACAGTTATGAAATTAGTACTGCCACCAAAATTAAAGTACTTGAAGCAGCTAAAGAACTTAATTATGTTC
>CAIYNX010000093.1 GCA_903927645.1 uncultured Mucilaginibacter sp.
ATGACGCCTGCAAACAATTGCCCTGCTTTAAGATTGGGGTTTATTTTATATTTGCAGTATGCGCCGGATAAAGCCTTCCATCGAACAAATCTTCATCGCCCGTCACCTCATTAAATGGACCTTGCTGGTCATTCCCCTTGCAGTTATAGTGGGTTCGCTTGTCGCCTTATTTTTGGCTTTGCTGGATTATGCCACCAAATTGCGCTGGCAACATAATTGGCTGTTGTTTTTACTGCCCATTGCGGGTATTTGCATTTACTTTTTATACAAACTATGGGGCAAAAATGCAGAAGCCGGCAATAACCTCATCATGGACGAGATCCACCGGCCCGGCGGCGGCGTACCCGCCAGGATGGCGCCACTCATTATCTTTTCAACGGTCATAACCCATCTTTTTGGCGGTTCTGCCGGTCGCGAAGGTACCGCCGTGCAAATTGGCGGCAGCATGGCCAACCTGCTGGCCAAATGGTATAAATTATCAGGTGCCGATTTACGGATTTTACTGATGGCGGGTATTGCTGCTGGTTTCGGGGCCGTATTCGGCACGCCGGTAACCGGGGCCATATTTGCACTGGAGGTACTGGCTATCGGTCGTATCAAATACGACGCCCTGGTACCCTGCCTTACTGCAAGTATTTTGGCCGATGTGGTTTGCAGCGCCTGGGGCATACATCATACGGCTTATCATATCCTTTTTACGCATTCAACCACGTTTATACCAGCTTTTTTGCATTTCGATTTTATGCTGCTGGCAAAAGCCATTGCTGCCGGGGTCTGCTTGGCCTGGCTGCATTTTTATTCAGCTGGCTGATGCAGCAAATTAAAACATATACCAACCGCTTTATCCCCATTAGTTGGCTAATCCCCGTATTTGGCGGCGTCGTAATGATATGCCTAACTTTCCTTTTGGGGACTAAAGATTACTTAGGCCTGGGTGTACTCTCAAAATCTGCTGATGGCGTATCCATTGTAAATGCTTTTAAACTTAACGGCGTAACCAACTGGAGCTGGTTTTGGAAGTTGTTGTTTACCGCCATTACCCTTGGCACAGGCTTTAAAGGCGGCGAGGTAACTCCCCTTTTTTTTATCGGGGCAGCATTAGGCAATACCCTTGCGGTGATGATGGGCGCGCCTGTCGACTTATTTGCAGGCCTGGGTTTTATTGCTGTTTTTGCAGGGGCTACCAATACCCCACTGGCCTGCACCCTGATGGGTGTTGAACTTTTTGGGACAGACCATCTATTGTACTATGCCATTGCCTGTTTTACCGCGTATTATTTCAGCGGGCATACGGGGATCTATTCGTCGCAGCGGCTGGCGATTAATAAACAAAATGGGAATGCTTTGGCGGAGGAGCAGACGTTGAAAGAGTTGAAGGCGGAGCGGGAGGGCAAAAGGAATTGAAAAGGAATTGCAATATAAGCGGGGTGCTGTGGCGAGCCTGTTAAACAACAAGCACACAAAACCCTGCGCCATGCATTTGGTCCTGCTAAAGGTGATAGGAGATAATGATGATTAACAAATCAGGATTCGATAAACTCACTAAAACAAAGTTTATTTTGCCAAATGCTGCCATTGGTATTTACAGCATATTCAAAACCTTTAAGGCTTTACATTTTCAATAAATGTAGTTAGCTTTAAAGCCAATATTCCTGTCCATAAAACCCGTTTCATGAAAAGTTATACCCTTGTGCTGCTGCTGGCAGTGTGCATTATTTCTTCTTGTAAAAAACATATTCCCGGTGCGCCTTACAGTGGCTGGGAAGCCTATGCCGGCTCGAAAGAAGGGAACCGGTATTCATCCAATGCGGAAATTAACCTGAAAAATGTAAGCCAGCTAAAAGTAGCCTGGACTTTTAGCTCGGGCGACAGGGATACCGCCAACAGGAGCCAGATTCAGTGTAACCCCATTGTGATAAACGGTGTGTTATACGGCACCAGCCCAAAGTTGAAATTGTTTGCGCTGGATGCCACGACCGGTGTACAGCAATGGGTATTCGATCCGGCATCGATGGACACATCAAAAAAAGTCGACAAAATGGCTTATTATAAAATCTCACGCGGGGTGGTTTACTGGCAGGATGAAAATGGGGATAACCAGCGTATTTTTTACAGTGCCGGCGAAAAAACATTTGCCATTGATGCCCATACAGGCCAGGCTATAAAAGATTTTGGCAAAGGCGGTTATATTAACCTGACGGAGGACCTGGGCCGCAAAACCAGTTC
>CAIYNX010000094.1 GCA_903927645.1 uncultured Mucilaginibacter sp.
GGTGAGGATATGGCTTGAGCTGCTGAAATACCGTCGATAATGAATTTTATAGGTTTACGATTAATTGAGTACCATTCATTCGGGTTATGCCCATCACTTACATTTTTTGCTAAAATATTGTCTGTAACACTATATGGGTTAAAAAATCTTTCCCCAAAACCTTTAACGCTTTCTTGTAATAATTGCAATAAGGTTTTCTTCCCAACCTTTTCCAAATCTTTTTCATCAATTACCTGATCGGCTTCACCGGGGCCGTTTAGGTTTTGCGAGCCTTTAATTATTTTCTGGGCTTTTATTTTTACCTCTTTTAATAAATGACTGCCTTTTGCAAGGTTTTCTAGCTCGCTTAATGATGCACGGGTTTTGGTATAGTTAAGCAATATTCCATCACTTTCAATATACCAGGGTATTGTTTTAGGGCTAAAGGGCTTGGTAAAATCAGGTGTTTTTGTTTCATCAATCCCAATGTTTACATTAAAACTTTTACCGCTTTTATTTACCGCTTTTAAAAAAAATACAGGGGTATCAATTTTAGGTAAACGGTCAAAAATAAATTTACCATTTTGATCGGTAATGGTATCCATCAACATTCTTGGCTTTATAGAGAATAACAATACATTACTACCTTTTACGGGTAGGTTAAATACATTTTTTACCGTACCATTTACCTTAAACTCTTTTTCGGGCTGATAAGTAATGGCGGGTGGGTTAAAAACTTGTTTCCAGTTATAATCAACCCAACCTTGGGTAAGCAGCAAATTATCAAGTGCTTGCCATGCGGTATCTGTTTTATGGCTCAGGTAATATTCTGGTTCTTCAATAAAGCCTTTCAAATCGGCCGTAAGTAGCAGGCGTGTTAAAATATTTTCCCTATTTAGGGTATCTTGTTTTACCTGCTTATCATCTGTAACAGCCATGGAAAAATTACCCGCTATCGGGTTGCCATTTTTATCGGTCACTTTTATTTTTACCGAAACGCTGTCTCTCGCTGTATAAGTTGGCTTATCTGTAGTAATTTGAACATTGAGCCTATCATGCCTGTCAATATACACTACCCTTTCGTTGATAGGTTGGTTGTTAGCAGACATCACCGTAAAATGGGCAACCCCTGTTGGAAACAAGCTTTTAGGGATTTTTTGTTTTACGAAATTGGTATTTTTTAAACTAAATACAGCTGCATAGCAAACTATACCCCTTGCCCTGCCTATCAGGTAATAATTATCGCCTAAAGCCCCAATATCAGCTGTTGAGGCCACTAATACGTCCAGTGAATCGCTTTCTGCCCGGTTTTTTATATGCAAAACCATGCCCGAGGGTTTTAGGGCAGGCAATGAATAGCTTTTTACCAAACCGCCGGGAAGATTAACCTTTGCAGTATAACTTTCTCCTGCTTTTGGAGCGATATAAACATTGCCCATGCCATTATGCAGCGAGCTAAATTCGGCAATCGTATTGTTCCCATTATCGGTTATGATCCCCGAAATATTTTGGCCTTTACCATCCTCGCCAATGGCTTTAAAACCTACATAGGCAGGTAAACCGGCCACCATGCTGCCACCTTCGGGTAAAAACTGTAAGTCTGTATTTTAGGGTCGGTTGAGGGGGAGGGGTATTACTGCCTTTTTTTCTTTTAATGGGTCTTCAACAACTATTGCTAAACCGTTATTTTTTTGAGGCAAGGTAAAATTCAAGGCTACAGCGCCATTTAAATCAGTCAGAAATTTTTGATGGTATAGGTGTTTGTCGCCATTCATTACCTGCAGGTTGATGTCCTTTACTTGGTATAGCTTTTTAGCCATATCTGTAAATTGTAGTTTTATGGAGGCTTTTTTTAATCCGCTATCAACAATCAGATTTATTTGCCTGTTCACCAACCACTTATTTTCGAGCGGACTGGTAATATAAAAGCTTTTATAAAAAAAGTAATCATCGCCAAAATTTCGCATCCAGTTGGTATAAGCGCGTAGGGTATAGGTACCGCTGGCAAAATCCTTCTCATCCAAATTGATGCTGCCCCAACCAAGTCCGCTTTTTATGGGTATGCGCAATTGTTTAACAATTTTATTGCTATCATTGGCAATATCAATATTGAGCAAATTGCTTTTGCTGGAAGCAGCCATATAACTATTAAACAGGTAGGCTTTAAACCAAATGGTATCGCCCTGGGTATAATAGGGTTTATCAAATTGTAGATAGGGTTTTTCGGGGTTGTTTAATTTGGTCACGCTATCGGCAAGGGTTGTTAATTTCAACAAGGTATTGCCGGTTTTATTAATTTGGGCAAATGGATATGCGTTATTAACCTTATATCTTAAAATTTGTCTACCAATATTGCCGTTTTCGTCTATGCCCTCTATAATAAGTTTGTAGTTACCAGGTGCATCGGTATTATAATATTGAAAATTAGCATAGCCATTTTTATCAGTTTTTATAATAGGGTTCCAGTATATGGTAGCCCGAAGGTCTTTATGCTTATCGTTGGTATCAATATGTTCAAATTTGGGGGCATAAAATTCGCGGGCTTTGTAAAAGCCTCCGGGTGTAATAGGTAAAACGCCAACGGAAGCAATGTCTTTGGCATTTAAACCTCCACCTTTTTTGGTTGTTATTACCAGTACACCATTTCCACCTTCCATGCCATAAATGCTTGCATTGGCATTTTTAAGTACTTCAATGGTTTCAATTGAATTTACGGTTAAAAAATCCAAATCGAAGCCTAGGCCCATGTCGGCACCATCAAGTATAACAAGCATGTTTACCTGGCCATGGTTAAAAGTAACACCCCTCAATCTACCGATTAAACTCGTTGATAATGGCCCTTGAATTTTTCCAATTTCGTCTGCATGCAACACTTGGTCGGCATTTCCGGCTCCAGCCAGGCTTTCGGTATGGTATTTGGTATCTAATTTTATCGCCTTAATTTTAACTTCTTTTAGCATTAGTCCTTTGCCATTATTAAACGCTTCATTGTGGCTTTTTTCAGCATTTTGGATGTAAACATTCATTAATGTATCAGTTAAAAGGTTTGCGGGTTTAAATTCTGAAACAGGTAACTCTTTATCTTTTAACCAAGTAATTTTTGTTGTGTTTTTGCCATTTGCTTTAACTGCGCTTAACACAAAATGAGTAGTATCAGGAAAAATAAGGTTTTCAAAGTGAAAGATGCCTTGATCATCGGATACTGTACTTATAATTGAACTACCTCCCGAAGGAATTAAGGTAATTGTGCCATTATTTATTGGCTTATTTAATAGGTTGGTTACTTTGCCGGTTATTTCAAGAGCTTTTTCGGGTTGGTAGGCTATGGTTGGATAGGTGTTATTTATAATTCTTTTCCATTCAAACTTGCGGTAGCCTTGAGTAAGCATTAAAACATCTAGGTTTTTACTTGCTTTTATGCTGGTGTCGGCAAAGTAATAATTAGGTTCTTCTACATAACCTTTTAAATCGGAGGTTAAAAGCAGGTTACTGAGTATGGTATTTTCATGGCTGTCATCGTAGGGCATATTACTTTCGTTTATTACCGAAACTGAGAAATTCCCGTTCACAACCGAATCTGCCCTGTTTTTTGAAGTCAGGTTTATTTTTACTTTTTCCCTTTTACCATAAATGTTTTTATCACTACTTATATTTAAACTTAGTTGATCATAATTTTGTACAAAAAACAAACGTTCAGATAAAGGCTCACCATTTTCTGATATTAATGATGCAGTTGCTACACTGGTTGCATGCTTTCTTTTTGAAATATCAAAATTAATTATCGGACTATCGAGCTTACAATTGACGGCTGTTAACTTATTGCCCGAATAAATTAATAATGAATAATTTTTACCCTTATTGGCTTGGTAATAAGGAGGATTGGTTTGTATGCTGATGGTAGCTTTAAAGTTCGTATCGTTATTAATGCTTAAAGTAATACCACTTAATATTGGCTTTGGCAGTACAACTTCATCACCAACTCCTTTAATGGTATATTTTACTTTGTAGGTATCACCTACTTTTGGTTCTAAATAAAAGTAACCCATACCTAAATGTTGAGAATTAAAGCTGGTTATCATTGTATTATCCTGGTTATAAATGGTGCCATTTACATCCAAACCATTTCCATTTTGCCCTGTTGCTTTAAAAGCTACTTTTGTACGGATGCCAATTATTAAACTTCCGCCTTCCGGAAAAAATTGCATATCGGCTTTAGGCAATGGGCTCGGTTTATTAGCTGCAGACTGAATAGTTTTATTAATTGTAATTGAGCCTATTGGAATCTGTTTTTCAAATACACCATATCCACCATTGTTTAGCATCCAACGGGTATAGGCCCTGATACGATAATTACCGGCTGGCAATGAATCAGGTAATGAGAAATCGCCATAGGCAGTGCCACCATCCAGTTGTAGTTTTATTGACTGGTCGATTTTATTATTGGTATTGATCAAATCAACATATAAAACACCGCTAAGGCAGGGTGTATTGTAATTATTGCTTGCCTTAACATAAGCCTTAAAATAAATGGTATCGCCTGTAGCATAATAGGGTTTATCAAATTGCAAATAAGCTTTTTCGAAAACATGGGCGTACAGATAAGCGCTCGTTTTGTTTTTAATTGAATCTATAGGATTCTTCCTGACCTGTGCTTGAATTGTTATACTACAGAATAGTAGATATAATAAGGTTTTATTAAATTTTACTCCCATAAAATAAATCAATTACAATTTGTGATAAAAATTATACCTATAAAATTGCCATTGCTTAAATTTAAAGAAGCTGAAAGTAATTTTGAAGGATAAAGGTTTTAGAACTAGGTTTATTTATTGATATAAAATTATAAATAAATAAATCAAAAAACAAAATTTAATTAATATTGAAAATTGAAATACTTAATTATTGATTTATTGAGTAATTTTTGAATAGGATATATTTTATGGTGGTATTTGGTATTTTGGCTTAAAAGATAGCGTATTTGATTTTTTAAATTTCGGATTACGGCATTGGTATCAATATAATATAATTAATTATGCTAACATAAAACCGGGCATGTACTTATAAATTAAGTAAAAAAGAGCTAATAATAATTTAGGATATAAAATACTCGCGTATAATATGAACAGGGTATTTTAAATTGATAGATGCTTAATAATATTGGAAATGCTGTCAAGAAACAAAAAAAGGCACTTATTTTACGTTAATCATATTTTATTATAAATATGATTAACGTGTTGAATTATACCTTACTGGCTTTTATATATTCAAAACGGTTATTATCTAAATTTCTACGCCTTACGAGTTTATGTTCATTGGCCATTTTTAACAATATGCCTGATAGTTCTGAAGTTTTAAAGTCGGATGCATAAAATTCTCTACAATAATCAGAAATAGCGGCGATACTATGTGGAGCATCGAAATAATCTGTATGCAAAATTTGATTTAAAATTTTTGTGGCACCCGGTTTTTTATCTCCAATATGAATACTGTTTCTTTCTTCGGAAGTTCCATTTAACTTTTTGTTAGCAATATTATTCCAGATACTTTCAGATCTTTCATTTTCAATTATTGCATCAAGTAAACGGTCAACTACGCGTACTTGCACAGCTTCTGATTTAAAAGCGTTCACAACATCGGAAATTTCAACGAGTTGTTTTTTTAATTCATCAATATGTTTGCTCATCTTTTGCCCTATTATATCAATATATTTTAACTAACCTTATTTATAAATGAGATAATGATAATATTGTTTTAATAGTATCATTTTCTGTTTTGTTGAATTATAACAAATAGATTTTTAAGCTCTTTACGTTAAATTCAAAATAAAGTTACCACTATATAAATAATAATAGAGGTTGTAGCAAAAGTTTTACAGTATTATATATTATTTAATATTTGTTGCAATACGGTTAATCCCTCGTCAATTTGATGGTTTTCCATTATCAAGGCTGGTCTGAAGCGTATAGTACGGTCGCCACAGCCCAAAAACATCACATTTTTTTCCATGCCTAGGCTTATAAATTTATCTCTTTTGGCCTTATCCGGAAAATCAAATGCTGTTAAAAGTCCTTTGCCACGAACATTACTTACAAGGCTATTCTTTTTGGCAATTTCACTCAATTGGTTTTGAAGGTATTCACCAGTTATGGCTGCTTTATCGCAAAGCTTATCTTCATTAATGATTTCCATAATTTTAGCCGACCGAACCATATCAACCAAACTGCCTCCCCAGGTTGAGTTGATACGAGATGAAACATTGAATACATTATCTTCAATTTCATCAACTCTGTTGCTAGCCAAAATGCCACAAACCTGCATTTTTTTACCAAAGGCCAAAATATCGGGTCTGGCTTTTTCACCATAATGTTGGTGCGCCCAAAATTTACCCGAAAGCCCTACACCTGTTTGTACTTCATCATACACCAACATGGCTTCATATTCATCAGCAAGAATTCTTAATTGTTCTAAAAATTCAGTTCGCACATGGTTATCACCACCTTCTGATTGTATTGGTTCAATAATAATGGCGCAAACATCATCCTTATTTAATTCAAAAGCTTTTCTAATTTGAGCTATTGAAAGGGCTTCTCTTTTCAATAAATCCTCATGGTTTGCATCGGTATATGGAAAATTTATTTGTGGGTGTGATACCCTTGGCCAGTCAAATTTTGCAAACCATTTGGTTTTATTAGGAATGGTATTGGTTAAACTCATTGTATAACCCGATCTGCCATGAAAAGCATGCTCAAAATGGATCACTTTGAAACCAATTTCTTTGGTATAACCTTTTGCAAAGTTTTTTTGCACCTTCCAATCCATTGCTACTTTAAGCGCATTTTCAATCGCTAGCGAACCACCAGCGATAAAAAACGCATGAGGCAAATAGTCCGGTATACCTATTTTACTAAAAGTTTCAACAAAATTAGCGTATTGGGTAGTATATATATCAGAGTTAGAGGGGTTGGTTAATGCCGCCTGTAATAAGTTATGTTTGAATTCATCATCATTTACCATTTTAGGATGGTTATATCCTAATGGAACCGAAGCAAAACAGGTAAAAAAATCTAAAAGCGTACGGTTGTGTTTAGCATCATGAATGTAAACACCCTTGCTTTTTTCCATATCAAAAATAAGATCGAAGCCATCGGCCAATAAATGTTTGTTTAACGTAGCATGCACGTCTTGCGGAGAAATAATCCTGTTTTGCATAACAATTTAATTTGTTCAAATATACAAAAAACGTCCAAAAAACAAAAATTTGGCTGTTTTTGAACCGAAATGATAAAAAGTAACTTTAAATTGTTTAAACCTAGTTTTTGTACTAAAATTGAATTTGGTTTCAGATATTTTTGCTAGAATTCAAAATTTAACTAAGTAAAAAACGAAACCTTTGGATTTTAGGATAGAAATATTTGGGCAATGTTAATATTTAAAACTATATAGAAAATATTCAATTTTATTCAAAATTTTTCTTGCATACCTAATATCCCCCAAAGTCCACCGGTATGTATGGCTAGGACATTACTACCCGGTTTGAAATATTTTTTTGTAGCCAAATCAAATATGGCATAAAATAATTTACCGGTATTAACCGGGTCAATGAGCATACCTGTATCTGCAATAAATTGTTTTATAAATGAAATTAATTCTGGTGTAGTTTTGGCATATCCACCAAAATGATAATCTGTGTGTAAGGTAAAAGGGTGCTTTTTATTTAATAATAGCTCAATTTCATTTTCTAAAAAACTTCCGTTTTTTAGAATAGGTACACTGTTAATTTGAGTTTTCAAATTTAATTCATTTATACCATTTATTATGCCGGCAACCGTTGTACCCGTACCGCTGGCACAAAATACATGATCATATATTTGTGGTAGCTCTCCAATTATTTCGCTACATCCTTTTGCCCCTTCAGCTGATGCGCCACCTTCGTTAATAAAAAAGGCATCCGGATCATTTAAGAAATATTTATTAAAAAGCGCTGGCTTATCCTGATAGCTTGCTCTATCAACAAATTGTAGTTCCATGCCGTGCAGTTTGCATAAAAATAATATATCATTGTTAACCATTTCTCCTCTTACAATACCAGTTGATTTTAAACCAAATTGTGCTGCCGCTGCAGATGTTGCTAAAAGGTGGTTTGAGTAAGCGCCACCAAAAGTTACTAAATGAGTTTTATTTTCGGCAACTGCCTTTTTTAAAATATATTTAAGCTTACGCCATTTATTGCCGGAAATTAAAGGATGTATCAGGTCATCACGTTTTACAAAAACGTTTATTTCTGCTTCATCAAAAATTTTGTTTTTGATTTGATGTATAGGGCTTAAGAAATCAAGTTCAATATCCATTGAATTAAAATCCTAGTCCAACCCCGGCGTTTGCAGATAGATACTGGCCTTGGCTAACTGAACCATATATTTTTAAAATCCATAAATCAAGCTGAAAGCCAACATCTGCCCTGAAACCGCTTATGGAAGTTTCGGAAATATGAACCGGAGTTGGGAAATTTTGATAATAACCAGGAGCAACCGTTATTGGATAATTACCATATAAATTAACATTGGTAGTTGCAATTTGATAACCTGCTGAAATAAATGTAGTAAAAATTCCAAACTGCTTTGAAGCAATTAATTGTAAATTTTTTCCGGTAAAGGTTCCGGTATATTTTTGAGTGGTAAAGTCTTGCAGACTGCCCGGTATAGGGTAGGTATTATATTCAGGCTGAACATCTAAGTGTCGTGAAAAGTTAATCTGATTGTAATTTGCGGCAATTGCGAGGTCAAATGGTACATATTGTTCCAATCCATAATTATCATCACCATTAAAAATATCTCTCATTATATCGTGCTTAATACCAAAACCAATAATATTAATTGTTCCTACGTCAAATGGTAAATTAATGGTTGGCGTAGTACGGATGGTTACATCAGTATTTAATCCTATACCCACTGATAGTTGTACATTTGGCGCCGGAACATATTGGCTGATACCTTGAGGCATAGTAAATGTACTTATTTTATGACCATAATCATCTTTCACATCTAATATTGGCAATGATGAGGTAGTACTACCTCCAAATGTTGGGGCAACTAATGAGGGCGAGGAAGGATCAATTTGTATATGGTTTGATAATCCGATTTTGGTAACATCAAAATATTGATCTTCAATTGGTATTTGAGCTACCGTTGCCGACACACGTAGCTCTAAGTGCAAAAAATCTTTTGTTTTTGCGGTGTTATTCCAGCCGCTATTAAGCCCGGTACCAAAACCTTTAAAAATAGGTTCGCTATAACTTTGTAACAATTTGGTAGCATCCAAGCTGCCGGATTTAACCAGTTGGTCGAACGAAATATATTGAGCCTTGGTATTGGTAAATATGGAAATAGTAATTAAAGTGATAAGGAAAACTTTTTTCATAGGTTATAGATTTTAGTTTAAATTGCTGGTTATAAGTTGGTATAAATTTAGAATTTAATATTTGGTAAGTATTATTTGTAACAAATGTTTTATAAAAATATAAAACATTATGTGTTTGGTTAGGATAAAAAAAAAATTAATAATTAGCGGTATAATAACATTAAAATAACTTTCTTAGGGTTATTTTTCCAATAAACAAAAAAGCTTACGGCTATAAATCTGAAAAAACGGTTACTTTTGCCATAAATGACCCAAGATTCAACATTAATAGATTTAGAAGAGCAGGATTTATATGAGCACCTGCGCATTGTTGTTGATAAGGGACAATCATTATTGCGGATTGATAAATTTTTAATGCACCGTGTTGAAAATGCCTCCCGTAACCGCATTCAAAACGCCATAGAGTTGGGTAACGTTTTAGTAAACGAAAAGGTAATAAAGCCAAGCTATAAAGTTAAGCCATTGGATGTAATTTCGGTTGTTTTACCACATCCGCCAAGAGATACCGAAGTGTACCCCGAAGATATAGCCCTTAATATTGTTTATGAAGATAATGATGTTTTGATGGTGAATAAACCGGCAGGTATGGTAGTACATCCGGGGTACAATAATTACACGGGCACACTGGTGAACGGACTTGTTTACCATTTTCAACAATTGCCTACTTTGCCTGGTAATGATGGCAGACCAGGCTTGGTACACCGCATTGATAAAGATACTTCGGGTTTACTTTTAATAAGTAAAAATGAAAGGGCCATGACTTTGTTAGCAAAACAATTTTATGATCATACCATAACGAGAAGATATTTAGCCTTGGTTTGGGGTGATTTGGCAGAGGATGGCACAATTACTGGTTATATTGGTAGGAGTGTGAACGACCGACGGGTGATGGCAGTTTATGACGACCCTGAAAAAGGAAAGTGGTCTGTTACGCATTATAAGGTTTTAGAACGATTGAATTATGTAACCTTAATTGAATGCAAACTCGAAACAGGCCGTACCCACCAAATTAGGGCGCATATGAAACATATAGGGCACACCTTATTTAGTGATGCTGTTTATGGTGGTGATAAAATTTTGAAAGGAACCATGTTTGGAAAATACAAACAATTTGTAGAAAACTGTTTTGAATTAATGCCCAGACAGGCTTTGCATGCACAGTCATTGGGTTTTATACATCCTACCCAAAAAAAAGAAGTTTATTTTGAAACAAACTTACCTCATGATTTTGATTCGGTTTTAAAAAAATGGCGTGGTTATAATCAATATAATTTGATTGGATCAGATTAATTAGGTTTTATTGTAAATTTCAATTCATCCCAAATAAATTAAAGCTTAAAGGTTATATAATTTTATATCAAAATTTCCTTTACCAACAATGTTTTTATGTTACAAGTTTTTATAAATTTTAATGGCAATTTTATTCCTGAAGAAACTAAGGTATTGACCATTAACAATAGGGCTTTTAAGTATGGAGATGGCTTGTTTGAAACTATGAGGATGATAAAAGGTGAATTAAAATTTGCCGAATTGCATTCAATTAGGTTACAAAAGGGTATGAAAGCACTCAAAATTGATGGTTATAAAGAATTGGATACTTGGTTTTTGACTGAAAAAGCAGAAGAATTAGCTCGACGCAACAAGGTAAAAAACGGTAAGCTAAGGCTTAGCATTTACAGAGATTCGGATGGGTTATATACCCCGGTTGAAAATAAAATGGCATGGTGTTTGGATATAAAGCCTATTGAAGAAAACTACTATAAATTAAATGCAAAAGGCTTAATTGTTGAAATATATCCCGATTTATCCAAGCCAATTAATTTTTTATCGAACATTAAAACCGCTAATTCATTAATTTATGTTTTGGCCGGGATTTACAAAGGCCAGAATAAACTTGACGAGGTGGTACTACTAAACCAACATGGATTTTTATGCGAAACAAGTAGTTCGAATATATTTGTTTATTTTCAAAATCATTTGTTTACCCCTGCTCTAAGCGAAGGCTGTGTAGAGGGCGTGATGCGACAAATTGTAATAAACCTTGCCCGTAATTTAAATATTCCGGTTACAGAGGCTCAAATTAACCCCAACATTTTATACGAGGCTGATGAGGTATTTATAACCAATGCAAGCCGTGGTATCCAAAGCGTAATGGGTTTTGGTGTAAAACGTTACTTTAATGAAATAAGCAAACTTTTAAATTTCGAACTTAATAAATTATAGCTCTTAGCTACGGATTAATAATATACCAAGTTGAAGTATATTCATCATTAAAATCATTTGATAATATCAATTGGTTATTACTGATGCAAAGGTACAAACCGGTTCTGTTGTTGCGTAGGCGATATACATTAGGCTCAGGTGTTTGCTCTAATTGCCAAGTTGCATTCATTGAAAAATTGGAAAATGAAAGTTGAAGATTGTTTCTGAGGTCTATATCTAAATAAGTTTGCTTCCATTTGTTTTTTATGGCAAATAAATTAGGGCCTTGTGCTGGTACCAATTGCCATTGAGCACTGTACCAACCTTGTAAAATTTCAGAACTAACAATCGGTCCTCTTTCTATATTGATGAATGTGCCGTTGAATTTATTTTTAAACTCAACAAATGCACGAAAATCTGCTGCTCTAATTGATCTGTCAGGGAAATCTTGGCGAGGTGGCTCTTCATAATGCCTAGGTTCAATTGGAAATTCAGGCACGGGTTGAAGGGTTGGTGCCATAAAAATAGCCTGTACATTAGGGAACTGATTTAAAGGAACTATAACTATTTCATCAACTGCAATGGTTTGTCCAGCTTGAATCCAATAGCCAATTTGTTTTGTTTTAGGTTGATTGTTTGGGTCGTTTCTTCTATCTCTGTCGGCAGGTATGGTGATAATGTATGGAAATGCCCTAAGAGTAGCTGAAGTTGATGTTAGCCTTGCTCCGGTGGCATTTATAATATTAAACTGAACCAATTGATCAGATACTGTTCCAAGATCATTAAAGCCTTCCCTAAAACGTATCATCTTTGCAACATTATCAGTATTGGTTACATAAAAATTAACTACATAACGACTAAAATCACCTTTATCACCAACAGTCTTTACTTCTTGCGATTTAATGTTATAACCAATGGTCAATCCATTAATTAAAAGAGGCTGGGTATTTGTTAGAGGCAATGCTTGTTGTGCCCAAAGCTTATTTATAAATATCAATAAGAAAACAAGTAATAGTTGCTTTTTGATCATGATTTTATGAATTATTTTTTCTAACCGGTTGATTGTAAATTGTTTCAATCGTAAATATCAAAATAATTATTGAATTAAAATTGATATAGATTAAATATGTTAATGTATATCAAAAATATTACTAGGCAAATGCATTGTCAAAATCAGCTAAAAGGTCTTCAATATCTTCGATTCCAACCGATAGTCTGATCATTGACTCAGGTATGCCCATCTCGGCCCTTTTTTCCGGCCCTAACTCATTGAAAATGGTATGTGCAACAGGTATTGCCAAAGTTCGGGTATCGCCAAGGTTACTTGATTTTACAACTAATTTCAACCTGTTCAAAAAGGCAAAACAATCTACACCATCAGCAAGTACTATACTCATTAAACCACCAAATTTAAGGAACAAGTTTTTAGCACGTTCATGTTGAGCATGACCTTCAACTCCGGGGTAGTACACTTTTTTTATGAACGGATGTGCTTCAAAGAAGCCAGCCAATTTAAGGGCATTTGAACAAGCACGTTCTAGCCTTAATGCCAAGGTTTCGGCACCTATTGCCAATGAATGCGCTGCCTCTGGCGATAAGGTACCACCTGAATCTCTTAAACCTTTTTTACGGATTTGTGTTAACCCCAGAACTGATGGTTTTACCTGTTTTTTAAAACCTTCAAAAATATTGGGGTAATTTTCCCAATTATATAAGCCGGTATCAGTAACACTACCACCAAGTGCATTACCATGACCCCCAATGTATTTGGTTAATGAATTAATAATCAAACTGGCTTTTACCTTAACTGGCTGAAATAAATAAGGCGAGGTCATGGTGTTATCAACCATATAAATAATACCTTTTTGTTCGCAAAGCTCACCAATACCTGCTAAATCAGCAATTTGAGTAGCTGGGTTGGCAATGGTTTCAACAAAAACCATTTTGGTGTTTGGGGTAATACCATTTTTTACGTTTTCAATATCAGTAGCGTCAACAAAAGTTATATCTAATCCTAATTCAATAAAAGTTTGAAACACGCTGCGGGTATTACCAAATAAGTAAGAGCTTGCCAAAATGTGATCGCCTTTTTTTATAAGGGTCATTACCGTAGCAGAAATAGCAGCCATACCAGTTGAAAAGGCGATGGTACCCAAACCATTTTCCATAATGGTTATTTTGTTTTCTAAGGCAGAAACTGTAGGGTTTCCTTGGCGTGAATAGGCATAACCTTTTTTCTTGTTTTGAAAAATATCAACCAAATCCTGCACATCCTCATAACCGTAGGTAACAGAGGTATGTATGGGTTTGTGCAGAGCCCCATGTTCAGGTTTATCAAGGCGATCTGCATGTAAAATATTGGTAGTAAACCCTTTATGAGTTGTCATTGTAGTTCTTTTTGAAATATTGAAAATATAAGTTGCGAAACTAAATGTTTTGCATGAAATATTTTTGAAAAATGTAAGTTTTAACTACGCAAACCGGGTATATTGCTGCTTAAATATTAAAATAGAAAGCTAAAAATGAGGGCTGTTATACAACGTGTTACCCAAGCAAGCTGCATGGTAGAGGGTAAAACTACAGGGGAAATAAAACATGGTTTTTTGGTATTATTAGGTATTGAAGATGTTGATACGGCAGAGGATTTAAAATGGCTGGCACAAAAAATAGCCGGGTTAAGGGTTTATGGTGATGAAAACGGACTGATGAACAAAGCTTTGGCGGATATAGATGGGAATATTTTACTAATATCACAGTTTACTTTGTTTGCTCAAACCAAAAAAGGCAATCGACCATCATTTTTAAGGGCTGCCAAACCTGATATTGCCGTACCATTGTATGAGCAAATGCAGGTTGAATTGGAAACCTTAACGGGCAAAAAAGTGGAGACCGGCATTTTTGGTGCCGATATGAAAATTAGTTTAGTAAATGACGGACCGGTTAACATTATAATGGACACCAGGGATAAGGACAATCATTAATATTTTTTTAAATTTTTTATGGAATTAGCCGAAGCACAGCATCTTGTTGATAACTGGATTAAAACTACCGGGATACGTTATTTTAATGAACTCACCAATACCGTCATTTTGATGGAAGAAGTAGGGGAGGTGGCCAGGATAATGGCGAGGCAATATGGTGAGCAATCGTTCAAGAAATCGGATACGGAGGTTAATTTGGCCGATGAGATGGCAGATGTGCTGTTTGTTTTAATTTGTTTGGCCAATCAAACGGGAATTGACCTTACTACCGCCTTGGAAAAAAATTTGGAAAAGAAAACTATTAGAGATACCGAAAGGCATAGGAACAATGAAAAACTAAAACCCTAATTAATTTTAATAAGGCTATTTCCCTCTAATATCGGTATGGCTGTTGTTAAATCAACTTGCAGGCAAAATTCAATATCTTTTTCGATGCCTAATTTTTTTAGGCGTTCTCCATGCGAGGTTTTTTTAAGGTATTGATTGATATCGCTTTTGCCGATTTCAAAAAGATCATTTGCTGCAATGGCTGCGTCATCCAACTTGAAATCAGCACCTTTAAGTTGGTCAACTACTGCGCCTGCAAAAAGGGTATCTTCCAAATTGAAGTTGTTTTTCCAGCCAGCGCATACTAATAAAACGGGTTGATTTTGAGTTTTGAGCCAATTACATAATGAAGTAAGGTTAAGAAAAGACCCTATTACCACTTTTTTAGCTTTCCGCGATAAGTGCAAGGCGTGTGTTCCATTGGTAGTTGTTAAAACGATGGTTTTTCCTTCAACTTTATCTTTTGTGTAAGAAAACGGAGAATTCCCAAAATCAAAACCTTCAACCACTTTTCCGTCTCGTTCGGCAGCCAGGAGGTAATTTGTGCCATTATTTTTAAAAGCTGCACATTCCTCAACCAACGAAACAGGAACAATAGCTTCCGCACCATTTTCAATACCATAACAAATAGAAGAGGTAGCTCTAAAAATGTCAATAATCACTACAATATAATCCTCCACTTGAAACAAGTTAATGAGGGCAGGGGAGAGGCAAACAGATAGATCTTTTGTCATTTATTGAATTTGTGAGCGGTGAGTTGTTAGTTGTTAGTGGTGAGTAGTGAGTAGTGAGTGTAGTCAGTTGTTATTGGTCAATATTTTAAATTAGTGGATTTTATTTTTATTTGTAAATAAAATTAAATTGACACAAATACTCACAGCTAAGCACTCACTACTCGCTAACTCATTCAAAAATCATTTATTAAAGGGAGGCTTAACTACTTTAGCTTTGACCTTATTGTCGCGTATGCCGATGTAAATTTCAGTTCCTTCTTTGGCATATTCAGTTTTTACATAACCCATACCAATGGCTTTTTGGAGAGTAGGGGATTGGGTGCCCGATGTTACTTTCCCAATATTTTTCCCTTCGGCGTCAACAATTGGATAATCATGACGGGCAATGCCACGGTCAATCATTTCAAAACCAACTAACTTTTGTGCTACGCCAACGGTTTTTTGTTGTAATAAAGCTTTGCTGTTGGTAAATTCTTTATTAAACTTAGTAACCCAACCCAAACCTGCTTCTAGTGGCGAAGTAGTATCGTCAATATCGTTTCCATATAAACAAAAACCCATCTCAAGCCTTAAGGTATCCCTGGCACCTAAACCAATTGGTTTAATACCAAATGGTGCGCCAGCCTTAAATATTTCATCCCAAATAAATTCGGCATGCTCATTATCAAAATAAATTTCAAAACCTCCTGCTCCTGTATATCCCGTGGCCGATATCAATACATTATCAATGCCTGCAAATTTACCTTTTTTAAAGGTATAGTATTCCATAGCTGCCAGCGGAATTTCAGTAAGGCTTTGCAAAGCCTCAGCCGCTTTTGGACCTTGAACAGCTAGGAGACTAGTGCGATCAGAAATGTTTTTCATATCCACACCAAAATTGTTGTATTTTGAAATCCAGTTCCAGTCTTTATCAATATTGGATGCATTTACCACCAACATATAGGTTTTTTCGTCAATCCTGTAAACCAACAAATCATCCACAATGCCACCATCTTCATTGGGTAGGCAGGAGTATTGAACCTTTCCATCATGTAGTTTACTGGCATCATTACTGGTTACTTTTTGAATCAAATCAAGCGCACCCTCTCCTTTTAATATAAATTCGCCCATATGGCTAACATCAAAAACACCAACCTTGTTCCGCACTGTATCATGTTCGGCATTGATACCCTCGTATTGAACAGGCATGTTATAACCTGCAAATGGTACCATTTTGGCACCAGCTTTTATATGTACATTGGTTAAAGCGGTATTTTTCATGTCCGCAAAAATAGCATGATTTAGGGATTTTTTTGTGGGAATTGATTAAATAGCATACAAAGAGTATTTTAAAGGGAAGGAATTGGTTTTATGAGGCAATAAATTGAGCAATAATAATTATTTTATAAAAATCAACCAGTTTTATGGTAACATTTGTTACATCGTGCTGCTCCTGAACCAACCTACGTGCATTAAGTCCGATTGATTTACAATAATCTTCATCTGAGATACATTGCTTAATTGCTTCATAAAATTCTTCCTGGTTGTTAGCTATGAGAATATTTACTTCATTTTCATAATTAATTCCTTCGGCTCCTAATGAGGTAGAGATAATACATTTTTGCATAGCCATTCCTTCTACAATTTTTACCCTCATTCCTCCACTGGATAATAAAGGTACAATCATGATGGATTTACTGTTAACAAACTCAAGTGCATCATCTACTTCGCCTTGGATAAATATTTTACCCATTACATCATAATCATCAAACCTTTCCGGAATATCATTGCCGGCAACATAAAAACGCACCCTTAAATCACCATCTACAAGGTCAGTATAAAAATTATCAAGAAACCATTCAATACCTTCGCGATTAGGCAACCAATCTAAAGAGCCTAGAAAGAAAAGACTGGGAAATTCTGTTTTGCTAAAATCAGGTTTGTATTGAGCCAAATTAATACCCACCGGAACAGTTTCTATCGGTATTTTGGTGCCATATCCTATTAGCGTATTTTTATCTTGTTCTGTAAATACGGCAATTCCATCAAAATTATTTAACTGTTCAAATTCATAAGTTTTGATTCGTTTGGCATGTAATTTTAGGTATGATTTTTTAAAAGGATCAGTTTTTTGTTCGGATAAACGTTCCCAAATTTGATTTTCAATATTATGAGCTCTGTAAATAAGTTTAGCTTTTGAGTGCTTCCTTACAGCATTTAAATATAACGATACCAATAAACCTTCAAATTGTATAATATCATAATTGGTGTTTTTTAGCTCCTTTATTAATTCTTTTTCAAATTCACTATCGTAATATCTATTTATATTAAAAGAAGATTTACTAAATAGGTTAATAGCAACATCTAAAACGGTTACCCTAGTATCAATTTCGAAAACTTTATAATTAATTTTAGATAGGAGCTCTTGGTCATATTGAGTGTATTCGTTACGATTATATGATTTTTTAGCGTTCAGGGCTATTAATGAAACCTCATGCCCAAGGTTAACCAATCCTCTTGCTGTATTGCAAACAACAATCGGATATCCGCCATTTTGCGGAAAGGGCACACGGTGAGTTAAAATAAGAATTTTCAACACTAAGAAGGTTATATAATTTATTAGGATTAATTGCGCAGTTAAAATACTCACAATTAACGATGGAGTACAAATTATTGATCAAAATATTTTTAATTGGGTGTTTTTAACCTTAAAGGTTAACCTGTGATATGGAGTATACCCCAGTTCTAATATAGCTTGTCTGTGTTTAACTGTAGGGTAGCCCTTATTACTTAACCAATTATATTCAGGGTATTCATTCGCTATGTTATTCATGTAATCATCTCGATAGGTTTTGGCTAAAATTGAAGCTGCTGCAATACTAAAATATTTACTATCGCCTTTTACAATGCATTTATGAGGTAAATTTTTGTAGTTATTAAATCGGTTACCATCAACAATTATAAACTCCGGAACCGGGCTTAGTTGTTCAACTGCTCTATGCATGGCTAAAAATGAAGCATTAAGGATATTGATTTTGTCAATTTCTCTATTATCAACCATCCCGACGGCAAAAGCTATTGATTTTAGTTCAATTTCATGGCGAAGCTCGTACCTTATTTTTTCAGTAATTTGTTTAGAATCGTTTAAAAAAGCATGGTCAAAGGTAGGGGGTAAAATAACCGCTGCAGCAAATACCGGACCGGCAAGGCAGCCTCTTCCTGCTTCATCGCATCCTGCTTCAATTAAATTTTGTTGGTAACTTGCTAATAACACGAAGGAGTTTTGAGCTTTATAAACCTGTAAATATTAAGAATGTATTACTTATAGTTTAATAGAATAATAGGGTTAAAATGGTAACATCGTCTATAGGAGTACCTTTTACATCATTATTTATATAATCAAATAATAGTTTGTTAAACTTATCAGGTTTTTTATTGCCGTTATTGCCTACAAATTGAATTAAATCTTCTTCTTCCCAATCTTTTAACCCAGGGTTTTCATGATCCAACAATCCGTCTGTGTAATTTATTAATAAACTTCCGGGGCTAATGTATAATTCTTCCTGATTAACAAATGGTAAATCATCCAATGCACCAATCATCGTAGTACCCGATTTCAATGTTGTAGTTTTGCCATCGGCATATAATATAGGCGCATTATGGCCTGCATTAATATAATTTAATTTACGTGTTTCGGTATTGTATTTACCTAAAAACAAAGTAATAAACTTTTCTCCTTTAGTATTGTCAAGAACTATTTTATTAAGTTTTTTAATAATTGAAGTCAAATCACTTTCAACAGATGACCATGCAAATAAGCTAGCTTGAAAGTTAGACATAAGTAAAGCTGCAGAAATACCTTTTCCGGAAACATCCGCAATACACATTAAGTATTCAGTTTGGTTTAGCTTTTTAAAGTCAAAATAATCGCCCCCAATTGTTTGGTGAGGGATATATTTAGCGGCAATTTCAACAAAATCATCTTTATATGTTTTTAAAGGCATAAGCATATTTTGCACTTCTCCTGCCAATTCCATTTCACGTAAAAATCTTTCAGATTTTATTCTTTCCTTAAATAGTTTTTTGTTTTCGAGTGCAACTACAATCACGTTTACAAGTGTTTGAATAAAACTCAAATCATTGTATAATAGTTCGCCACTGGTATTAAAATTTGCGATCAGTACAAATGCAAGTGCCTGTTTCTTATGGTAAATAGGAATAAAGTAGTCGTAGTTTTTTAGTAATCCATCTTCATGGTTAGCTAATGGAATGGCTGTTTTTGCTTTCTTTAATTTAGAACAGGCATTATTTAATGCAACCAAAGGTTCAATTTCACCACCATACTTTGAAATAAGGTGGTAGGTGCCTCCTTGCTCTATCAAAAATCTAAATCTTCCAACTTGTAAATAACTCTTTAAAATAACTTGCAGCATTTGTACCAATACGGTGGTTCCTGCATTTCTATTAATTGCCTGAGTAACTTCCAAAAGGGCATTTAATTCGGTTTGCCTCTTTAAAAGCAACTTTATTAATTCATCCTCAGCAGGTATAGCTTCAATGTTTTGCATTTTAATTTAAAAAGCGTTCAATTATTATGGTTCTTTTATAAATTTATACTTTGTTGTTTGGCATCATACGCATCTCTTAAACCAATAGTTACAAGATTAAAAGAATAAACTAAAATCATAATAGCTAAACCGGGAAATATAGCTAAATATGCTGCATCCATTACAATGTAGCCATAATGTTCTTTTATCATTCCACCCCAAGTAGGCATAGGTGGTTGCGCCCCAAAACCTAAAAAACTCAAACCTGCTTCTAATAAAATTGCAGCAGCAAAATTTGACGAAGCTAAAACTAAAATTGGTCCTATAATATTGGGAATTATATGGTTGACCATTATTCGCCAATTGTTAAACCCTAATGAACGGGCAGCTTCAATATATTCTGCCTGTTTAATGCTCATTACCTGTCCTCTTACCAATCGCGCTACTTCAACCCACATTGATAGGCCAACTGCAAAAAATATTTGCCATAATCCTTTTCCCAAAGCAAAAGAAAGGGCTATTACTAATAATAAAGCAGGTAATGCCCATAAAATATTCATTACCCAACTAAGAGCATTGTCAATTAGTCCGCCAAAATAGCCGGCAATGGTACCAATAAAAATGCCTAAAAGCATACTTATTATTACCGCCATTAATCCTACTGCAAGCGAAACCCTGGCACCAAGAATTAGTCTGCTCAGCAAATCACGCCCATAAATATCAGTACCAAGCCAAAAAGTTTTAAATACAATTTTTGAATTTTTGCTATTGTATATTTTTCTTAATGGTTTGTCTTCAACACCAACGTATTCATCTATTAAAATATTTTCTTTTACAAATTTGTAATTGTTGATCGGAATTTCTTTATAGTCTGTAGGTTCGCCTGAAACTACTTTCTGTAAAAGGCCCTCATTTTTAGTTATTAATTTATTTGGTAATTTCAGCATCATGAACCGGGAGCCTGGTTTTTTTAAACTCAATTGAACTGCCATGTTATTGGCCATAGGTGTTGAATCGGGCATGAGTAAATATCCTAATAGGGCAACAATGGATATAAAAATAATTACAATTAAACCAAATACTGCAAATTTATTTCGACTAAACATTTGCCAAGTATTGTTTTTGATATTATAATTATTCAATTTTTTAGATAACTTTTTTAATAATTTTAATAAGTTGAAAGATAGAAAAAAGATTTAAATTTTTTCATTTTATAAGAAATATTTTGTGGCTTATAATTGAATTCAGGTTTATTAATTGAACATAACCAATAAAAAATATTATTGATATTACCTCACTGTTCGACCTTTCCATTTATAGGTGTTATTGTAACCCTTCACACCAATATAAATAAAATAAATAATGTGAACTGGTATTAGTAAAATAAGAAGTAAAGGCAAGCTTTGCCTTTTGAAAAATGATGTAATAGGTATTAAAAACAATAATTCAAATAGAAATTTAAATAGAAATTGTATGGCAAATATTTGAAAAAATGTATAGTTAAAAAACCCTGCAATCAGGTTGGTCAAAATTGAAAGATTAAATGCCCATATAGCAATAGCCATTGCAACAATATATTTGTTTTTATATTTTACTGACTTTGAAGCCCAACGATGGCGTTGTTCAAGAAATTGATTTAAAGATTGTTTTGCATGGGTAAAAACTACGGCATCAAATATTTTTAAAAATCCAATCCTATCCGGATAATTTTTGGCAACCTTTTGAAGTAGTAGTTCATCATCACCAGATGCTATATCATCTATTCCTTGAAAACCACCAACTTCAAGGAAAACTTTTTTGTTATAGGCTATATTGGCTCCATTACAATTAGAGGCTTTTCCATGACCAATAAAAGCTGCGCCAATACCAATCAGATAACCAAATTCCAATGTCTGCAAAAGTTCGAATAATGATTTTTCTTCGAAATAAGTAACTGGCGCCGAAATGAAAACTAGGTTTTGCTGTTCGTAATACCCTACAATTGATTCAAGCCATTTATTACCCATCCTGCAATCTGCATCGGTAGCAACCATTAAATCGCCGGTTGAAATCTTTATGGCTTCGCTTATGGCTTTTTTCTTGTACGAGTTTAAAGGTTTATCCTCCTTTAATTGTAAAAGTTTTACCCCACTGTCTGCATAGCTTTTTATTATTTGAGAGGTATTATCAGTCGAATGGTCATCAACTATAATAATCTCCGTAAGCGATTTTGGATAGCCTTGATTTAAAATATCTTCAATGGTTAAATGAATTTTTTCTTCTTCATTTCTGGCAGCAATTAGGATGGTAACTTTTGTTTCAAAATTTGATTTTTTAATTTCTGGTTGATCTATTTTGGCCCAACCAATAATTAAGTAAATTAACAATCCAACATATATTGCTAAAAGCAGCAGAGAAATGATACTAATAATGGCGATCAAAGAATTTTAATTTAAATACGAAGATAGAACCTATTATGGCAGGTACAATTAAATTAACAATATAAATTAACGAAACAGCTACCACTATAGCCATTGTTTTGGTTGTAACCAATGAAAATAAGGTTGTTGCGGTAATTGCTCTAACACCTATATCCAATATATCCAATGATGGTAATGCCGATTGTATAAACAGAAATACAAAGAGTAGAAGCATTATTATATAAAGTTGTAATTCAGGTACCAGCAAATGAATAATTATATAGTATTGAAATGAGAAAGTAAAAAATCGAGCCAAACAAAACATCATAATATTGGTAAGCTCTTTTGTATTATACTTGCCCATGATAGCGAAAAAACGATGGTACTTTTTCAGAAATTTAATTTTATTTAATAATGACACAAACCATTTTATGTTAAAATAACATACAATCATACCCGCAATAAGGGTTAATAATAAAATGGTTATTACTAGCATAAGCCAATTATTCAACCTTAAAAATGTAAACAAGAACCACAGTAATGAACTTGAACCCAAAACATTGGTAATTACATTTTGGCCAAAGCCTCCAACGGCCATAGCAAATACACCATGTACACGTTTTCTAATTGGTAAAAACATCACCCTACCACCGTACTCTCCTATTCGATTGGGCGTGAAAACAGCCCAGGTTAAACCACAAAAAACTGATTCCATAGCTTGCCATATTGATATTGGATAAAGCAACCGGGTTAATTGCCACCATTTTAATGATTCAAGAAGGTAATTAACAAGCATTAATAGTATTAAGCTGGTTAAAGTAAATATTACTTTTAATGAGGTGAGGCCTGAAATAAGTTGTAGGAAGTTATAAAGGTTGTCTTTGTTTTTTTCTATACGTTGGTATATAAAAAAAAAGGCCAAAGCTAAAATGGCAAGTTTTAAAATATATGAAAGTATTTTCTTTGCGCTAACAGTCAACAACGATAGATAATTTGTTGCAATGTTACGAATTGAAGTTCAAACTTTAAAGTATGGGGAATAAACCGCAATTTTTTAAATAAGTAACCCCCCAAATTAGTATGATAATTTGGGAGGTTACTTTATAAATAATTGTAATTCAAGTATATATTATTTTATGTGCAATTTCAAAAATGCCAGTGTATGTTCATAGGCATCTTTAGTAGCATCGCTATTGTAAATTGGGTTGCTTGGGTTGGCAAAACCATGATCAGCATCATATTGGTTTAAACTTAATTTTTTACCTGCGGCAGCCATATCATCTTTAAATTTACCAACCACCTTAGGACTAATCCATTGATCTTTGTTGGCAAAATTACCCAACACGTCTGCGTTTAAGGTTTTTAATTTATTTACATCTTGTTCAGGCATTCCATAATATATTACACAACCTATTGCTTGTTTGCCGGCAATAATACTTGTTTGTAAACTCCAGCCTCCACCAAAGCACCAACCTATAGTTGCAATTTTTGCTTTAGCACCCACATAAGCAATCGCGCCATTAATAATTGCTTTTGCACGATCCTCTTTAACGGCTTGCATCAGTTTCCCGGCTTCCTCGCGTGTGGTTGCTGATTTGCCATCGTATAAATCAAGGTCAATTACGTTTACATTACCAAGGTCATTAAATAATTTTTCTGATTCTTGTTTTACAAAATCATTTAAACCCCACCACTCATGTATTACAAAAAGATAGTTATCGGTTTTAGTTTTTGCTTTGAATTCAAAAGCATTTGCAGTTTGACCGTCGGCTGTTTTATAAGTAATGGCACTGCCTGCTAAAGTATGGTAATGTGATTTTAAAGGATTTTTATGAGCCATCCTGAAATCTTTGTTTGAAGCAAGCATAGCAAATTGCTGGGTTGCCGAAGGGTTATTGCAGCATACTAATTTGGTTTGACCAAAGGCAAAAGTGGTACAAAAAATAAATAGCAGAAGGAATAAATTTTTTTTCATGATTAATTATATTAATGGATTTAATAAAACACTATTGGATTTTATTAAGCAATATTAGGTTATTTTTGTTTTAAATTTTATAATAGAAAAGTCATTATCAAATAAATCCAAAACCTTAACTTTATACTATGGATGAAACTTTTATAACCTACCAAAAATTTAACGACCCCGTTTTGGCTGAAGATTTAACCAATACCCTAAGCAAACATCATATCCATTATTTGGTTGAAGAAGAATCATTTAGCATTGAAGCCACCATGGTGTTAAATAATCCGCTAAATAAGGAATTCGCAGTAAAAATAAAAAGTGCTGATTTTGAGAAGGTAAAACATATTTTGGAGAATGAGGCTCAAATAGAAATTGACCAAGTTGATAAGGATTATTATCTGTTTGGTTTTTCGGATGATGAACTATTAGATTTAATTTCGAAAGCAGATGAATGGAGCCCTTTCGATTTTTTATTAGCTCGAAAAATTTTGGCACAAAGAGGAAATGTATTATCGAACGAAGAAGTAAAGTATTTAGAGGAGGAAAGAATTAATGAACTAAAAAAGCCTGAAGATCCACAAACAACATGGATCATAATTGGTTACCTGTGTGCAGCGTTGGGTGGGATATTGGGTATTTTTATTGGATGGCATTTGTTTACCTATAAAAAAACCTTACCTAATGGAGATCGTTTATATGGATACAGCAAGGCCGATCGAAAGCATGGTCGAATTATATTTTATATCAGTTCAATAGTTTGGGGAGCTTATTTAGTCTTTAAATTATTAGGTGTACTTACACCTTAAAAAAAAGCAATTTCTTTATTGAAATTGTATTAATTAATTACCCTAAAATTTCTTTAATATCCTCCACCGAGAGGGATTTAATAAAGCTTTCTTCGGTAGTGATCAATGATTTGGCAACTATAAGTTTGCGTTGTTGCAAGGCTAATATCTTTTCTTCAACAGAATCTTTGGTAATAAACTTATAAATAAATACATTTTTGGTTTGTCCAATCCTATGTGTTCTGTCTATAGCTTGTTGTTCAACTGCTGGGTTCCACCAAGGATCAAGAATGAATACATAATCAGCTTCGGTAAGGTTTAGGCCTACTCCTCCAGCTTTGATTGAGATTAGAAATACCCTGGTTTTCTCATCTTCTTGAAACTGTTTTACCACGTCTCCACGATTTTGGGTACTTCCGTCTAAATAAACGTAGGGTATATTTTCAACCTCAAAATATTCACGGTATATATTTAATTGTTTAACAAACTGTGAAAAGATGAGTACCTTATGCCCACCTTCTAATACGTTTGAGAGTGTATGAACCACGTTTTCAAACTTGCCCGAATCGCCTTCATAATCGCCGTCAACCATTAGCGGATGGTTTGCAATTTGCCGCAACTTTATTAGCCCTTGTAAAACATGCAATTGCGTTTTTCCGAAAGTTCCATCATCCAGGCTTTTTAATAATTCATTTCTATACTCAGATTTTACACTTTCATATACACTAGCTTGTTCTTCACTCATTTTGCAATAGAAAAGATTTTCTGTTTTTGGAGGTAATTCTGTTGCTACCTGCTCTTTGGTTCTCCTAAGTACAAATGGTTTTATAAGCGCTTGTAATTTTTTTGCCTTTTCTTCATCTTTCTTTTTTTCTATTGGCGTTACAAATTCATTTTGAAAAAATGCTTGTCCGCCTAACAAACCCGGGTTTAAAAATGACATCTGCGACCAAAGGTCATTTACTGAATTTTCGACAGGTGTACCACTTAAAATTAATTTAAACTTTGATTTTAATTGCTTAACAGCTTGGTATGATTTAGAGGAAGGATTTTTAATGTTTTGACTTTCATCTAAGATGATGTAATCAAAATAAAAAGCACTAAACAAGTCAATATCAATACGACTTATTCCATAAGTGGTAATTATTACATCATAATTTTGAAAGGTGGCAACTTCTTTATTTCTTAAGGTACCTGTATGTACCATTAGTTTTAGTTCAGGAGTAAATTTTTTGGCTTCATTTAACCAATTATATATTAACGAGGTAGGCATAATAACCAATGAAACTGCCTTATTGCCTTCAGCTTCGGCATCCTCTTTATGTTTTTGTAGTAATGATAAAGTTTGTATGGTTTTGCCCAAGCCCATATCGTCGGCAAGGCAACCTCCAAAATGATAATCTTTTAAAAAATGAAACCAATTATAACCAGCTTTTTGGTAAGGTCTTAAATTACCAACAAAATTTTTAGGCAATTCAATGTCTTCCATCTCTTCGTAATTAGCTAATTTTTGAAGCTTTCGGTTCATGGTAATATTAGCTATTTCACTTTCAGCAAGTTCGTGTACAACGCCTATATGGTGTTGTTTTAGTTTTAATATTTCGTTTCCTTCACTAAAGTGTAATAAATTGCCATACTGCGAAAACCATTTTTCCGGTATAACGGCTATTTCGCCATTTGGTAAAACAAATTCCTTTATTCGGTTTAAAATGTGATTTTTTAGTTGAATAAAAGGTATTCGGTAGCTACCAAAAAACACAACCGCGTTTATATCAAACCAATCATTATTTTCTTTAATTTCCAGATCAATTTTTGTGTTTCCGAAAACATATTTTTTCTGCCCGCTGTTTAAAGGTTGTTCAATTTCATAACCCTGCTCAATTAAAAGATCATAGTGTTGGTTTATCCATTCAAAAACAGAGGCTTGGTGATTTTCAGTATCATCTGCTATACTCACTTCAAGGTTTTGGAATAAGCTAGAAACTGTTTTTAACCCTAAGCCAAGCAATTCATTAAGTTTGTTTTTTTCCCATTGAACGGAACGCTTTATACGATGAAAGGTATAATCATCATCATTTTTTTCCATTCGTACAGAAATATGCCTTTCATCTCCATAAGGAAATACATAACCTGCATATTTAAAACAAAGCTGTAATTGTGAGGTGCCACCCTCAATATAAATAATTTTTAAAACCGGGTGTGCATCATACTTTTCTGTATTAATGGTAAATCCTTCAGCATAAACATGGTGTTTTTCAATAAGTGGAGCTACAAACTTTTCAAAATACGATTGTTCTGATGTTCTAGGTATAGCAATATATCTTTTGTTTAGAAATGGAACCAGTTTTTTCCCTTCAATCTCTTTTTCGAAATAATATAAGGTATCATCAAGTAACATCCAGGCAGGGTGGTTGCAAATAATTTCTGCGTTTTTAAACATAAATTCAATACGCAATCCTAAATATTTGATGGTTGGGAAATACCTTATTTCTTCCTCATCGCGCCTAAAATGGAATAAAACTGTTGCAGGTTCGAGCGCAATTTGCAATTTACGTCCGGCTGGGTAACCTTCCTTTATCATTTGATAAATGTTTTTATTACCCAACAAACTCAAGGCTTCAGCCATGCGTTTCTCCATTTTTGGCCTTATGGTTTCAAAAAATTGGTCGTTGAATATTTTTGTAAAAAATTCGAATGGCCGTATAGGGTTTTTATAATAACGTTTAATAATATTTCCTTGTTCGAGCTCCTCTAATATTTTTATGAGCCTCAAATCTGTATCATCAAGGTATTGCACAAATTCATTGGCAGTATTTGAAAATAAACGCTGATAGGTGAAAGAAAATTCACCGTTAGGATTAAGCTGGATGATATGGGGTTCAATTACGTACGACAGGTATTCATGCTTGGCAATGGCATAAATTATTTGGCAAGGTTTACTACTGTCTACACGTAACATATTTTTCTATAAAAATTTATAGAAGTTACATCAACAAAAAATTCAAACCTAAGCAGAATTTTGGGTATTAGAAAATAATTTAGGTTAATTAATTGTAAAAGTTATAAACAATATTTTGTTTTGAAAAGTTTAGGAACAACCTTATTTTAATGTTTTTAAAATAACCATTAAATATCTATTTCGCCTTCAAAAACTTTTGTTGCCGGCCCTTCTAAAAAAATATTGGTGAATTTAGTTCCGTTAAAATCGAACTTGATATTCAGGTTTCCACCCAAAACTTTAATGGGTGTAGTTACATAACCGGTAATATTATTGTGCTTTGCCATAGCTAAGGCAACTGCAGTTACACCGGTTCCGCAGGCAAAAGTTTCGTCTTCAACACCTCGCTCATAGGTTCGTACAAAGTAACCACCATTTATAGGTTCAACAAAATTTATATTGATTCCATCTTTTTTATAGGTTTGGTTATTACGAATTTGGTAACCTTCCTGATAAACATTCTTTTCTTTTAATCCAGTTACTTGTTGTACATAATGAGGAGAACCAGTATTTAAAACATAAGCTTCGCCATCGCTTAAAATGGTATCTACATCGATCATCTTCAAACTAACCCAATCACCACTATCTGAAATTTTGGCATAGTGTGGCCCGTCAACAGCAAGAAAATTTGTCGCATCTTCAATTATTCCTAAAAATTTCGCGAAAGCAACTATACACCTGCCACCATTGCCGCACATGCTGCTAGGCTGGCCATCGGCATTATAATAAACCATCTCAAAATCAAAACCCTCTTTATTTTGCAAAAATATTATACCATCAGCACCAATACCAAAACGACGGTCGCAAATTTTAGAGATAAATGCGGGGTCATGATGATTGATGTTATTTGGTCTGTTATCAATTAAAATAAAATCATTACCGGCTCCTTGATATTTGAAAAAGTGCATTTTTTTGATTTTTGTGCTAATCTTATCTATCCTATTGTAATATTTAAAAAGTAAATCTGTTATTGATATTCGCTAATACTATATTTAGAGTTATTAAGTTAATCCTACCCAAACATTTATATTATTAACGCAAATATAAAAGGATATAACTGGTTTTGATATTGCATTAGGTATTATATGATTTAAACACAGGATGGTTTTGTATTTTGAATTAAATAATATTGGGTTTAACAATATTTAACAAAAAACAGTATAACGAAACCTTGATTTAGGCGTCTATATGGTATTAAATTTGATATAAAAATAAAGTAAACTTAAAAAAAGGAAAGATAACAAGAATATGAAAAAGTTTGGTTTAACATTATTAACAGCATTTGTAGGAGGGGCTCTAGCGCTCGGCAGCTACAAATTAATTGAAAACAGGTATTCAAAGTCTTTGAGTTTTGAAGATCGTCAGAAAGTATTTTTTACAAATAACCCATTAACAGCTAATAAGGTTTCATCTTCAACCGGGCAGGTTGATTTTACCGAAGCAGCAGCTGCTGTTACTCCTGCCGTAGTTTACATTCGAACTACCTATTCTAATCAGCAACAAAACGGACAATTTCAACAGTTTTTTGGTGATATGTTTGGTCAGCGAATAGCTCCGCAAGGTCCTCAAATGGCTTCCGGGTCAGGTGTTATTATCTCAACTGATGGCTACATTGTTACCAACAACCATGTGGTTGATAAAGCTGAAAAAATTGAAATTACAACAAATGATCACCGCAACTTTAAGGCCAAGGTAATTGGTACCGACCCCAACACAGATTTAGCTTTAATAAAAATTGAAGCTACAGATTTGCCAATTGTAAAGCTTGGTAACTCTGATGCCGTAAAAGTTGGAGAGTGGGTATTGGCCGTAGGTAATCCTTTTAAATTAACGTCAACAGTTACAGCAGGAATTGTTAGCGCAAAAGGTCGTGGAATCGGGATTATTGGTAGCAATGAAAATGAGGATGAAAATCAAAATCCTTTCGGACGTACTCAAAACCAAAATAAGCCAAGACTAAATCAGGCCATCGAATCATTTATTCAAACTGATGCTGCTATTAACCCGGGTAACAGCGGTGGGGCATTGGTTAATACCAATGGCGAATTGATTGGAATTAATTCAGCAATCGCATCTCATACAGGTTCATACGAAGGCTATGGTTTTGCCATACCTGTAAACCTTGCTAAAAAGGTTTTAAACGATATACAAAAATTTGGCGCTGTTAAACGTGGTTTTGTTGGCATTTCATTTACCGAATTAAATGAAGATGAAGCTGAAAGAAAAAATACCGACAAAACTGCTGGCTTATATGTTGATCAAGTTATTCCTGGAGGTGGTGCGGCAACTGCAGGTATTAAAGAAGGAGACATTATTACCAAAGTGGATGGTAATACGGCTTATGCCTCGTCTGACTTACAAGAAAGAGTTGGCAGATTACACCCTGGTGATGAAATTAAATTGACAGTATTACGTGGTAATGAGGAAAAGACTTTTACAGTAACACTTAAGGCAGAAAATCCATCATTAATAGCGGCTAAATCAAAATCAGCTGAAGAACTTTATAATAGAATTGGTGCTAGTTTTGTTCCGTTAAACAAGGAACAAAAGGCAAAATTTCATGTAAATGCCGGTGTTGTAATTACCCAGGTGCGCGAGGGTGGCTTATTTGATTATTTAGAGTTGCCGGTAGGTTCTATCATTACCGAACTCAATAAGCAACCTATTGCAAATACCAATGATATAGATAAAGTTATTAGCAATTTAAAAAACGGGGTTCTGACTGTTTCAGGGTTTTATCCTGATGGTAGCAAACTGAGAAGCGGTTTTGAGCTTAGGTAATTTTTGGGATTGAATATTGTTTATGGAAAGGCCCTGCAGCAATGTAGGGCCTTTTTTATTTTAAACAATCCTTTTTTTTAAACAGCTTTTATTGATTGTTTGTGTATGTATTTACTACCAATTAAGAAAATAAGAAAAGATGCCAATGCAGATAAAAACATGATAACTGCCATTGGAATAGTACTTTGACTCTTAAATAAACCTACCAATAAAGAGCTTATCGATCCAACTGCCATTTGAAGAGCCCCTAATAGCGAGGCTGCTGTACCCGCATTTTTAGCAAAAGGAGCCAATGATAATGCCGAAGTATTTGGGTTGGCTATGCCAACACAACATAATATTAAAAAAACAGATAATATAGTACTATAAACGTTTATTATTCCATTTAACGACCCTATTAAAAATGTGGCCGAAATAATTAACATAACAGTTAATGCGCCCCGTATTATTTGTAAACTACTGAAATGCCTTATTAATAGGGTATTTAACTGACTGGCACCTATAAAGCCAACAGATAATAGCGCAAATATCCAGCCATATACTTTTGCACTCAACCCAAAAACAGTCATAAAAACAAAAGGAGAGGCCGCCAAGTATGCAAACAAACCAGAAAAAGCCAAAGCACCACAAACTGCAAATGTGTAAAATTCCGGATTTTTAATAACCAATAAAAAGTTATTTAAAATAGGCTTTGGTTTAAGTGAAAAATTAGGATCAGGTTGGTAACTTTCTGGTAAGGCAAAAACTACCGCCAACAATACCAGGGTAGCTATAACCGCTAAAATTAAAAATATATATTGCCAGCCTATTGCAGAAGTAACATATCCGCCAACTGTAGGAGCAACCATAGGCGAAACACCTAATATTAAAATTAGGAGTGCAAAAATCTTAGCATTATCTTTTGGTGGAAAAATATCACGTACCATTGCCATTGATGCCACCCCGGCAGCACAACTTCCAATAGCCTGTATAAAACGCAAGGTAATTAAACTTTCTATAGAGCTTGAAAAATAGCAACCAATTGAAGTAATGATATATAAAGATAATCCTACGTAAAGAGGCTTTTTTCTACCAAATCGGTCTAAAAGTGGGCCGTATAATAATTGACCAATTGAAATACCTATAAAAAAACTTGATAAAGAAAGGGAAACTTGAGCGGTAGTTGTATGAAATGACTTTGCAATTGCAGCAAAACCAGGCAAATACATATCAATTGAAAATGGACCAATTGCTGTTAACGAACCCAAAATTAGTACAGAAATTATATAGCGTTTTTTTGTCATTTTTTTAGATTGAAAAATTAATAGGAATGCAAGAGAATAAATTTAGATTTCCATTTAACCTATTTAAAAATCGGGACGAAAGTAATATTAATAATACTTAGATACACCCAATAATCCTAAATTATCCTATTTAATTGCTTTAAAATATTTATATCATTTTTCGAGTAATAAAGGTATTTTAGCAATTAAAACCAAAAAATGTCCTTTTTAATCATTCTATTATCGATTTCAATATTGGTGTTACTGGTAAGCTGGGCCAAGGTTAACACCTTTATTGCCTTTTTGCTGGTTTCCATATTTGCAGGTCTTTTTTTAGGTATCCCTTTGGATAAAGTAACGGCCTCTGCTCAAAAGGGTTTGGGTGATACATTGGGCTCCATTACTATTATTATATGCCTTGGTGCTATGTTAGGTAAATTAGTTGCTGATAGTGGAGCTGCTCAAAAAATAGCCGAGGTTTTGGTTGGTTTTTTTGGGGTAAAGCATATTCAATGGGCATTGGTTTTGGTTGGTTTCATAATAGGTATCCCGCTTTTTTATAATACAGGTTTTGTACTGGCTGTACCACTTATATTTTCGGTGGTTTATAAATATAAATTGCCGGCGGTTTATATTGGCTTACCCATGCTTGCCGCTTTATCGGTAACTCATGGTTTTTTGCCTCCACATCCTTCCCCTTCTGCATTGGTACAAGTATTTCATGCCAATATGGGTAAAACCTTATTTTATGGCCTATTAGTGGCAATTCCGGCTATTATTATAGCTGGCCCAATTTATTCAGGTACGCTAAAAAATATAGTTTCGAAGCCAATAATTACTTTTAAGGCAGTCGACTTGCCTATCGAAAAATTACCTGCTGGTTTTAATTGTTTTATTACCGCTCTTATGCCAGTAATTTTAATGATGGCTTGTAGCATATATTTAAATATAGATCATAGCAATGGTATTTTACACAAAACAATCGCTTTTATTGGCGATGCCCCAATTGTAATGCTCCTATCAATTATATTCGCAAATTTTAGTTTAGGTGTATGGCAAGGAAAAAACATGCAGTATTTAGGAAGGATTTATGTGGATGCTGTAAAAGATATTTCTGTTATTTTATTAATTATTGCCGGCTCCGGAGCATTTAAACAGGTTTTGGTTGATAGTGGCATTAGCAACCAAATAAGTCATTCACTTCAAAATATCCCTATTCAGCCTTTAATTTTGGGATGGCTTATTGCGGCAATTATTAGGGTTAGTTTGGGTTCTGCAACAGTGGCTGGTTTAACAGCTGCAGGTATATTGGCAGGTTTGGTTTTAAATAACCCTACTATCAACCCCAATTTAATGGTACTATCCATAGGTGCGGGGAGTTTGGCTTTTTCGCATGTAAATGATGGAGGGTTTTGGTTATACAAGGAGTATTTTAATCTTTCTATAAAAGATACTATCCGGTCATGGACTGTGATGGAAACGCTGGTTTCTGTTATAGGTTTGGCAGGGGTTCTTATTTTAAACTTATTTATAAAGCCAAATTGATTATTTATTGGGTAAATAATCAATAAAAGCTCTCTAATCAAAATCTAAATTAAATTTGTTTTTTAAATCTAGTATAGCTGGGTTTTTATGGGCCATATAATGGAATTTCTCTGATACGGTATAAGGTCTTTTTACCACTTCTTTTTCATCAATTCGGGCACTGATTTCAATGTTGAAGTTTTTTAATGCAGTTCGTAAAAAGTTATGAAGGTTGGGGCGCTCGTCTCTAAAAATATTCTCCTGAACCTTGTTTTCAACAATAATTTGGTAAGTATTAGCACTTAATGGTTTAGGCGGGTTGGTGGTGAAAATAGTTAACAGGTTCTTTTTTCCCTCCAATTTTAATTTAGCCACATAATCATTCATGCATTTAGCAAAGTCATCAGGAGAATAATCCTCTTTTGCAGTACCTTTTATATAAGGATCTTCTTCAAGTAGCGCCTCTGCAGTTTTTGTAACATCCTTTAGCGATGGAATTTTAATAGAGGTACTGGAAGCAATAGTATTAGGAATAAATACCCTAGGTTTTTCAATATTTGGGGTATCTATTTTAACATTTTGCGGCTCAGGCTGTGCTGCTTTATTTGTTGAGGAATTAGGTTGCGGGTTGATAGAAGCGGGTATAACCTTATTTCCCACTTCAATACTTTCAATTTTAGTTACTAGGGTTTCAGGTTTTTTTTTTAATTCCCCGCTAGGTTGCAGAGATACTGGAATGTTTGCCAAATTAAAAACCGATGGCAAGTGGCAAATTTTGAGTAAGGCGAGTTCAACCTGTAGGCGTTGATTTTTACTCAATTTATAACTTAAATCGCATTGGTTGGCAATGTTTAATGCCGATAATAAAAATGAAACTGTTGCTATTTGCGATTGATGTAAATATTTAGCTTTTATTCCTTCGCTTACTTCCAATAACTTTAAAGTGGATTGATCTTTACTTACCAATAGGTTCCGGAAATGATCGGATAAACCCGATATAAAATGAGAACCATCAAAGCCACGACTTAAAATTTCATCAAACAATAAAAGTGTTTTCGCATTATCTTCTAATAATAGGCTATTTGTTATGTTAAAATAATAGTCATAATCTAAAATATTAAGATTTTCAATAACAGACCGATAAGTTATGTTACCGCCAGAAAAGCTAACAATTTGGTCAAACATGGATAGCGCGTCTCGTAAGCCACCATCCGCTTTTTGGGCGATGATGTGCAAGCCATCATCTTCATAACTGATGTTTTCTTTTTTGGCGATAGATGCCAAATGCGATGCCATATCTTCAACTTTAATACGGTTGAAATCAAAAATTTGGCAACGCGAAAGTATAGTAGGTAATATTTTATGCTTCTCGGTAGTGGCTAATATAAATATGGCGTAATGCGGTGGTTCTTCCAGTGTTTTTAAAAACGCGTTGAAAGCCTGTTGCGAAAGCATGTGCACCTCATCAATAATATATATTTTATACCTAACTGCTTGAGGCGGAATGCGTACTTGCTCAATTAAACTCCTAATATCATCAACCGAGTTATTAGAGGCAGCGTCTAATTCGTGTACGTTAAATGAATTTCCATTTTGAAAAGAAACACAGGATGCACAGGAACCGCATGCCTCACCATTTGGTTGCAAATTTTCGCAATTGATGGTCTTTGCCAATATTCGGGCACAGGTTGTTTTACCAACACCACGCGGACCGCAAAACAAAAATGCTTGAGCAAGCTGATTGTTTTTAATGGCATTTTTTAAAGTGTTGGTAATATGCCGCTGGCCAACAACACTTTCGAAAGTTGCAGGGCGATATTTACGAGCCGAAACAATAAAATTATCCACAGCTACTAAGGTAATGAGAATATTGATAGGTTAAAAGGCAAAATGATAAATCGATGGTTTGGTTAGGAAATAGTAGATAAATATGATAGGTAGGAATGTTTAAGGTATGATTTACGAAGTATTCTATCCTTCGTAAATCATAATAAAAAGCCAAAAACTTAGCTTATTTCATCCTCCGGGAAATGGTCATCATTTTCAGGATCGTCATAGTTTTCTTCTTCGTCAATTTCGCTCAGATCCTCCAAATCTTCCATAAAATCATCAAAGGCTTCGTCATCATCATCATCGTCCTCATACTCATCTTCTTCGTCTTCGGCCTCTTCATATTCATCCTCTAATTCAAATTCAACTTCATCTACATCTGATGGTAGTATTGTAGGTTTGGGTGCCAATGGGTTATTCAAGTCTTTATCTTTTGCAGCCATGTTTTTTTGAGGTATTAATTTGAATCTAAAATTATGCTAAAAAATTCATATCGTCAACGCTAAGCTTTAAATCAGCAGCTTTCAAGTTTTCAACAAAATGATTTAATGAAGAAGTACCTGGTATTGGCAATAAAACCGGAGATTTGTTTAACAGCCAGGCAATATTAACCTGCGCCTCGGTAGCTTTATATTTAGCCGCCACCTCAGCAATTCTAGTATCATTTTTACCTAAAGCGTTTATTAATGAAAAATAAGGAATTAAAACGATCCCATTTTCTTCGCATTTGGCAAGTACCTCTTCGCCGCCACGGTTTTCTCCATGTGGAGTTTTTAGTGTTTTGCGCTGGGCATGGCCATACATATTCTCTACGCTCACTATATTGCCCATTTTAATAGCAGTTTCCAACTCTTCTAAACTTACATTACTCACGCCAACATGTAAAATTTTCCCCTCCTCCTGCATTTTAAACATGGTTTCCATACCCTCTTCAAAATTTCCAACACCGGGCATTACTCTGTAATGTACCATCCTAACTTGTTCAATTTTTAAAGTACGCAGGTTGTTTTCAATGGCTGTACGCAAATTGTCAGGTGTATTAAAAGGTATCCAGCTTTTATCAGGCCTACGGGCGGCACCCACTTTGGTACAAATTACCAAATTGGCTGGGTATGGGTAAAGTGCTTCTGCAATTAGGCGATTGGTTACATCCTCGCCATAATAATCGGCTGTGTCTATAAAATTAACACAACTATCTATAGCTTTTTTTAATATTTGAATAGCTTCCGGTCTGTTAGGTGGTTCGCCATAAATACCCTCGCCGGTTAGGCGCATGGTGCCATAACCTATACGATTAACTGTAAGGGGGTAGGAGCTATTTGGGGCAATAGTTATGGTATTTGAATTCGACATATTTTGGATAAAATGAGTTTAAATTTTTGCTATTATAATACATCAACACTTAAAATTTCCTTTACCTTATAATAACCTTTTGCAATAGGCAGATAAACCTCAATTTCATCATATTTTATTTTTAATTTTTTCCCTTTATATTTTGTTACATCGCCCATAAAGTTTTCTGAGTCAGGAAATTGCTTCAGCCAAATGAAAGATGTTTCTGTATTTTGACCATTATTTAAAACAAAATAGTTAAATCCTTTTTGGTCTATACGTTTAAAAGTACCTTCAATGGTTAATTCAACATTTTGGTCATCATTTTTATCATCACCTGCAAGCTTTAATGATATTTGTGTAAACGCCTCGCATTTTTCAAGAAATAAATTTTTGCCTATTTTAATACCAATATTATTCATCGCATCAGCATCCGTTACACTAACTCCTTTTTCTTCGGCGAGCTTCATAATTAAATCTGAATGCACTATTATACAATTAGTTAAGGCATCGGTTGCTTCTTTTTTGGTCTTAATTTTATTCATATCAAGCTTCGACAAACAATTACATACTGAATCATTCATCTGTTTTTCTAGCGGAGTTAGCTTGTTTTGCGAAAATGATTTATTGAAGAAAGAACTTAACAATAAAACGAACAGAATTTTTTTCATGCCTAAGGGTTTATTTTATGTTTTAAAAGTACTAATTAAAACGAATTTTAAAAATCAAAATAACTTCTTATATTTGCAGCCCCGTATTAGCGGGTAAATAATTAAAAATCAAAGTATAATAATGCAACAGTACGAAATCGTGATCGTTCTAACCCCGTTGTTATCAGAGGAAACTTCTAAGGAGGCTATTGCCAAATTTAATAAGTTGATTGCTGATGGCGGAGCCGAAATTGTCCAAGAGGATAATTGGGGTTTGAGAAAACTTGCGTATCCTATTCAAAAAAAGACTACAGGATACTATCACTTAACTGAATTCAGGGCTCCGGGTGAATTAATTAACAAATTGGAGATTGAATTAAGGCGCGATGAGCGTGTTTTGCGTTTCCTTACTATAGCACTGGATAAACATGCCATTGCTTATAATGAGAAAAAACGTAGCGGCGCATTTAACCAAAAGAAACCAGTTAAAACAGAGGAGGCTGCACGCTAATGGCAAACGAACAAATTAAATACGTTACCGCCCCAAAGGTTGAGGATGTACGTAAAAAATACTGCCGTTTTAAAAAGAACGGAATTAAGTATATTGATTATAAAGACGCAAACTTTTTATTGAAGTTTATTAACGATCAAGGTAAAGTATTACCTCGCCGTTTAACCGGAACTTCGTTAAAGTTTCAGCGCAAGGTGGCTCAGGCAGTTAAACGTGCTCGCCATATTGGTTTATTACCTTATGTTACAGACTCATTAAAATAATCAGGAGGTTAAGCAATGGAAGTTATTTTAAAACAAGACGTAAAAAGCCTCGGTGATAAAGACGATGTAGTGAATGTAAAACCAGGTTATGGCCGAAATTACCTTATCCCTAAGGGTTTCGCTATACTTGCTACAGAATCGGCCCGTAAAGTTTTAGCCGAAAACCTAAAACAGGCTCAATTTAAACAAGAAAAAATCCGTAAGGATGCCGATGCCATAGCTGCTCGCCTTGAAGGCGTTACACTTACAATAGGTGCAAAAGCTGGCGAATCAGGCAAAATATTTGGCGCTATCAATACTATTCAAATTGCCGATGCTTTGAAAAAAGAAGGCTTTGAAGTGGATCGCCGTCGTATTACATTTGATCAGGAACCTAAATTTGTTGGAGAGTATGTGGCCAACCTTAACTTACATAAAGAAGTTAAAGTTCAAGTTCCTTTTATTGTAGTTGCTGAATAAGTTCTACAAAACAAAAAACTTAAAATTAAAAGGTGTTTTGCTAGTCAAAACACCTTTTTTATTGAAAAATTTTATTTCATGCTAATATGCCGTTTTTCAATAGCAGTAAATCCTCTAAAAATAATTCATCTGGTAGCCAAAAATGGTACAAAGGAGGTTATTTCAGTATTTTTTTTAAGTCCATTAGAATTCTTGTAGTCGTTTTTTTTGTCGCGAGTATTTTTGGTGTGATACTTTTTCGATTTGTTAACCCACCTTTTACATGGTTAATGGTACAACGTGGTTTTGAACGGAAAGCCGCTGGTAAAGAATGGAAGATTGACAAACAATGGCGAGATTTTTCCGAAATTTCTGATGCAATGAAGCGCGCAGCTGTAGCTGCCGAAGACCAGACTTTTTTAGAAAACAATGGTTTTGATTTTAATGCAATTGAAAAAGCGATTGAAAAAAATTCCAAAAGTAAAAAGTTGATAGGTGGTAGCACCATCACTCAACAAACAGCTAAAAATGTATTTTTATGGCCCGGTAGATCCTTGATTAGAAAAGCTTTTGAGGCATATTTTACCGTTTTGATAGAAATTTTTTGGAGTAAACAGCGCATCATGGAGGTTTACTTGAACGAGATTGAAATGGGGGATGGCATTTATGGGGTGGAGGCAGCAGCACAAGCTTATTTCCATAAACCAGCCTCAAAGTTAAATACCCAGGAGGCTGCGGCAATAGCAGTTATCTTTCCAAGTCCTTTAAAATGGTCGGCAGTACACCCAACCAGATATTTAAGGCATAGACAATATTTGATAAAGAAAAATATGCGAAGGTTAGGTCCTTTGGAGTTTTAGGATGGATTACTCATTATTTAATACTAACTTTGGATAGTTTTTGAATCCAGCCAAGGAATCTTTATAAACGAGCATAATATCGTCTTTATAGTTTAATAAAACGCTATCTCCTTTAATCTGAAACGTTCCTTCCATAATTGGGCCGGTACCATAACCATCGTGTTTTTCAAAAATTTCAAAGGTGGAATATTTATAAATAAGCTCCAACTCATATTTTTGTTTTTCAACTTGAAAAATCATTCTTCTATAATTTATTTTATCGAGAATATAATGCCAAGAAAAATCCACAATCAAATATATTAGGCATCCAACAAAAGCATTTATTATAAATGTTTTGTAAATATTAGTTTTCAACAATTTGGTAATCCTCAAAACCCCTAAAACCATTGCAAATAAAAAATTTAAAATAAAGATGATTGGAATTATTAATAGTTCAGCTTCTGCACTTGGACTAGGATAACCAAAAAATGTGAAAAATAGAATCGGTAAAATAAAATCTATAATTATAAAGATTAATAAAGTTTTGTAATTGTTTATCATTTTATGATATTGTTAAAGTGTAAGAAAGCTATAAAGAAAAAATCAAAAATTATTAAGAAAGCAATTAAAGTTATTTGATTTTTTAATAATTCAAGAAATTAAAATAACCAAAATTATGGAATTTGGTAGGGTTAGTCCGGAAGTATTGTTGCAGGTAGATTTTACTTTACCACCTGATACATATTTTACTAAAAATACCCTAACTGTGTGCAAGGGCAAAAACCAATTAAAAGTTTACGTTGGTTGTGCCAAATGGGGAAGAAAAGAATGGGTAGGTCAAATTTTTCCACCTAAAACAAAGGATGCCAATTTTTTGGATGAATACGTAAAGCATTTTAATAGTATTGAACTAAATGCTACGTTTTATAAAATTTACGCGCCAGAAACCATTATTAGATGGAAGGAAAGGGCACAAGGTAACCCTGATTTTAAGTTTTGTCCGAAGTTTTCTCAAACCATTACCCATAGGCGCCGACTGAAAAATGCTGAAGAAATTACCACCCAATTTTATAGCGGAATCATGGCATTTGGTGAAAAATTAGGGCCATTATTTATGCAGTTGGCTAATAATTATACCCCAAAAAGTTTTCCTGAATTAGAATTATACCTGAAAAGTCTTCCATCTGATGTTCCAATATTTATTGAACTTAGGCATAAGAATTGGTTTGAGGTTACCGAGATTCGAAACCAATTGTTCATGCTGTTAAAAAATTTAAATATTGGAGCTGTAATTACTGATGTAAGCGGGCGGAGAGATGTATTACATATGGAATTGACCACCCCACATGCATTTATACGATTTGTTGGTAACGGTTTACACCAAACTGATTATAGCCGGATAGATGATTGGGTAGAAAGGGTAAAAACTTGGGAGCAATTGGGTTTACAATCTATATGGTTTTTTATTCATCAGCACAATGAGGAACATTCACCAATGTTGTTAGATTATTTAATTAAAAAGTTGAATAAAGAACTCAAATTAAATTTAAATCCACCTATTTTCCTGAATACCTAATTTTCAAGAAGCACCTCTACCAAGGTCTTTACCCTAGGGTCATTGGTACCCTATTGTGAAACCATACCGGAAATTACATTGATGCTTAAAGCAACAATAACTGTATTAAAAGCAAATGACATTAACGCATGCAATACACAAGCCCTTCTTATTCTTCGTGAGGTAATATTTACATCCGATACTTGAAAAGTCATCCCGATAATGAATGAGAAATAAACAAAATCAAGGTAATCAGGTTCATCTTTACCGGGAAATTGTAATCCTCCAACGTCGCTTTTTATTCCATCAGCATCCACTTTTTCATCATAAAATAAACGTGCATATCGCAAAGTATAAATGGTATGCAATAAAAACCAGGAAATAATAACTGCGGCAATTGATAATAGGATATGCTCGTTTTTGCTGGCATTTGATAGTCCTTTGGATGATTTTAACAAATAAATGATCGCCCCTAAACTAGCTACAGATGCTGCTGTAATAAAGGAAAATATTAATGTTAAACTGGAGTCTTGTAGTTTTGCAATCCTGCGCACTTCGCGTGGATGGGTTGAAAAAATAATAATCCAATTTAAAACAATAATGGTTAATGCGCAAGTAATCCAAACAGCCAAAATTAATGCAGGCCTTGTAATTTTACCATATAAAAAAAGGAAGGCTATTAAACTAAAGGAAAGTGCAATTATTAACCTATAATGTGCATCCAATCTAAAAAAAAACCTTTTATCTGGTTTAATATTACTCGTCATACTTTTAGTTTTATAATCTATTCTTCAATTATCTCTACAACTCTACCTACCTGCCCATCCTCTAACCTTACCTTTATCCCTCTTGAATGAAAGGCGGAGCTTGTCAACAAATCTTTCACAAAACCACGTGTTCGTTTCCCTGACCGTTGATCTTTTTTTAAAATGATATCAACTTCAAGCCCAGGGTAAATATCATCTCTATTTTGTCCATTCATGGTTTTTTTCAATACAATTTATTTGTTTTATACCTTAACTAACTCTTCGATGGCATGCTCAACCTTTAAAAAGTTAAAATTATTTATAACCTGATTAAATGCCTTTGTAATTTCAGTATTCATCAGGTTGCCAATACTACCTTCATGGGTATGGTTAACTTCTCGTTTTGGTTTAAAACTGCCATTTTCAATATCAAAGCCCACTTGCTTATAGGCATCACGAAATGGTGTACCATTTAGTACAAGTTTATTAACTTCTTCTACACTAAATAAGTAAGCATATTTAGGGTCCTTTAAAATTTCAGTATTTACGGTAATGTTTTGAAGCATAAAGGTAGCCATGTGCAAACAATCATTCAATTCAGTAAATGCCGGGAACAATAATTCCTTTAATAATTGCAATTCACGGTGATAGCCCGAAGGTAAGTTCACAGTCATCATGGCCACATCATTCGGCAATGCTTGAATTCTGTTGCATTTACCGCGCATTATTTCCCAAACGTCGGGGTTTTTTTTATGCGGCATGATACTACTACCGGTAGTTAAAGTATCAGGATAACTTACAAAACCAAAATTCTGACTTAAATAAAGGGCCTGATCCATGGCCATTTTAGCTAAGGTAGCAGCTATTGACGATAAAGCCTGTGCAATTACTCTTTCGGTTTTTCCGCGTCCCATTTGCGCATAAACCACATTATAGTTCAGACTATCAAAACCTAAAAGCTCGGTAGTTAAAGTTCGGTTTAATGGGAAGGAAGAGCCATATCCTGCCGCCGAGCCCAAGGGGTTTTTATTGGTGATTTTATAAGCTGCCAAAACCATTTCAAGGTCATCAGCCAGGCTTTCGGCGTAGGCTCCAAACCACAAACCGAAAGATGAAGGCATAGCAACTTGCAAATGGGTATAGCCGGGTAATAAGATATCTTTGTGTTTTTCGCTTAGTTCAATTAATTGGTTAAATAGTTTGGTGGTATTTTCAACAATTAGTTGTATTTCGTGCCTGAAAAAAAGTTTTAAATCAACCAAAACCTGATCGTTGCGGGAACGACCGCTATGTATTTTTTTACCAGCTTCGCCAACACGTTGTGTTAATAGCAACTCAACTTGCGAATGTACATCCTCCACTTCAGGAATGATGGTAAATTGGCCATTTTCAATATCCCGGTAAATTTTCTTAAGTTCAACTTGAACTTTATTCAATTCCTCATCATCCATCAAACCAATACTGTTTAACATTTTGGTATGTGCTAATGAGCCTAAAACATCAAAAGCTGCCATTTGCAAATCAAAAACACGGTCGTTACCTACCGTAAAATGCTCCACCAATTCATTTACAGTTACTGATTTTTGCCAAATCTTCATTCTTGATAATTTAACCTAATGTTCTAGTTCAACCAACTGCAATAATATAAAGAAGTTTGTAAATTTCTTTATATTTATATTGCTTAAATAAAAAAGCTACCTGAAAAATTTCCAAGTAGCTTTTAAATATTTTAAACTTAAAAAATAATTTAGCTCAAAATGCTTTTACTTATTGAACTTTATAAACCAATACCTTAAAAGTATTTGGTATAGCATTGCGAGTGCCCTTTTCAAAATCTTGAACACTTAGGTATATTTTATTGGTTTTGTTATCAAAAGCCATTGTTTTAGCCCTATTTTGAGTTTGTAAGGTTTGAATTACACTGTATTGGTCGGCAGTTTCTTGTTTAATAATGGTAGTTGTACCATCACCATTTGAGCAAAAAATAAGTTTACGCGCTTCATCATAAATTACCGCGTCAACACCTGCACCAATTGGTACTGTAGTTATTACCTTTCCGGTAGCAATATCAACCACACTCATGCCTTTATTTTGGCGGCAAACAGAAAAAATACGGTTATTAGCAGCATCAAGGGCTATGCCGGTAGGTCCACCGCAAGGAGCCAATGGGTAATTATTCACAACTTTTAAGGTTTTGGTATCAATTACCACCAAGCTGTTTTTATCCTCAAGATTATTATATATTAAACCTTTACCATCACTTACAGCAAATTCAGGGCCTCCACCCAGGGCAACTGTTCCTACTTGAGCTAGTGTATTTGGATCAACCACTGAAGTGTTATTACTTTCGCCGTTAAAGCTAAATACTCTATCCGAATATGGGTCATATATAATACCATCCGGACCTTTAGCGTCAACAGGAATGGTTTTTACTATGGTGAATGTTTTTAAATCAAAAGCAACTACAGCGTTTGCCCTGCCATCGCTAATAAAACCTAGATTACTTTTGTTAACAATAGCAATGCCATGTACACCTTTCATGCCACTTATTACACCTACAGGTTGTTCGGTATCCAAATCAATAACATTTACAGCAGTACCGTGCGATACGTATAAACGCCTATTTATTTTATCGATTGATAAATAATCATAGCCACCAACACCTGGTAGTGCTATTGCTTTATCAAAAACATAAGTTTGTGCTTTTAATACGGATGTAGAGCCAAATAATAAGGCTGCGCAAATAAATAAAATTACTTTTTTCATTTTTTTAATTGTTTATAGCATAAATGTGCAATACAATTCTGTATAAAAATGGTATTAAACGTTATTGTCGTGATTTAATTGATTTGTTAACATGAAATTATAATTGCGATAAAATACAGCCATCAAACTTGGTAAAACAACCAGTAATAGCGGCAAGGCAATTATAAACCCACCAATAACAGCTATTGCCAATGGTTGGTGTAATTGTGCCCCGGCGCCAATACCCAGCGCCAAAGGCATCAACGCAATAATGGCACCCAGAGCAGTCATTAATTTAGGTCTTAACCTGGTTGAAATGGAATAAATAATGGCTTCGTTTATGCTATTATCCAAATTATTGCTTTGGTTTTCGATGGCCCTTTGTTTAAATTGTAGAAATGTAAAAATGGCATTTTCGCCAATTATACCAACAATCATGATAAGACCTGTATAGCTGCCTACATTTAGTTGCGTTTTGGTAAGGTAAAGGGCTAAAAAGCTACCTGCAATTCCCAAAACCGCTACAAAAATGATAATCAATGCGATTCTGAATTGTTTAAATACAAATAAAATTACGGCAAACACCAATAAGCTTGAGGCTATCAAAATCATTAATAATTCTTTAAATGATTGTTGTTGTTGGGCATAATCACCTCCATATTCTATATGGTAACCTTCGGGCAGGCTAATCTTTTCTTTAATCTGTTTTTTAATGCCTGTCATTATTGTGCCAATATCCAAACTATCTTTACGAGCGCTAACAACTCCCATTGCTTGCAAGTTTTCACGATTTATTTCAGCATCTCCTGGTCTTAATTCAACATTTGCTAATTCAGTTATTGGTATTAATTTACCGTTTGGAACAAATATTGATAGGTTTTTAATTCCGTTAACATTCAATACTCTGTTTGCCGGATATACCATTCGAATGGGTGATAACTGTTCACGTTCAAGCATTGTACCAATTACATTACCCTCAAGGGATGTTTGAATTTGATATTGCAAACTAACAGGAGTTATATTGTATTGTGATAGTTTACTAAAATTTGGTTCAATACTAACTGAAGGACCTGCAATTACTACCCCATCAAATACATCGGCGGTACCCTTTACACCGCTTACCACATCGGCGACCTGTTTTGAAAGGGCTTTCAACTTTTCTTGATTTTCACCAAATATTTTTATTTCTATTGGTTGAACAGAGGTCATCAAGTCGCCAAGCATATCCGTAATCACCTGACCAAAATCTATTCTTAAAGCAGGTTGATTTATAGCAATTTTTTCATTTAATTCCTTAATTACTTGCTCGGTTGTCTTTTTTCTTGTTTTTTTAAGATGTATTAAATAATCTCCTTTGTTTGGCTCTGTAATAAAAAAGCCCATCTCAGTTCCTGTTCGCCTTGAATAAGCTTCTACTTCAGGCTGTGCAGTAACGATTTTTTCTACATGGCGCAACATTCTATCTGTTTCGTCGAGCGAGGTGCCCGGTGGCGAAGTATAGTCGAGCACAATGCTACCTTCATCCATTTCGGGTAAAAACCCGGTTTTTAATTTAGGTCCAACTATATATACGGTAACCATGAGTCCGACAATTATCACCAAGGCAACATACGGTCTGATAATGAACCAACGCACCCACCTTTGTTTTTTTACCTCATGCTCAATAGGTTGTTTTACATCACCAGAATAATCTTTTTTGTGTTTGCTCAATAAAATGTACACTACCGGCAAACCCACCCAGGTTACAAAAAATGAGCAAACCAATGTAATAATCATGGTATTTGTAAGCACCTTGAAATAAGCACCTGCAACTCCACTCATTAATACAAATGGTATAAAAATAACAATAGTACTTATTGAGGACCCCACCATGGCTGGAAAAAGGTAATCAATTGCCTTTTTAACCAGAAGTAAAGGATGCTCGCGAGGGTGTTCTTCATGGGTGCGGTGAATTTGTTCAACAACAACAATGGCATCATCAATAATTAAACCCAAAGCTGCAGCGATGGCACCCAACGTCATGATATTAAAAGTGTAGCCCAAAACATATAAAATAATCAGGCTTAAACTAAGTGTAATAGGTATTGTTATTAATATAGTTGCACTTGCCTTTAACGAATGCAAGAAAATAATGGCAACAATAATGGCCAATAACAAACCTATCCATAAACTATCACTCACGCTTTTTATAGCGTCCTTCACAAAATCGGCCTGAATGTAATAAGGTTTTATGGTTACATCTTTTGGTAGCAGCTTTTGCAAAGCGGTAACTTTATCATCCATATCAGCCGAAAGCGAAACCAAGTTTGAATTAGGTTGTTTAATAACAGCTATTAAAACCCCATCATGTCCATTTGCGTTAATTCGGGTATATTCAATGCTTTCTTGTACAGCTATATCGGCAAAGTCCTTTAATAGTATTACACGTTTTCTGTTATTGCTTATTACCAGATTTTCCAACTCATCCTTGGCATTGATTGTTGCATCGGTTACGGTAAGGTAAAGCATTTTATAATCAGCCAAATACCCCTCTGATTTTACAAAATTAGTTTGTGAGAGGGCTGCGCTTATTATATCGGGTGTTAAACCCAAAGCACTCATTTTTTGCTTATTGAGTGTTAACCAATATTCTTTTGCTTTGCCTCCAATTACCCTAATTTCCGAAACTCCATCAACTTGCGAAAGGAAAGGCTTCACAGTATAAGTTGCCAATTGACGTAATTCAATAGGATTCCGAGAATGGCTTTCAAGCGTATAACCACTTACCGGCAAGGTGGATGGATTCATCTTTTCTACTGTAAAGGTTACATCCGGAGGCAAGTCTACTTTTATTTGGTCAATTTGAGCTTGTAATTTTTGCAGACTTACATCAATACCCACATTCCAATCCATAAAGGCGGATATTTCGCAACTACCACGTCCGGTTCTGCTTCTTACCATTTGTAAACCTGGCACTTGCTTAATCGCGTTTTCAAGAGGTTTAGTAACGGTAACCATCATTTTATTAACTGGTTGCAGTCCTTCTTCAGCAATTACCTTTATTTTAGGGAAGGTAATTTCGGGAAATAAAGAGGTTTGTAGCTTTGAATAGGCAAATAAACCACCCATAACTATCAAAGCCAATACCAAGCTTATTGGTTTTTTATGGGTAATAAAGTAATCTTTAATTGGGGTCATGGTGCTACAATTTTAATTTTAGCGGTATCTGGTAGTCCATAATTTCCGGTCAAAATTATTTTGTCATTCGAAGTGAATTTCGGAGATAATATTTCTACTTGTTCATCTGATATAATCCCCTCCTTTATAACAACTTTTACCGCCGTTGTAGCATTAATTAACTTCATTACCCAAAATTCGGTTTGGGTTTCATTTGCCAAAATAGCAGCCTTTGGCAAGGTGAAAGCATGATTTTTAGAGGCTTTTATAATTCTTGCTTTGGCTACCAAATTTTCAGGAATTTGATCAGTATTATTTATTTTGATGACCACCCCTTGGGTTTGGGCTACTGTATCAACAGTAGGCATAAATGATTTAACCAAGCCATTAATAGCTTTACCTCCGGGGAGTGTAAGTTTTACATTTTGTCCTGTTTTAACGTATCTCTTTAATTCATAAGGCAATTGCATAATAAAAACAAAGCTAGAGCGATCGCTAATTACTGCCAAAGGGTCGCCATCAGCAATATAATCGCCGGCATGGTGGCTTAGTTGTGATATATATCCTGATTGTGTGGCTTTTATTTTATTAAGCCCCGAAAATTTGAAGGAGGTATCTAATTTAGCTATTGAGTTACCTATGCTTTGTGCCTCTTTGGTTTTAATGGTAAATAGTAATTCGCCTTTTGTTACATTTTGGCCGGGCAATAAGTTAGTTTCTTGCAAATAACCGTTGGCATTTGATTTTACATAATTTTTTTGCAAAGTAACCGAGGTTGCATTCAAATCAATATAATCGGCCAAGATGGTATCTGCAATTTGAGTAACCGTAACTGGTGTTTGCGAAACAACTTTGGCATCTTCATCATCAGACTTATCATTGCTACTGCACGAAAATATCAGCAAGGGGCATACTACCAAACCAAAGTAAATAAGACTATTAAAGCTTAATTTTATTTTTTTCATGTTATTTGTTCCAATAATTTAACTGGTTTATGAGTTGCAGTTTATTAATGTTGGTGGTGGTTTTAAGATTTTTAATAACCAGATAATTGTTGATAGCCAATACCAAATCGGCAATTTTTAAATCGCCGGTTTGTAATAGTTTCAAATCAACCTGAATCAAAGTATCTGCGTATTTTATTTGGTCTTCAATTTCTTTAAGCAATTCATCACTCTGATTTATTTGTTGGTTCAATTGATCGATTTGCTGCTTATATTGTAAATTAAAAAAAGCCTTGTAATTTATTCGGGTCTCTTCCTGTAGCGATAGTTTTTTATATTGTAGTTTTCTAATTCCTCCATCAAAAATTGGGATAGATAAACTAAAACCTATACTAGTTCCAAAGTTTTTATAAGGTTGATCAGAAAAGTCGGAATTAAAACCACCATCAGCAAAAATACTTCCTTTCGGTTTATAGGCAAAATCAACCAATTTGCGGCTGTTAATTAGGCGTAAACTATCTATTTGATATTTTTTAAAAAATATGCTTGTTGCAGGTTCAGGCAAAGTTGTTTTTTCAAGGCTTGGGTAGGTTAGTTCCACTGATGATGTATCAGTAAATCCGGCTAAATAATTTAAAGTGGCAAAATCATTTTTATATTGTAAACTAGCCTGCAAGGTTTGTAATTTTTGTTGTTTTAGCGTAACCAAAAAGGTTAAATAATCGCTTTGGTGGTAAATGTTTGATTGGGTAAGGGTTTTTAGTAATCCTTCTTCCTTAGTTAACAAATCAACAACTTCATTAGTAAATTTTACCTGTAACAGGCTTCCATAAGCTGTAATATATTGTGCTACAATTGCTTTTTTTAAATCACGCTCTGATATTTTTGAAATATTTAAAATAGAATCTCTTTGTAAACTGATCGCCGTAATCTGCGAATTGATATACTGTTTATTAATAAGGGTTTTACTTGCACTCACCAAGGCACTGATTGTGTGTACATTAGTAATAGCTCCCGCATAGCCAAAACCGTTGTAAGAGGGTGCAAAAAGCCCAGCTCCAATTCCGTTTACTTGTGGTCTTAATGCTGCTCTCAACCTCAAACTATCCAATTGACTGGATTGTACCTGGTTTTTGAGGTCGGTTAATAAAGGACTATTTTTTTTGCTGATTTCCAAATAATGTTCAAGCGTATTGGTTTGCGCTAATGAAACAGTAGCTGCTAAGGATAATAATAAAATGCTTAGAAAAAATTTCATTCAAATATCAATTGGATAGAATTTGAAAGCAAATTAAAATTAAAATCTGGATTAATTTAGGAGGAAGGTTTTTTGGTAAACATATTATTGCTAAAAGTTAACCATGAAACAATGATAACCATTTTCGAAACGGTAGTTTAAAGTAAATTTAAAATTTTCACATATTTGCCTTGAGATGGTTAATCCTAAACCGCTTCCTTCTGAATTTGCAGATTTATTGAACCTAACAAAAATGTTTTCATCTAATGGTTCATTAATTCCGGTATTTTTGATGATCAAACTTTCTGCTGTAAGTGAAATTTGAATTTTACCACCTTTATAATTATGTCTGATAGCATTCGTAAAAAGGTTATTCAACAATATTTCAATCAGGTAATGATTGGCTACAATTTCTTTTTCGTGCAAATCCAGATTTAATGCCAGTCTTTTATCGGCTATAATTTCTTCAAATTGGCTTTCTGTTTCTTCTAACAAAGCTTTGAGGTTTATTCTTTGCGATTTATTTAATAAGTGGTTTTCAATTTTTACAAGCAAGAGTAGTGAGTTATTTAACTTATTTAAGCGCGAAACTGCACTATATAAATCATTTAAAATTTTGCTCTGAACGGCATTAAAATTCTCGGTTTGTAACAGTGTGTCAAGTTTTGAGTTAATAACTGCAATTGGGGTCAGCAATTCATGTGAGGCATTTTCTGTAAAGGTTTTAAGGTTTGTATAGTCATTTTTAGCTTTTGTTGCCATCAATGTTACAGCGGTGCCTAGTTCAGAAAATTCTTCAATATCTGTTTCAGGTTGTTGTACTTCTTTTGGTTCGGCTAAACTAAATTGCTTTATTTGATTTACTATATTATAAAACGGCTTCCATATTCTACCTAATATTAACCTATTTGTTAGTAACAATACCAAAATTAAAAGTAGGGTTACTACAAAAGTGATGACGAAAATAATCCGTATTAAATCTTCAGTCTCAACCTTTGATTCGATAATTTGAATTTTGTAAAGCTTATCGCCTATTTTAACGTAGGTAATGAGTTCTCTTCCAGGTTCTTTTTCGTAATGGTTTTTGTGTTTATGGTGGTGTTTATGGAAATTATTATTGTCCCACTTTTTTAGGTATTCGGTATCAATAAATTGTCGTTTAACGGAATCATTTTTAACCTCGGTAAATGTAATTTGTTGGTCTTCCGATTGGAAAATTTGTGGCAGCTTATTGTTTAAATGTACATATTCAAAAATTTCATCCTCTTCAACCGTTAGGCTTTTATCTTTTTGATTGGTTAATATCCAACTAATTGTTTGGTAATAAATAAACCCAGTAATAATAAAAATTACCGTTGTGCTTATAATGTTTACTTGATTATAACGGGTAAGTAACTTCATTCTTCAATAAATTTATAACCCATACCATAAGCCGCCTGAATATAATCGGCACAGCCAACCTCTATTAATTTTTTACGAATATTTTTTATGTGCGAATAAATAAAATCGAAATTATTTGCCATGTCAATTCCATCTCCCCATAAATGTTCTGCAATGGCATTTTTTGAAACTACCTTGCCTTTATTTGCAATAAAATAAAGAAGTAATGCATATTCTTTTCGTGTAAATTTTACAGCGGTGTTGGCAACTTTCACCTCTTTAGCCAATAAATCGATGGTTATTTCATTTAATACCAAGATATTACTTCCATTAAATGATTTTCTACGTATAATGGCAGTTACCCTTGCTTTTAATTCAGATAAATGAAATGGTTTAACCAAATAGTCATCCGCTCCTAAATTCAAGCCATCCAACCGATCATCCAATGAGTTTCTTGCCGAAATTATAAGCACTCCATCTGAATGATTGTTATCTTTTAGTTTTTTTAATAGTTCAATACCATTGCCATCAGGTAGGTTAATATCTAACAATATACAGTCATATCTATACAAATTTATTTTTGATAATGCTTTAGTGTAATTTTTGGCTGTTTCACAAATATTACCTTCACCTGTAAAGTATTCTTCTATACTTTCTCTTAGTCCGGTTTCGTCTTCAACAATAAGTATTTTCATAACTATTTTTCAAATGTACGAATGGATTATTGGAGATAATTTGGATTATTCAATTAATTTTATTTTTACTAAATTGAATTTTGTAAAAAGAATTTAAATTTAAGAGGGAGCACCATTGAAAAACAGAAATTTTTTTCTACTTTCTAAATCTAATTTATAAATAAGTATATTTATTTTCTAATAAACAACCAAAACCTAATTGGTTACCTAAGTATTTTAAAACAATTACAAAATGAAAAAATTATTATTTTTGATTTTAATATTAAGTTCTTTTTTTATTTCGTGTAAAAAAGATTCTATTTACGAACCTAATTTGCCAGCTAAACCCTTACAAGTTATCATTAGTAATATTTCAACTACCCTTACTATCTATTCATTTTCAATTACTAACCAGTCATCTGTAAAATTGATAGATATTTATTCGCAAATTGAAAATAATACTTTCAATGTAAATGTAAATCACGGAGATATTCTAAAAGTGAACTATTTTTTAGAGTTAGAAGGTCCAAGTCCTGCAGTGAATCCCCTTGTTTCATTTGTTTATGAAGGCGCTCCTTTAATAGTGGTAACAAATAATGCTGGTATTATTACCGGTACAAAATATATAGTAATCCCGTAATTTAAAATCAATCTTAAATTATAATTCTTATCAATTATTCATACCTAAACTCAATATTAAAAGCATATATTATTTTATGCATCAAATCCTTTTTATTGTTTGATATTTAGGCGAAATTATATTTATATTATGTGGTGGATATATGCATTATTTTCAGCTTTTTTTGCAGCCTTAACAGCCATTTTCGCCAAAATTGGAATTAAAGGAGTAAATACAGACTTGGCGACTGCAATACGGACGGTTGTAATTTTAATACTAGCCTGGGTAATTGCATTGGTTAGGGGAGGTACAGCATCTATTTCTACGCTAACCAGAACCAATTGGATTTTCCTTATTTTATCAGGCTGTGCTACCGGGCTGTCCTGGATTTGTTATTTTAAGGCCTTGCAATTGGGCGAAGTATCCAAAGTGGCGCCTGTAGACAAGTTGAGTGTGGCATTTGCTATAATTTTGGCGGTTGTTTTTCTAGGAGAACCCCTTACAATAAAAACGGCAATTGGGGCATTGTTAATTTTGGGTGGAAGCTTGGTGTTGATTTTTTGATCATATTAATGTAACAATAATATTACGTTAATAAAAATTCAACATTAATCCAAAATTAGAAAGCAATTTTGAAGCGTGCAGAACTCGATGAAATTTTTAATAATACCCCTTTTTTTATTAACCTTATTTACCAACATATTTGCCTCTCCCGAAGAAAAGGGGAAAATTACGGGTAAGGTATTGGACGCAGATACTAAAAAGCCTGTTGATTACGCAACCATAAGCATATACAAACAAGGAGTATCTTCACCCTTTAATGGCTCTGTTACTGATCCTAACGGGAATTTTAAAATTGAAAATATCAATCCTGGTGATTATACTATAACTGTAGATTTTATAGGCTACAAGCAACAAAAATTATTACATGTAATAGTTGGTGGGTCTGCTGGTAATAGTGTTTCAATAGGTACCATATATTTAAGCCCTTCGCAAAATCAATTAAAAGAAGTTTCGATTACTGCAAATGCACCATCAGTTGAAAACAAAGTTGATAAGTTGGTATACAACCCTGCAAATGATTTGACAGCCCAGGGTGGTACAGCTACCGATATTTTAAAAAAGGTACCCATGGTATCTGTAGATCTTGATGGCAATGTAGATTTAATGGGTAATTCAAATATTCGTTTTTTAATAAATGGAAAACCTTCTACCATTTTTGGTGCCAGTATAGCTGATGCATTGGCGTCTATACCTGCCAGTCAAATTAAAAACATAGAAGTTATAACCAATCCGGGTGCCAAATATGATGCTGAAGGTACCGGCGGAATAATAAATATAATATTAAAAGAAAGTACCATACAAGGTGTAAATGGTAATATAAACCTAACTGCAGGCACACGCCTTGAAAATGGTTCATTAAACCTAACCGCGCGAAAAGGTAATATTGGTGTAAATGCATTTTTTAATGGTAGAGGACAATTAGCAAGTACCACTATTAATTCGAGCGATAACCACTCAACCAGTAGTTTTGAAAATACGGCTACCCACCTTACACAATATGGCAAAAGTACCTTTAGCCGTAGTGGTTATCAATCGGGTATCAGTTTTAATTGGGATGTTTCAAAAAAAGACCAGATAACTTTGTCGTTTAATTTCAACCATTTTGGTAACCAAAACGATGGAAGTGTAAACCAAGAACAGGTACAAGAACATGTAATTGTTTATAATAATTTTTTTGAGGCAATACCCAGCTTTACCGATACAACGAGCATAAATAACTCAAACAGTAAGTTTAGCAATAATACAGCTGATTTAAGCTTATCCTACAAAAAGACCTTTGCCAAGAAAGACCAAGAATTGGATATTTTATTGGATTATAGTAATGGAAATAGTACCAATAACTATTCACAGCTACAGAATTTTACCAATGTGATACAAACTCCTATTGGTTCGATTGGAAACAACCCTGGTACAGATAAGGAGGCGGAGTTTTCAATAGATTATACCCAGCCATTTACCGATAATTTTATTATTGAAACTGGTACCAAGTTAGGTGTGGAGAATTTAAACAATTCAGTGGTTACACAAACATTGGTAAATAGTGTTTTTACTGCAAATCCATCTCAAAGCTATTCATTTAACTATAAGCGAAATATATTCGCTTATTATTTATCCACATCGTTCTCCGTTTTTCATAATTTTATTAATGGGAAAGCAGGTTTAAGGTATGAATTCACCAGTTCAACAACTGATTATCCGAACACATTGTTACCATCTTACGGGATATTTGCCCCTTCCTACGTTTTATCGCACAAATTTGATAAAACGCAAAGCATAAAGTTTAGTTATTCATACAGGCTTCAACGGCCAGAATACAGGGAATTGAACCCGTTTTACAATATTAGCGATCCTCATAACATTTCTACAGGCGATCCCAACTTGAAACCTGAATTAGGCCATAATTATGAACTAGGATATAATCACTCGTTTGATAAAGGTGCTAATATTTATGTAGCCGTTTTCTACCGTTATAATACCAACGATTTACAATCAATTATTACTCCATTTGATACTTTGAGGATTGGAAATACAGTATACACCAACGGATATTTAAATAAAAGCGCGAATATTGGTCAAGAGGTAGATGAAGGTGTTAATTTATATGGGTCTTTACCTGTAGGTGGTAAGTTAAGTTTTAGATCGAATATGTTTTTTGCTGATAGAATTACTACCAACCCGGGTAGTCCGCAAGTTAGTGGGTTTATTTATAGAATAAACCTAAACACCGCCTACGAATTTACCAAAGATTTAGCTGCTGAATTTTTTATAAATTATAGGTCATCACAAAGAACAATTCAAGGAACCAACCCGGCTTTTTATTTTTATGATATTGCAGTACGGAAACAGTTTATGAATAAAAAACTTAGTTTAGGCTTAACTGCTACAAATTTATTTAATAAATATATCAATTTTAATTCAACAGCTAGCGGTCCTAATTTTTACCAAACAAGTTTAAGGCAAGTGCCAAGACAATCATTCGGTATAAATTTAAATTACAAATTTGGTAAACTTGAATTTAAAAAGGAGCGTGAAAAGCAGGACAATAATATTCCTGATGAAGGTGGTGGCAAATAGAATAATCTAGTTTTAATCAATTTTTACATCCTAAAATAGACTTAATAGCGTAAATTGTCCCGAAATTAATAGCGTGCATAATAAAGCTGATTATATTAAAAGTGCCATACAATATCGAATAGCCTGTGCTATATTTTACTTCATCTCGGGCTTTGGGTATGCTACCTGGGCCTCTCGAATTCCAACCATTAAGCAACAACTTCATTTAAATGATGCCCAATTGGGTACAGTGTTATTTGCCTTACCGGTAGGTTTAATGCTTACAATGCCAATAACAAGCAAATTATTAATGCATTATAGCAGCAGGATTATTATGTTAATTGGCTCGTTGGTGCTTACCGTTGTATTAATAATGATTGGTATAACCAATAATATTTGGCAACTCATTATTATACTTTTTTGTTTCGGTTCGGCACGTAATCTCCTTACACTATCAATAAATACCCAGGGTGTTGCGGTGCAAAATCTTTATATAAAATCAATTATGGCAACCTTTCATGGCATTTGGAGCATGGCTGGTTTTGCCGGAGCTGCCTTTGGTTTGTTAATGGTTTATTTTAATATAAATCCATTTTGGCATTTTTTATTAGTTGGTGTTGTATTAACAATAATTACTTTTTTAACTATCAATCAAACCTATTACCAGCAGCCATTACCTGATAACCGTAAACCTGTTTTTTCATTGCCAGATAAGTATTTGATTAAATACTCATTTATTTGCTTTGCTTGCATGGCCTGCGAAAATACAATGTATGATTGGAGTGCCTTATATTTCCAAAAGGTGGTTAACCCTGATAAGACAATGGCTACTGCTGCCTTTGTAATCTACCTAATAGCTATGACGAGCGGTCGATTTTTTGGTGATAAACTGGTTTCTAAAGTTGGAATTAAACCCGTATTAAGATTTAGTGGTTTATTTATTTTTTCGGGCCTGATGCTTTCAGTTTTATTACCATATGTTTTTCCCGTAATAGTAGGATTTATCATGGTTGGTTTAGGTGTATCATGTATAGTGCCAATGGTATTTAGTTTGGCAGGAAAATCAGACAAAATGAACAGCTCATCTGCTTTAGCTTCTATTTCAACTATTGGGTATTTGGGTTTTGTTTTAATACCACCTTTTGTAGGCTATATTTCACAATTGGTAAGCTTACGATTGTCATTTGGGATAATAGCCTTTTTTGGTATTATTATTATGTGGTTGGTATTAAAAATAAAGGACCAATAAAATTTTAATGTTAATATAATATAAAATATATGTTAATTAAATTAAAATATCGTGTGTAATTAACATAAATATAATCTAAAATTATTAATTTGTTAATGTATGTTTGCGCTAATGGTTATGAAAAACTTGCCAACATATGTGATTGTTGAATTACTCATTCGTTTAGAACCGATTAATAAACAAATAGGTAATTATAGAATCCATTCTATTTACGGAGATGGTGTAATAGTTAAAACATCAGGTGGAACTATTGAATTCTCAAAAGCCTTGGTTATGGACCAATTCAATTCGCCCGAATTGATTACTGATGAGATGTTGGCAGAAGTAGCCAAAACCTTTATGGCTATTCCTTGATTAATTATTTGATTGTTCAATCAACTGTTTATAAATCAAAATAAATTTGTTTTTTCAATTATTTTAGGTAAATTTATTCAACCAATAAATAAACTACTCTTTTTGAGGCCTTTATATGAATTAGTTTTTCAATTGAATACTAATTTAGTTTAATGGTTTTTTTAAGAGTTTATACAATCACAACCCTATAAACTATAAAATCATGAAAGGTAAATTTTATTTAATTTTTACATTTTTATTATTCGGCATATTATCCCGGGCATTCGCCCAATCCGATAATCTGATAGCAAATAAAGCAGTATCAGCTTTAAAAGATTTTGTTGTAGAACATCCTATTGAGAAGGCTTATTTGCATCTTGACCATCCTTATCCTTACTATGTTGCTGGCGAATCCATTTTTTTTAAAGCTTATGTAACAATGGGGCAAATAAATTTGCCATCAAATATTAGCAGTATTTTGAATGTTGAATTATTGGATAAAAAGGATAGTTTACTTCAAGCGGTTAAAATAGAATTAACAAACGGCGTAGGGTGGGGTGATTTTTTATTGCCAGAAAACTTACAAAGAGGTACCTATAGAATTCGTGCATTTACAAATTGGATGAGAAATGAAAGTGACCCCAATTTTTTTGAGAAGTATATTTCCGTTAGTTCTTCTCATAGCACCGGCCTTGTGAGTAATGTAATTGAAAAGACGGGGAAACCTAATTTACAGTTTTTTCCGGAAGGAGGTAATCTTGTTGTTGACATTGAATCAAAATTGGGCATTAAGGCTATTGGTAGTAACGGGTTAGGCATAAATTATAAAGGTGTTATCATAGATAATTTTGATAAGGAGGTTGCAAAATTTTCATCAACACATTTAGGCATGGGTATTACAAAGTTTACACCCGAATCAGGAAGAATATACAAAGCTAAAGTAGTTTTCGAAAATGGTTATCAAGAGCTTTTAGACCTCCCGAAGGTGCAAAATGAAGGCATTACTCTGGCAATAAATACAAATGATACTAATAAAATAGCTATTGAAATTAAGGCTAATAGGGCTTTTTACAAGAAAAATTTAAATAAGGGCTTGAGTTTAATTATTTATAATGGTGGATTAATAAAAACAGTAAATACAAAACTTGATAATTCAGTTTTGGGTCTTGATTTGCCAACCAGTAACCTTAAAACTGGTATTTTACAAGCTACATTATTTACAGAAACCGGCGAGCCAATATGCGAGCGACTGGTTTTTGTTAAAAAGAACAATGTACTAAAGCTTTCAATAGCAAGTGATAAAGAGTTTTATAAAAAAAGGGAAAAAGTTTCCTTTGATTTAGAGGTAAAAAACAAAGATGGTAACTCAACAAAAGGATCTTATTCTGTTTCTGTTATAGATGAAAGCAAAGTGTTGGTTGATGAAAATTCTGAGATAACTAACTTGTCATATTTACTTCTATCGTCTGATTTAAGAGGATATATAGAAAAGCCTAACTATTATTTTGCAAATAATGATAATAATGCCAGAACAAGTTTAGATGCTTTAATGCTTACACAAGGGTACAGGCAATTTGTGTGGAAGGAGTTATTAGACGATAAAATTAATCTTGTTAAATCATTTAATCCCGAAAAATCTGTAAATATAGCAGGATACTTAAAAAACAAAATGGGTGAACCTGTTAAACAAAGTAAAGTAATGCTTATAAATAAATTAGGTGGAATTCCATTAGAACAAATTACTGACGACAACGGAAAGTTCAATTTTAAAGATATTGTTTTTTATACCGGAAATAATTTCATTTTAAAAACAGCTTCATCAAATGGTAAAAACCAAGTGGTGCTTAACTTGGATTCCAACTATTATGGGCCAAAAAAAGCTCCTATTTCGGTAATGGGTTCAGGATATGATTTGAATGCTGATATTTTGGCACCAACCTTTGTTAGTCAGCCAACTAGTGCTAATTTAACAAATGACAAGAGCGTAAATTTAGCAACCGAATCTAATTTTGTTAAAAAAGTACCTGTAATAAAAAATGAAATTCGATCCTCAAAACTTGGTGGTTCAGGCGGTGCCGATCAGGTTATTTTAGCCAACCAAATTCTACCAAGTTCTTCTTTATCAGCCAGTTTAAGTGGTATTGCAAGAGGCGTAAATTTTGTGGATGGGCAACCATTTTTAACTGGTTTTGAAAAACCAACAAATGATGGTTATGCAAAAGCAAGTCCTATGTTACTTATTTTGGATGGAACTTATGTAAGTGATTTAAATATTGTTTCGCCGAGTGATGTTGAATCAATTGAAATTTTAAAGGGAGCCAATGCAGGCATTTATGGTATAAATGGCGCTGATGGGGTTATGGTAATAAATACTAAAATAACCAGTGAGGTAGTAAAAAGTTTAGCTTCAAAAGGATTTGAAATGTCGCCAGGTATCTTTTCAATTTCCCCTAAAGGAATTTATAAAGCTAAAGTATTTTATTCGCCTAAATATGATCAGAATGCTTTACCTAATTCTGAACCTGATTTACGTACTACAGTTTACTGGCAACCAAATTTAGTAACCGACGAGAATGGTAAAAATACTATAAGTTATTGTAACGCTGATGGCGTAGGTACCTATAGAGTTGTTGTTGAAGGTATTGATGTTGACGGAAATTTAGGTAGACTGATTTATAGATACAAAGTAGTAAATTAGTTAAAATAGCCGGCCTAAAATTATTTTAAAAATACCTTTATCAGTGCTGTTGGTAAATCCAAAACCATAACCTGCATTAAACTCCCATTTGGGTGCCAAATCAAGGTCGGTTGCTATGAATAATTGGTGTTGCTGTTGTTGGTAGGGGTCATAATGAAAAAATGGCCCTGTACTTCCGTAATATTCTAATCCGAGGGCAATTTTTTTTGTTAGGTCATAGCTTCCCTTTATATTGGGCGAAAAAATCATACCACGGTTGGCGTCGGGTCCGGCAAAACTTTGATCTAATACAGGGTTAAAGGCTAAGTATAGTCCACCAATCTTTTTGTCAATAATAGGTCTTATTTCTAAAGTAGCAGTATTGGCAGAATATTCTGCTTTTTGAAATCCAAACTCTGCCGAAAGGCTTAAACCAACCGGCCAATGTAGGCTTTCGGGTACAGCTACGCGTGGCCGGATGTGTGAGCCTACATAGGCAGTACGGCCATTGTTGCCTAGGGTATTAAAAAAATAGAACCCAGTTTCAAACCAATCATTCCATCCATGTGTAATTTCTATGGTTTCATGAAAAACATGGTTGGTAGGTAATTCTCCATCCGAAACTTGTTTTGTTCCCTCAGAGGTGAAATTACTATGAAGTTCCAGCATGGTATGATTTGCTTTTACTGTTTCGGCGCCATAAACCTGTATTTCATAATTATCCTGAGCTTTTAAGCTAGCAATTATTAAAGTAAATAAAACACTAAAAATTATTTTTTTATTCATCCTGGCTTTTAATTGAAATAAAAATAGGTTCATATTTTGATTAAATTCTGTATTTAGTATTATTGATGCCATTTATCCTAATTAAAGGAGGTATTATAGCTTTGCCATTAAGTTTGTAATTATTTATAAATCAAATATACATGGTCTAAAACCTCATCTCTTGTTGTATGGTTTATAAACTTTGGCAAAATATTTTCTTGTGGATAATTCAAAAATGATCTAATTATTTTATAATGAATATGTTCTTTATTGAAATAATTTATGGTTTTTTGATTTATATAATATATTTTAAAATTTGAGCCTTTCGTATTATTAAAAGATTTGACTGAAAGTATTTGAATAGGCTTTTTGCAATAAAACTGAAACATATTATTTTCAGCGTTTAAAGAATAAATATCAAATTTGGTAAAAGGTTTCAAATTAACATAGTTTGCCGCAGCTAATTGTCCATTGTAATTTGCAACTTCTCTGAAAAATACATTATTAAGGTAAAAACCTAGAAATACGGCCATTGTTGTTGTAAAAAGAAAAACTTTTTTGAATAA
>CAIYNX010000095.1 GCA_903927645.1 uncultured Mucilaginibacter sp.
AACAGATTAATTCAGGATGATTATAGTTCTTCCATAAACCAACCGTGTAAGAGAAATTGGGTAAATATGCGCTATTTTCAATAGACAATACAGCCCATCCATATTTTTTAATATCATCTAGTAGTTTTTTTTCGTTCATGGGATGATAATTCTAGTGAATGTAATGGAATAATAAATTTCAATTAAAATGAGGTTTGACCAAATTCTAAATATAGACAAAAATCAGATTTCAATTATAAGGTAAGCCAAATTTTATTCTAACCAGTGTCCTAGCAAAAATTAAAAACCCCAATCCATATCATAAATAATATATCTTTGGGCTCAAAATTTAGCAGCATACATACATGGCAAAAGCATCAGAAATTAAAGTGGGCAATATATTAAGGTTTAATGGCGAATTGGTTACCGTTACCGAAGTGCTGCACCGTACACCGGGTAAAGGCGGAGCGTTTTATCTAGACAAGTTCCGCAATATAAAAACCGGGAAAATTGTGGAGGCTCGCTTGGCAACCGACGAGCAGGTGGAGATTTGCCGTGTAGAAACCAACGATTTTCAATACCTGTACGAGGAAGGCGATTATATGGTAATAATGGACAATACCACGTACGACCAGCACAATATCGCGAAATCATTATTTGGCCCATCGGCTAAGTTTTTAAAGGAGGGCATGAATGTGATCGTTTCTTTCGAGAGCGAAGAACCTATCATGGCCACCGCCCCCAATTTTGTTGAACTGGAAATTACCTATGCCGAGCCTGCCGTAAAAGGCGATACCTCATCGGGCGCGTTAAAAACAGCCTCTACCGAAAACGGCATCGAACTAAAAGTGCCACTTTTTGTAAACCAAGGCGATAAAATTAAGGTTGATACCCGTACCGGCGAATATGTGGAAAGGGTAAAATAAAAACCAAGTTGCTTTTCTTATAAAATGCATGGTTTTGTAAGCTTGGCTGCAACAAATGGGTTTGGTTTGCGTCCTATCATGAAATAAAACAAAATCAGGATGAAGTTTTACCGTTTGCCGTTACTATTTTTATTGTTGAATGTTGGCTCTGCTAATACCTTATTGGCGCAAAGCAAGGCCAATGCTTTTACAATTGCCAATTTAGTAGCCTCGGCTGGGGAATGGAAGGGTACGCTTACCTATTTGGATTATACCAGCGGCAAGCCTTATACCATGCCTGCCAATTTATTGGTTGCCTTTACTGCAGATAAGAACGGCTATATTTTAAAACATATTTACCCCGACGAGCCCAAGGCAAACGCTACCGATACCACCTTTTTTAAAGATGGCAAATTTGGCGACGAAAAGGTAAGCGATTTCGACCTAAAACCAAACGGCGAGTTTACCCTGATTACCGAGCATGATGGGGTAGACGGTAACGATAATAAACCAGCCACCTTAAGGCATATTTACAAGTTGGAAGGTAACTCCTTGCTGATAAAAAAAGAGGTAAAATTTAAAGGCACCATCGCTTGGATTAAACGAAATGAATACCTTTTTACAAAAGAACACAAAGTAGCCGAAACGGATAAGAGCCTATACAATAAGATTGCCGAAATGGATAGTCTGCTATTTGGCGCCTACAATACGCAGGATGTAGCCAAAATGAAAACCTATTTCACCACTGATTTGGAGTGGTATCAGGATAATGGCGGTCTGCTGAATTTTGAAACCGTATTTACCAATTTTCAATCCATTTTTAACCGACCCGATAAATTGAGCAGGGAGCTGGTACCAGCCACCTTAGAGGTGATCCCCATCAAAGGTTTTGGCGCTATTGAGATTGGCAAACACCGTTTTAAACATTATGAAGATGGTAAGCTACAAGTAGGCACCTTTAGGTTTGTAATGATATGGAAAAACGAAAATGATGGCTGGAAAGTATCGAGGGTGATTAGTTTTGACCATTAAAAATTGAATCAAACTTATTTTTCGGCATACATCTTAAAATTGTTTAATATGGCTTGCCAGCCAGCTTCTTGAAGCGCTATTGAGTTTACTTTTTCTGGTTCAAATATTTCGGTTACTGTAGTGCCTTCGGGAGTTTCTTCAAATAAAACTTCCATCATCCGGCCATCGCCAAGGGTGATGACAATCTTTTTTTCAAATTCAATATGGGCATAAGTACCCCAAAAATCAAACTCAAAGGAACCATCTTTGGCTGCCATGGTATAATGAAACTCGCCTCCAACCACTAAATTATTCAAGGCTTTAGGGCAATGCCAATCGGCGCTTGCGAAGTTCCAATTACAAACATGGTCGGGCTGTGTCCAAAGTGTCCAAACTTTATTTAGGGGGATATTAATGATTGCTTTTATGATGATGGTTTCCATTTTAAAAAATAAAGTCTAAAAATAACAAAATGTTATATCTGCCCAAATCATTTAAAGCTTTTAAATTAAAAACCAATTTTTGATATTTGT
>CAIYNX010000096.1 GCA_903927645.1 uncultured Mucilaginibacter sp.
ATAACTTTTATCCTGAATATCAAAAACAGATTGCTGAGGTACCAAAACAACCTGCTGAGCAATGTTATCGATATAAATTTTACCTGTTGCACCATGCCTCAAAAGTTTTTGAGGGTTAGGGAAATTGGCTCTAAAATTTATCGACCCAGTTTTTTGTTCAATTTCGGCTTCTACAGTTTCAATTTTTCCGGCATATGGATAATCAAAGCCATCAGCAAGTACCATTTTAACTCCATTATTTTTATTAAGCGCTCCATCTTTATTTTTACGGGCATATTGCAGGTATTCATTCTCGGGAAAGCTAAAATAAGCATACATGGAGCTGATATCAGAAAGACTGGTGAGCAATGTGCCTTCATCAATTAAGCTACCTGTTTTTAACGGAATTCTATCAACGATACCATCAAATGGAGCGCGGATATTGGTATAAGCCAATTGGTCTTCGGCACTTTGTACCAAGGATTTTGCTTCATCAATTTTGGCTCTATCGGCACTTAACTTTGATTCTGCCACTTCAAGCTCCGACTTAGAAATCACCTTACGTTCAACCAATAACTTTACCCTATCCACTTCCAGCGAGGTTGCTTTTGATTCGGCCAAAGCATTACTGAGGGCTGCTTTTGCTTTTGAAAGGTTTACTTTAAATTCCTGGTCGTTCAGTTTAAACAATAACTGACCTTTTTTTACCGTCATACCCTCATCAATAAAGGATTTTTCGAGAAAACTACGTACCCGGGAGCGGATATCTATATTTTTTATGGCTTCAATATTTGCCACATAGTTTTTTCGGATCACTGTATCGCAGGTTTTTAAGGTTATTACCGGTAAAAGTAAAGTATCAGCAATTTCTTGTTTATTGGCTGAATTTGATGAACAGCCCGAAAGGTATATATTGAAAATAATTGCCATCAACGGCATTAATATTTGAAATTTCTTCATGCTTAATTGGATTGTTTTTAAACATGCCATGGCAAAAACTAACCAATTGCCATTGGCTTGAATAATAAAAGAGTTAATTAATGGAATGCGAAAAATGCATTAAGCTATGAGGAGACTAGAACGGACTAAGCCTAAACAGAAAATTATAATAAGCAGGTAAAATTGCCCCGCGAGTGCTGACAACACCATACTGAGGAAGAGGAAGCGAAAAGGTATAAAAGTGAAAGTTTAAAAAAGAAGGTAAAAGTGGAGAACTATAATTTAATCGATGATGATAAATGTAAACCTTTGAGTGGATTAAATTATTTTCACCTCCTTCCTGATCATCATTTTCAAAATCCTGTGTATTATTTATGGATTCTTTTAAATCAACCTTTACTCTTTTAGGATTGGTATGAAAATCACAAGAACAACCATGTTGTTTAATTAAAGATGCATTCGCATACGCAAAATTGTATTGCACTAATTGCGCAATAAAAATGAGTATGAAAAAATGCCACTTCGCTTTCAACATATCTTACAAATATAGTAGGTAAAAGCCTTTTTTAAGCTATTTTTTTATATAACGAATTAATTTTAGTCAGTTTAGTTGTAATGTTTTCAAGGGAATACTCTCGAAACACTCCACGTTTTGAATAGCCACCTGTTTGTTGACTATTTTTAATGGGCACAATAAAGTTAATATCTTTAATTTTTTTCATCAA
>CAIYNX010000097.1 GCA_903927645.1 uncultured Mucilaginibacter sp.
CCGATGGTACTGCAGTAAAATGTGGGAGAGTAGGTCGGTGCCAAATCTTATCAATTGCCCGTAATCAACAAAGGTTACGGGCTTTTTGTTTTTAGTGGGTTGAAAAAAGTTGTAGGTTGCGGGTTGAAGGTTGTAGGAAGGTATAGCTGGTAGCAAGTAACTGCATCGCAATTGTTGAACCCATTCACTATTCACCGCTCATTACTTACTAAAAGTTGGGTTGTAGGGATGGCCTAACTGGTATCAAGCTAAAATTGAGTAAAAATGAAAGCGCTTAACGCTTACAAGTTAAAACCTAGATTATTTGGGTAATTGTGTTGAATGTAGGTTGAAAATTTATTGAACTTACCAATAACTTATTAAAAATGAATTTTAAAATTTTAAAAAAGGGACTTACTTAAAATAACATTAGTGAGTTTATTAAAAAATTACCTTTAAAACGTTTGCAAAGCCATATCTAATTGTTTAATTTTTTTATTCACATCCCAATTATTTGCTGAGGTATTGGTTTGTTCTTTTTTGTTTTTATCAGCTGTTAAAGAAAAATTAACATTTTTAGATAAATCATCTTCATTTAAACTAATGTTATTTGATATTAGATTATTATCAAAATCAGTTACAGCCAAATTATGATCATTACTTTCAATAGGAAGATTTGGATTATAATATGAAATGGCTTCAATATAAGCATTCCACCTCTTTTTTCCAACTGGCTCAACTCTAACAAGTGCCTCCCTTTGTCTAATTTGATAGGTTGAATTGCCAGTTTTAAATTTGCTACCAAACCTGCTTTCAAATTTTACTCTAACAAACATATGATCCGTTTTTTTTACTTCCGATACAATAAAGTTGCAGAATTTTATACTAAAATCTGATGTTTTCTCATAACTTAAATCTAAATCTCTTAAATATTTATCAGCAGTTACATCCTTGGAATTATTTAGGTTGTAATTAGGGTTAATATCATCTTCAATAATAATATTTTGATTGTAGAAAACTCTGCTTCTATGATTTGGAGCATAACTATTTGCAATATATGCTTCAAGCTCGCTGGTAGTATTATCGTTAAATGTAATGCTATTTAATATTAGTTCAAGTGTTTGAACAACAGTTGTAGCTTGATATTTTATTTCAGCTACAGATTGTGAAGTGATTTTTTCCTTTTGTATAGAATCTACAAATACTGATTTGTTATATTTTACTAAATTTCTGTTTTTGCTATTTACTGTCAAGCAATATCCAGATATAGTAGCTATTAACAAACTCGCGATAAGGCATATAACTCTATTCATAATATTATATTTTAGGATTTTTACCAATTATAAAATCTTCATTCTTTGACATTAAAATTTCCTATTTGGAACTTAATCGTTGATCGTTCTCAATTGTTTTTAAAGGAAGCGTCAATCTTTTAAATACTTCATTTAAAACCTTTATATTTTGAGCCAAATTAGTACTAGAAGATGATGCGTATTCTAGATCTTGCTCCTTTTCATCTTTTGACTTTTCGGGTGTATCATACGTTACTGCCTCAATAAACCCATTCCAAATTTTTCTTCCATTTTGTTGCATACAAACCAAAACTTCTCCTTGTTTTATTTGCTGAATAACCTTACCATCTTCCGTAAATTTATCACCCAGGTCTGAATCAAATTTCATTTTTAAATAAAATACTGGGTTCATTTTTTTTATTTCTGAATACTTTAAATTTTTAAATTTTATTTGAAAATCTGGAACTCGAAAATGACTGTTTTGATTTCCACTTGATGCCATTATTTTATCATTTGATACCAAACTTGAATTTTGATTGTTAATGAATTGATCTGTACTGGCAATGGGCAAATCATTATCTTTACTTTCAATAGGTTTGCTTGGGTTATAGTATGATATACCTTCAATAAAGGCATTCCATTTTTTAGTACCTAAAGGTTCCATTCTAACTAAGGCTTCTCTCTCGCGGGTAGAGTAAGTACTTTCGTCAACTTTATATTTACTGTTAAAATTCGATTCAAATTTTACCCTTACATATATATAATTTGTTTTCTTAACGTTAGACGACTTTATATTTGTAAACTTAATGCTGAAATCTGCTGTTTTTTCATAGGTAAGATCAAGCAAGTTTAGATAATCATCTGCCCTCAAATCCCTGTTTTTACCTAAATTAAATTTGGGATTAATATCATCTTCAATAATAATTTTATTACTATAAAATACTCTATTACGTTGATTAGGTGTATAGCTATTTTTTATATATGAGTTTAATTCACTTTGAGTATTATCATTGAAGGTTATATTATTCAAAACTGATTCTAAAGTTTGAACAACCAATTCTGCTTGATATTTAATCTCTTCTGCAGTCTTCAAAGTAATATTAGCAACTTTTATTGTATCAAGATTTAGTCTTTTATTATGTATGTTATTTAATTTACCTAACGAATATGAAGAATTAAAATTGGACAAAAATAGAAGGCAAATAGAAAGGCCCAACACCTTTTCTGTGTATTTTTTCTTGCCTGTTACCTTGTTTCTCATAGCTATTAAATTGTAAATTTTTTTATTAATCTTTATTATAATACATCTGAATTATTGCTTCTGTTTTTAATTTGGTCTTTTCTACGTTCTTTAATTCAGATTTGTTGCTCATTTGGAGAATATATTTAACGATAGAGATAATTTTCAATTGCTCAATATTTTAAAGATTTATTATTGAATTACCCCATATAGTTAATCAAATATATATTGGATTATTTTTTCGATAAATAGTATATATACTTTAAATAATGAATCAGTATAAATACCCTTAAGAGGTTCAGGTGTTGTAAAATATTTCTTTTAGTTTTTCTGTAATTTATATCATTAAATATGTTAAAAAAATAGTTTGGTGAATTATTGTAAATCAATGTTTTTCTTAAGTTTTAAAAATCGCATTGTTTTTGATTTTTAACCTCCCTAATAATATGCTTCTATTTAATACATTCCTGCTGCTCTAATTTTATGGTTTATGTTTTTATATTTGTACGCTTTTAACGATATTATTTCATAAAAGGTTTTTAGATGGATGTATTATACCCGTTACAGTTCAAAACAATTTACAAGGATAAAATTTGGGGTGGTAAAAAAATACGTACAATTCTCCACAAGGATTTTGGAAATCTGCCTAATTGCGGTGAAACTTGGGAAATATCTGGAGTAAAATCTGATGTGTCAATTGTGTCTAATGGCGAATTGGAAGGTGAAAGTTTAGCTGATATATTAGAAAAATATAAGGGCGACTTAGTTGGTAATAAAGTTTACAGCCATTTTGGTAATATTTTTCCTTTATTGATAAAGTTTATTGATGCCAACGAAAATTTATCAATTCAAGTTCACCCAAATGATAAATTGGCTAAAGAACGTCACAATTCATTTGGTAAAACTGAAATGTGGTATGTGATACAAGCAGATGAAGGTTCGACACTAATTTCGGGATTTAACAGAGAACTTACAGAGGCTGAATATTTGGATAAGTTTAATAAGGGCGAGATTAACGATATTTTAAATAGGGAAGAAGCAAAGGCCGGGGATGTTTTCTTTTTACCTGCTGGTAGAGTGCACACGATAGGTAAAGGTTTACTCATTGCCGAAATTCAGCAAACATCGGATATTACCTATCGAATTTATGATTTTGACAGAGTTGATGATAAAGGCAATAAGCGCGAATTACATACACAAGAAGCATTAGCGGCAATTGATTACAAACATTACCCTGAATACAAAACTAAATACCAACCAATCGACAACCAAGCAGTAGAGTTAGTAACTTGCCCATATTTTACAACTAGCATACTGCATTTTACCCATAATACAGTAAAGGATTACTCAGGCCTTGATTCGTTTGTGATTTACATTTGCCTTGAGGGTGATTGTACAGTAAAATGTAATCATGCCAAATATCAACTAAACATTGGTGACTGTTTATTATTGCCTAAAATCATCAATCAGGTTGAATTAGTGACTATAAATGGGTTTAAAATATTGGAGAGCTATATCTTTTAATATTTTCATATGCTTAACCAAGAGGTAAAAAAATATATTGACAAAAGTGTATTATGTTGGTTAGCAACTTCCAATGAAGATAATGAGCCAAATGTTTCACCAAAAGAAGTTTTTACTTATCGGGATGAAAAGACATTATTAATTGGAGATATTGCTTCTCCTAATAGCGTAAAAAACATAAAAAGTAATCCGATTGTATGTGTGAGTTTTGTTGAAATATTTGTTCAAAAAGGATTTTAAATTAAAGGAATAGCAACTTTAGTAAACAGAACTGATGATGATTTTGAAGCTAAAGCAAAACTTCTTACCGATATTTTTACTAATAAATTTCCTATTAAGACTTTAATTGAAATTGAAATAACGAAAATTGAGTATATAAAAGCCCCAAGTTATTTTTTGTTTCCTGATGTTACGGAGCAAATTCAAATTGAAAATGCGATGAAAACTTACAATGTAAAACCAATCGAATAATAAGTTGTATTAAGAAATTGATTACTTATTTGTAAGTAAATATTCCTTAAACCCTTCAAATCCTTTCCCTAAACTTATTGCGTGCTTGTCTTTTTTTACCAATTTCTGAATTTGGTCAGGCAATTCAATTTTATTGACTAGATTTTCTGTGTAAACATCCGGGAATTTGCATGGGTGTGCGGTTGATAAAAATATACCTGCCGCATTGGCTTCTGTATTTTTATTTTGCCAATCTTTCAAAGCTTTCCACCCTATAGCTGTATGCGGACAAGCTATATAATTGGTTTCTTCGTGGATTGTTTTAATGGCATTTAAGGTTTCATCATCATTATAACTATAGCCCGTAATAAGCTCATTTAATTGTTTCGCATCCTCCTTAAATAAATCGGCAATGCGTACCCAGTTACTTGGATTGCCCACATCCATAGCGTTTGATAGCGTTGCAACCGACGGTTTGGGTTTATAATTCCCTGTTTTTAAAAATTCGGGTACTGTATCATTTACATTGGTAGCAGCTATGAAATGATGAACTGGTAAACCCATTTTCCATGCAAGTAAGCCAGCACCTATATTACCAAAATTACCACTTGGTACCGAAAATACTACTTTGTTTATGTCCATTTTTAATAATTGGGCATAAGCATTAAAATAATAAAACGTCTGGGGAATCAGTCTTGCAATATTGATTGAGTTAGCAGAAGTAAGTCGGAATTTTTTATTCAATTCATTATCAGTAAATGCTTGCTTTACCAAAGCCTGGCAATCGTCAAAAGTGCCATCCACTTCCAATGCTCTAATATTTTTACCATTAGTGGTTAATTGTAGTTCTTGTACTTCGCTTACCTTGCCTTTAGGGTAAAGTATTGTAACCCTAGTATTGGGTACTCCTAAAAATCCTAAAGCAACTGCACCTCCTGTATCACCTGATGTTGCCACCAAAACATCTAATTGCTTTTCGCCTTTTTTCAAAAAATAAGCCATCACGCGGCTCATAAATCTTGCACCAAAATCTTTGAAAGCCAATGAAGGGCCATGAAAAAGTTCTAGCACGTAAACATTGTCTTCCAACCTTACAACTGGTGCTAAAAAGTTAATGGCGTCATTTATAATATTGGTTAAATCATGGTCAGGTATTTCATCACCTATTAGGTTTTTTGCCACCTTAAACGCAATTTCGGGTAATGTATAAAGATCTAAATTGTTTAGAAATTGTTCATCCAATTTTGGTATTGAAACTGGCATGTATAAGCCATTGTCTTGAGGCATACTGTTAAATACGGCCTCTTTAAATGAAACCCTGGAGCTTGGATTATTGGTACTATATAAGTGCATAATGATTTCGGTTGTTCAAATTTGGATTTTTTATTTTGAATTTCGGATGTTCAATTTTAGTTTTTTGAGTTTGCTATCCAATTATTTTTGGCCCTTTATCATTAATAGTTGATACATAAATATTTGAGCCTATTTTTATATTTGTTAAGTGTTGTTGTAACTTTTGAGTTATTAGTGTGGCGGTTTCCTCATTTTTTGCAAATGCGAATACTGATGGTCCTGAACCCGAAATGCCAAAACTAATAGCACCTAGGTCTAAAGCAATTTGGCGCATAACATAAAAATCGGGAATAAGCATAGACCGTACCGGCTCTACCAATACATCGTGCATACTGCGTCCTATAAGATCTAAATCTTCCAAAAACAAACCACTTACAAGTCCTGCTATATTACCCCATTGGGTTACAGCATCCTTCATTTGAATACTTTTACGAATAATTTGCCTTGCTTCCCGTGTAGGAACATCAACATCAGGAAATATTATACCACACCATAAACCAGCGGGATGGGGTAAACGAACAACATCTAAAGGTTCGTAACTGCGTATCAAAATAAAGCCACCCATCAAAGCCGGCGCAACATTATCAGCATGACCATGACCACAGGCCATTTCTTCACCCTTTATAGCAAATGGTAATAATTTTTCAACCGAAGTATTATCGCCCAATAAGGTTTTAATGGCATATAAACCAGCCACCGTACTAGCCGAGCTTGAACCTAAACCGCTACCTATGGGCATTTTTTTATGCAACTCAATATCTAATCCAATATCTGTTCGACCAATACTTTGCAAATAATGTTGTACACTTACAGTTACAGTATTTTTGGCAGGCTCTATTGGTAACCTACCATTATCTCCTGTTATTTTACTGATATTGAGTCCGGGTTTATTGGTTAAACGCATTATTACCTCATCACCTGGCTCATTAACTGCGAAACCTAAAATATCAAAACCACATACCACATTCGCTACTGTTGCAGGCGCAAATACTCTTATACTATCCATTATTGGCAATTTGTTTTTTTGTTCTATTTGCTTTCGCTTTAATTATTATACTCCTATATTTATTAAATCGGCAAATACGCCAGCTGCAGTTACTTCGGCACCCGCACCTGGCCCTTTTACCACCAAAGGGCGTTCCCGATACCTGTCGGTTGTAAATGAAATTATATTATCACTTCCAGATAATGTAAAGAACGGATGATTTTCATCAACCATTTGTAAAGTAATGGAGGCTTTACCCTCCTCTAATTTTCCAATATACCGCAATACTTTATTTTGGCTTGTTGCCATGTTTTTTAAATTATTGAAAAAGGCATCTTCCGATTTTAAGGCCGCATAAAAATCATCCACGGTTTGCGCTTCTAAACAGGATTTTGGTAATATTGGCTCAATCTTGATATCTGCTTCTTCCATTGGATAACCTGCATCACGTGCCAGAATTAAAATTTTGCGCATAAAATCTCTACCGCTCAAGTCGTCCCGAGGGTCAGGTTCAGTATATCCTTTATCTTGCGCCTCTTTCACCACTTCGTAAAAATGGGTATTGCCCTTAAAATTGTTAAAAATAAAAGAGATCGTTCCTGATAAAATAGCTTCTATCCGTTTTATTCTATCGCCACTATTCATTAAATCCTTTAGGGTACGGATTATTGGCAAGCCAGCACCTACATTGGTTTCATAGAAAAAATCAACGCCATGCCGTTTGGCAGCATCATGAAAGGTTTTATATTGTTGATACGAGGCGGAATTCCCAATTTTATTACAAGTTATAACTGATATGTTTGATTTAAACACCTCTTCATAAACCTCCACTGGCTGCGGACTAGCAGTATTGTCAATAAAAACGCAATTGGGCAAGTTCATGGTTTTCATATTTGCTACAAAAGCTTTTAAATTAGCCGGATGAATGGATTTCTCTAATTCTTCCTTCCAGACATCCAATGGTATTCCATCCGAATTAAAAACCATCCTACGGGTATTGCTAATACCTACTATTTTTACTTGTATTCCATTTTTTTCTTGCAAATAATTAGAATGTGCATTTAATTGTTTAAAAAGAGTTTGTCCTATATTTCCTGTTCCTAAACAAAAGGCATGAAGAGTTTTGGTAAGTTCAATAAAGAAAGCATCGTGAACGGCATTCAATGCTTTAGCTAAATCATGACCCGAAATAATAACAGATATATTGTATTCTGAAGATCCTTGTGCAATAGCCCTCACATTAACACCGTTACGCCCCAAAGCATGAAATAACTTACCAGATACACCTGGAGTTTGTTTCATATTTTCTCCAACTACTGCAATTATCGCCAGGTTTTGTTCAATGACTACATGTTCAAGTTTTTTTGCTATTAGCTCCAATTCAAATTCCTGTTCAATCAATTTTTTTGCTTTTTCTGTATCCCCTGGTTGAACGGCAAAGGTGATACTATGTTCGGAAGATGATTGGGTGATTAATATGATATTGATTTGTTCCCTTGCTAAAAGCGAAAATAGTCGTCCGCTAAAGCCTGATTTACCAACCATGCCGCTACCCTCCAAATTAAGGATGCTGATATTGTTAATAGATGAAATTCCCTTGATTGGCAAATTAGAAGGTTTGCAATCATGCCTTATAACGGTACCTTCAAAAGGTGGTTCAAAGGTGTTTTTTATTACGATTGGAATTTTCTTCAAAAACGCTGGAATCATCGTAGGCGGATAAATTACCTTCGCTCCAAAATATGATAATTCCATTGCTTCGGTATAGGTAAGTTCAGGCAACGAAAACGCTTTTTTTACCATCCTTGGGTCGGCAGTCATCATCCCGTTTACATCTGTCCATATCTGAATTTCATCCGCATTTAATGCAGCCCCTAAAATTGCCGCGGTGTAATCACTACCTCCACGTCCTAAAGTTGTTGTTTGTCCGGCTTCGTTCGCGGCAATAAAACCAGTAACAAAAACCAGTTTATCTTTATTGTTTTGATGGAAATCGCAAACCAACAAATCAGTCAGTTCAGCATTTACCTTTGCCTGCCCAAAAGTACTATCTGTCTTTATCAATTCGGTTGCTTCAACTCCAATCGCATTCGGAAAATGTTGAGATGCTATTTTTGCAATCATTAGTGTTGAGCATCGCTCACCAAAGCTTAAAATCAAGTCGCGGGTTTTTAAAGTCAGTTCCCTAAGGGTTAAAACACCTTGTAACAAGTCTTCAAGCTGATTGAAATATATTTTCAGTCGGGTAAAGGCTGGGTTTTGATTTTGTATGTCTAACAGGCTTTTTACAATATCAAAGTGTCGCTTTTCAAGCTCGGCAAGTGCTGCAGTAAAATCTTGACCATTCGCGGCCCCCTCGGCCATGGCTACCAACAGGTTGGTTATTCCACTCATGGCAGAAAGCACAACTATAGGGTTGTCATTTTCGTTTACTTCGTTTTTTAGGATATCCAATAAAGTTTGTATGCTTTGAACAGAGCCTACGGATGTACCACCAAATTTTAAAATTTTCATCAGGGTTTATTGCTATTAAAACAAAACGCCTTCCTCTTTTTCGGAGGAAGGCGCTCATTTGGTTATTTATTTTTTACACCATACGATTATCTTCCTCCGTTTTTTATGCCGGTGGTAGTTAATGTTGTTGTGGTGGTGTTTGTAACTATCATTTTTTGTGTTGCAAATAAAAGGGATTATTTTTTAATAAACAAATTGATTTTATTTTATTTCTATTAAATAGGTAGGATAACGCTAAAAATCCTTTATGTTTTTTTATCACTATTAACTTTTATAAATTGCACACTTTATGCAAGGACTCATAACAAAATCAACAGGCAGCTGGTACCAAGTGCAACCCAATGGGGGAGGGGCTCGGGTTGATTGCCGAATCAAGGGCATATTCCGCATCAAAGGGATTACCACTACCAATCCTTTGGCTGTTGGGGATATTGTTGATTTTGATATGGAACCTGAGTTGGAAACAGGTGTAATTACTAAACTTCAACAACGGAAAAATTACATTATCCGTAAATCGATTAATCTATCAAAACAAGGGCAAATAATTGCAGCTAATCTTGACCAAGCCTTATTAGTGGTTACACTTGCTTCGCCCCGTACCTCGTTAGGTTTTATTGACCGTTTTTTGGTTACTGCCGAAGCTTATGATATATCAGCCATGTTGATATTTAATAAACTCGACTTGTTTAGTGATGAAGGACTAGAAATATTGGCGGATTATAAAGCGATTTATGAAAACATAGGTTACCCATGTTATGAGGTTTCGGCTTTAGAAGGTACTAATATCAGCCAAATAAAAGAAATATTGAAAGATAAGGTAACTTTATTCTCTGGTCATTCAGGTGTTGGAAAATCGAGCTTAATAAATTCGCTTTTACCTGAGCTTGATTTAAGAACGCACCAAGTAAGTGATTGGAGTGATAAAGGCATGCATACTACCACCTTTGCCGAAATGTTTGAATTACCCGAAGGTGGTTATATTATTGACACACCAGGTATTCGTGAGTTGGGTGTAATAGATATTGATAAACAAGAGCTTAATCATTTTTTTCCGGAAATGCGCGAGCGTATGAACGATTGTCGATTTCACAACTGTAGGCATATCAATGAGCCAGGTTGCGCCGTTTTGAATGCATTAGAAAATGGAGAGATTGAGCTTTCACGCTATGAAAGTTATTTGAGCATTTATCATGGTAACGATACCAGAGCCTAAAAATAAACTTGTTTACTGTCAAAAAATATAAAATTCATATTACTTTAATGGTATTTAAATTTGTTTAGCATATTTATTCGTTTTATTTGCAGACGATTAGTTTTTGTATTTAATTATGGAAATAGGAATAGATAGTTTTGCCGCCGCGCCTTTTGATTTAGAAACTGGTAAGATGATGAACAGTGCCGAGGCAATCTCCCAATTGTTAGATAGGATTGAACATGCCGATAGGATGGGGCTTGATATTTTTGGCATTGGCGAACACCATCGTCGGGAGTTTTTAGATTCAGCACCATCGGTAATCTTAGCGGCAGCTGCTGCGCGAACAAAAAATATCAGGTTAACAAGTGCTGTAACTGTTTTAAGTGCAGCCGACCCCGTCAGGGTATTCCAAAATTTTGCTACACTTGATTTGGTTTCAAACGGTCGTGCCGAATCTGTGGTAGGACGGGGCTCATTTAGTGAATCTTTCCCGCTATTTGGTTTTAATTTTCAGGATTACGATCAAATATTTGAGGAAAAATTAGGACTGCTTTTAAATATTATGGATAATGAATTTGTGCGCTGGTCGGGCAAGTTTCGTCCGGCTCTAACTGGGCAAGGCGTTTATCCACGACCAATACAGAATCCGTTTCCCTTATGGATTGGGGTAGGAGGTACACCCGAATCATTTGTTCGAGCCGGTAAACTGGGTCTCCCTTTAATGGTAGCTATAATTGGTGGCGAAACACACAGGTTCCGTCCGTTAATAGACCTTTACCGCGAGTCAGGTATAAAAGCAGGCCACTCGGAAGAAAAGTTAAAAGTTGGCTTGCATTCGCTTGGTTATGTAGGAAATACTAACGAAGAGGCAATAAATGATTTTTATCCTGGCTATGCCGAAACCTTTACCAAAATAGGTAAAGAACGAGGTTGGCCATCAGTAACCAAGGCGCATTTTAACGCATTAGCAGGCCCATTAGGTGCGCTAATTGTTGGAGGTCCGGATGAAGTTGCCGAAAAAATTGAAAGACATAGCAAGGCACTTGGAGGAATAACACGACTAAGTTTACAAATGGATAGTGCCAACCTCAGTCATGAAAAATTGATGAATGCCATTGAACTACTTGGTAATAAAGTAAAACCACTCTTAAAATAATCACCATTTCGATAAAATAAAAATAAATGACACCTAATACTTTAGCCACTGAGGGAGATATCAATTTTTCAGAAAATCGGAAACAATGGTATAAATTAATAAATGCAGAAAGCATTGATTTGTTGGAAGAAGATTCAGCGTATTTTTTGCACCAAGCCTTGTCAACCCCTTGTTTAGATGTTATTGTGGCTTGTGAAGGTATTTATATTACAGCGCAAAGCGGCAAGCGCTACATGGATTTTCATGGCAATAGCGTACACCAAATTGGTTACCGAAACCAATATGTGATTGAAAAAGTAAAAGCTCAGATTGATATTTTACCATTTTCGCCACGTAGGTTTACCAATTCAGCGGCTATTAATTTCGCTAAAAAGTTAACGTCCTATTTTTCTGAAAATTTCAACCGTGTATTATTCTCGCCGGGTGGCACAAGTGCTGTTGGGATGGCCCTAAAATTGTCAAGGATAATTACTAAAAAACATAAGGTGGTTTCTTGGGCCGATTCTTTTCACGGAGCCTCCTTAGATGCAATTGCGGTTGGTGGTGAAGAGCAATTTAAAAAATATATGGGCAAATTAAGCCCTGAAACCATTAATACCCCGCAGCCAACTTTATACCGTAATATTTATGAAGATGGTAATGATATACATTATGCCGACGATTTAGAAGAGCTTTTTAAAAGCGATTCCGAAATTGGAGCTTTTATAGCCGAAACCATCAGAAATACTGATGTTCAAATACCAAGTAAGGCATATTGGAAAAAGGTAAGAGAACTTTGTACACAGTATAATGTACTCTTGATTTTAGACGAAATACCAATTGCTTTTGGGCGTACAGGTAAAATGTTTGCATTTGAACATTATGGTATTGAACCTGATATTATTTGTTTGGGAAAAGGTTTAGGGGCAGGGATTATTCCTATAGCGGCAATTGTTACTAAAAATGAATATAATGTTGCTGAAGAAGTTTCACTTGGCCATTATACTCATGAAAAAAGCCCACTTGGATGTGTAGCAGGGTTAGCAATGCTCGAATTTATTGAACAAAATAATTTGCTTAATAAGGTAGTTGATGATGAAGCTTTTCTTTGTAAAACTTTTAGTGAAATGGCAAAAAAATTTCCAAATATAGGAGATATACGTGGATTAGGCTTGTTATGGGGGGTTGAATTAGTGAAAAATAAATTAACGAAAGAAAAAGCTGTAGAAGAAGCTGAAAAGGTAATGTATGAATGTTTAAAAAACGGACTAAGTTTTAAAGTTTCGAAGGGAAATGTATTACAATTATGCCCACCATTGATTGTTACGCGAGATGAATTAATATCTGCCTTAGTTATTTTAGAGAATGCTTTGGGTAAGGTTTTCGGTATTTAATTGGTTTATAATTCCTTTTAGAATATTAGGGGTTTTATAACTTTATTAAAACAATAAACCCCGGCTACAATTATTAAAACAAAACTTAAAAGTGTAACAGCAGGATTTAGCCATAAATGATTTGTTGTAAGCAAGTCGGGGGCAAAAATTGTTGTTAAACAGCCTAGTATCAAACAAACAATTGCAATTGAAATTTTTATAGTTTGTATCATGTCTATTTTTACGGTAGAATGTATTCTAAAAGTTACATTATTTACATTTTTTTTTAAAATATTTTATTTTGAGGCTTTTAGAATGATTTCAAAAGGTAAAAAACTTTTTTTGTTTTGAACTTTAACTATTTTTAGATAGTCTTATTTTATTAAAATCACTTATTTTTTTAAAATATGATTGTATTTTAATAGTATAATGATTAATAATCTGCTTTTTAACACTTTTGGGCATATTGTTGAGAAAATAGAGATATTGAAACTAAAATATTAACCTTATATTCACGCTTAAATTAGTAAAGTTCAACTCAATGAATATTTTTATCTCTAAACATTAATTACATTATTTAATATGTGTGTTTTGTTTGTGGTTGATGACGATTTTACTTTTCAACGGATTATAAAAATAATGTTGACTAGATCACCCGTTTTTAAACATGTGGTAAACTTTACTGAAAGTAGTTCTTTTTTAAATTATTTAAATTATAATAAAAACGACCACTCAAATTTGCCAGATATTATTTTTCTTGATCTTAACATGCCTGAAACGGATGGTTGGGATATATTGGATCATATAAACAATAATTATAATTCTTATAAAAAGGATATCAAAGTTTATATAGTAACCGTTTCAATCAGACGCGTGGATAGGGAAAAGGCCTTATCTTATAACTTTGTTCAAGATTTTATTTCGAAACCACTTTACCGAGATAAAATAATAGATATTTCCAATGGATTTTACCAAAATCTATCTAAATCAGGTTCAAACTAAATAAAATAAGTAGCTATAATAAGCTACCAAATAGCTTAATATAGTTTTATTCAGTTTCATATGGGTTACATTTATATTTTCAAGAGGTAAATATAGATGTAACCCAAAGTTTTAAAAGCACAAATTATTATTGTATCAACTTTGCAACTTGTTGTAATGGTATTGTTTCAGCAAAACTTAATATTTGTGAATCGGTGCAATCATCAACCTTAAAAGTAATTAAGGCACTGCCTAAAGGTATTTGCAACTCATAGTCTGTTTTGTTATTACTAGAATTTATTTGCCTTTCAAGCCTTCCTTTATAACCTTGAACTTTCACTGTTTTAGTGTTGTTATCATTCATAAAACCACCCAAAAGCGGCGTATTTAAGGTGGTATTCATCATGGCTACCAAAGGTGAATTACTGATAATTGAAATATCAGCTTTCCTGTCAGCTTTAATATAGGCTCGATGTATAGTAGCACCAGCATATCCAACATTTGATCCAACATTATCTTCCTTTACAATAGTTTCCATTACATCTATTTTTTTAGGTAATAGATTCAACACTTCTTTTCCAATTGTAATATCAACTTCCTGCATTGCCTGTTGTAAAGCAAAATGAGTTTCTTCTAATTTACCAGCACTATAAGCGGCTTTTGCATTAGCCATTGCTTTGGTAAAATCTTGTGCAACAGCTCCATTTGTAAACAAAACAATTACAATAAATGGTATAATAATTTTCATATATATATTTTAATAACAGTTCAAAACTATTGTTCGCCAAGCAATTTCTTTATTCCATCAATGTCTATTGAATTGGCTGTATTCATTACTTCTTGTTCATTAGCAAAATTAATACATTCATAAACTATCATAGAAGTTTGACCGATTGATACTATTAATGTATATCCAGTTCGGTCTTCGTATTGTATAAGGGCTTTATTGCCTTTTACTCGCACTTGTTTAAAATTTTGCTTTCCACCATTAGCCTCTATCATGCTTGCGTTAGAAAAATACATGGTAGCAATACTAGCATACATTCCTGCATTACCAATAGTAACTGTAAGTTGTTTATCAGCGCCATTTTTCCATACCCTATGAATTGTTAAATTACTCCAACCCCATTGTGTGCTTGTTACAATATCCTGTGCGGTATCCACATTTAAACCATCTAGAGAGGTAGGTAGAGATTTAATAATTTGATGGCCCAATTGAATTTCTACACCAATAAGTGCCTGTTGTAATGAATATCTGGAATCGCTGTAATTCTTAGCAGCATGCGCTGAAATGGCATCTGTAATTTGAGCGTTTACATCAGGTGGCGCTGTATTACTTAAACCACCTCCACCTTTATTGGTAGGTTTACCCGAAGAGGTTGTATTGGTATTGTTGTCATTACTGCTAGTTCCGTTTGAAGCTGGAACGCCTGCCTTTTGGTCAATCTGATTATTAACCGCATTACTAACCTTGTCTTTAAGCTTTTTTAAAAATCCCTGCGATGAAGCTTTATTTGTTACCGAAAATACGGCAACGAAACAGAGCAAATACCAAACTTTTTTCATAAATAAATATTTTTCTTGTAGATAAAGATAATTTATAGGGGTATTTGATGCTAAAAGTAGAGATTTTTATCCATTTTCCAAAATAAAAATGAACCCAGGATTTGGCATATGCTTGAGTAATACATGCATTTATTCCCAATATTCTCATTAAACATATATTGGTTGTATTTTTATTACCTGAGTTATATACAACCATAATTTTATTCCCCCTAAGGTACCGGTTTAATAATTTATTACTTAATTCTTCCCAAAATATAGTTAATATAATTTTTATCCCGGCCATAAATTTATTTTTATTAAAGAACTAAATAATAATTACTTTAGCATGAATAAACCAATTCCTTAATAATTAAAAAATTATCTATGGTTTTTAAAGTGACGATAACCACTTTTATTTGTTTTTGGCAGGTAATTTTAAATGTTAATGGACAAAATATTAACACCGACTCAAATTATAAAGTTAACGCAATTAATTTTTTTAA
>CAIYNX010000098.1 GCA_903927645.1 uncultured Mucilaginibacter sp.
ATGGTATAGCCTAAAAGTACTACGAATAAGTGCTGGTTTATTATTAGCTTGTTTAATAGTAGGAGGCGATTATGGGGCTAACCTAACACATGGCGATAATTTTTTATTAGCCCCGGTTTTGCATCCCGAAAAGGAAAAAGTGGCGATTGATAAGGCTTTGGTTTTTAATGATTTGATAGAACCTATTTTTCAAGCGAAATGTACCAGCTGTCATAATTCGAACAAATCAAAAGGCGGATTGGTTTTGGTCGACGAAAAGTCGGTATTAAAGGGCGGTAAAACAGGCAAGTTGTTTGTTGCGGGGCAACCACAACTTAGTTTGCTGCTAAAACGCATACATGAACCCGAACAAGAAAAAAAGCATATGCCTCCAATTGGTAAACCACAGTTAAGTAGCCAGGAAATGCTATTGCTTTATTTTTGGGTAAAAGAAAATACCGGTTTTAACAAAAAAATAGTTGATTTACCCGCCAATGATTCATTGCGAATGTTGGCTGCAGATTTTTTAAAACCTGCGGATAATCAAGAGGTTCATTTTAATTTTGAAGCCGCTGATGAAAAGCTCATTAAAAAGTTAAATAACAACTATCGGGTTATTTATCCATTTGCCCAAAACTCGCCGGCTCTTGGGGTTAATATTTATGATAAAAAAATATACCAACCTAAAGTATTGGAAGAACTCCTCGAGCTTAAAAAACAAATAATTAGCCTTGATTTAAGTAGAATGCCAGTAAAGGATGCTGAACTTAAAACAATTGCCAAGTTTGAAAACCTGCAAACATTGATCCTAAATTTTACAGATATCACTGGGAGTAACTTGAAGGAATTGGCTCAACTTAAACATTTAAATACTTTGGCACTCTCGGGTGTTAAACTTGATGCTAACGCCGTAACCGAACTTGCTGTATTAAAAAGTGTAAACAAACTAACCATTTGGGATACAGGCTTATCCGAAAAGCAAATTGAACAAATAAGGGGCAACAACAAACAACTACTAATTATTAGAGGTTTTAAAGATGATGGCAAGGCCATTAAATTGAATAACCCCCAAATAGCTAATACCAGCTTTATTTTTGCCGATAAAATGCCATTGTTGTTAAAACACCCCATTCAAGGCGTTGATATACGTTATACCACAGATGGCAGTAATCCGGATAGTATTAAATCAACAATTTTTAAGTCGGGTACTTATATCAATAAAACTGCGGTTATTAAAGCACAGGCTTTTAAGCAGGGCTGGCTTGGTAGCGAGGTGGTAAGCTTTAACTTTTATAAAAATACCTACACCCCTGATAGCATTGGCTTTATAGCCGGACCAAACGAAAAATATAGTGGCGATGGTGCTAAAACTTTGATTGATAAAGATTTGGGGGGAAGTAACTTTGGCAATGGTAAATGGGTAGCCTCGCAAAAAGACTTAATTATTTTTATGCAATTTAATACGCCAAAAAAAATAAATACGGTTACCTTAAATTGTATGCGTAATATAGGTAGTCAAATTTTTTTCCCTGTAGGTGTTGAAGTTTGGGGTGGCTTGGATAAAAATCATCTTAAATTATTAAAAAGTATAAAAATGCCGGCACCTTTAAAGGATGATGCTTTTTCATTGAATGGAATTGATTGCATATTGAGCGAACCAAAATCCATTGGGTTTTTAAAAATAATAGCAAAACCCATACAAAAGCTACCATCCTGGGATCCGGTAAAAAACCAACCGGGCTGGGTTTTTATCGACGAAATATTTTTGAATTGATTTGAAAATTCTTTTTGGGGATAGGCAATACTTTAAAATTGCCGTACTTCTACTTCATTAAATAGCGTGTTTTTACGGTTGATTTGATTTTATGATTTAGTTAAATTTGATCATATAATCGTATTAATTATCCAGGCAAGTATTGTGGTAATATATTTTACGATTGCGATTTGCAAATTTTTAAACCTTAAAAATCATGAGCACAAAATTTAAAAACCCAACTAACAAAATTCAAATAACAAAGCCATACCCCAGTCGCGAATCTACCGGCGAAAAAAGTGAATTATTTGACCCCACCGCGTACATTGGTAATCCTGCTGATGCCAGATTGCAATACAAAGGTGGCCTAATGATTACTGATGTGAAGGTTTACATCATATTTTGGGGTCCAAGCTTTACCGGGGTTTTAAATAATTTGGCTATCCAAATTATTGGTTTTTTCAAAACCATTCTGAATGGTGCCTTGATGGATCAATTGGCCGAATACAATACCGCGAATTATCAAGTAGGAAAGGGGACCTATCTTGATTCGGCTATCGATCCAACCCCTTGTCCGCCCGTGCTTTCTGATGCGGAAATTCAGGCACGATTAAAATTTTGGCTCGATCGTAAGGTTGGCTTACCGGAGCCCGACCAACATACCCTATATTTTATTTACTTAGAAAGTGGTGTACAGGTTACCATGGGTGGTGAAAGCTCATGTACCAATTTTTGTGGCTACCACTCAAATATTGGCGATAGTACATTTTATGCCGTTATTCCATATCCCGATTGTGCCGGATGTTTGGGTAATAATAACGTGTTTGATGCCATAACCGGAACAAGTAGCCATGAATTATGCGAGGCCATAACCGATCCCATCCCGTACACAGGCTGGTATGATGATAACAACAACATGGAAATTGGTGATATCTGTGGCTGGCAGTTCAAAAATGTAGATGGCTATAACGTACAATTGGAATGGAGTAACCAAAATAATTCCTGCAGATAGGCACTAATTTCCTGTTTTCTTCGAGCTGGATTTATGATTTTTCTACTTTTTTGTGCGGTAAAAATCCCTAAAATATTGGAAAAATGCCTGCATTTTTCCGTCTAAAATGGTAGTTTCACTACAATTTACTGCGGATAAATGATAGTTTTTGCTGTTTTGTGGTTGTTTTTTGCTGTTTTGATGTTGGTTTAATAGTAGTAAATGCTGGTTTTAAAGGCTATTTTTAATATTTCGGTTATACCAACTAATACGCTATTTGGATTTACTAAAATTATCTTTTGATCGATTTCAAAAAACAATCAGCACCCCCCAAATTTTACCAATCATCATGCCTTTGTAAATTATTAATATAACCTTGTTTAGGTTTTAGGTTAATGGATAATATCCTAATTTAGCCTATCGAAAAAACAATGATTATTTATGGGAACTAATACATCTCCGGGCGCTTCAGCCCATCATAATGGCGAAGCCAAATGTCCTTTTCATGCCGGTCCAATTAAACAGCCTGCCGGTACTGGTACCAGCAACCGCGATTGGTGGCCAAACCAACTGAAATTGAACATCCTGCGTCAAAACTCTACCTTGTCGAACCCGATGGCTAAGGGTTTTAACTATGCTGAGGAATTCAAAACCTTGGATTTAAAAGCTGTAAAGGCCGACATTAACGAATTAATGACTACTTCACAAGATTGGTGGCCTGCAGATTATGGTCATTACGGCCCTTTCTTTATCCGTATGGCATGGCATAGTGCCGGTACTTACCGCATTGCCGACGGTCGTGGTGGTGCTGGTTTTGGAACTCAACGTTTTGCGCCGCTAAACAGCTGGCCCGATAATGGCAACTTGGATAAGGCACGCCTATTATTATGGCCTATTAAAAAGAAATATGGCAAAAAACTCTCATGGGCCGATTTAATGATTTTGGCCGGCAACTGCGCCCTTGAATCAATGGGTTTTGAAACCTTTGGTTTTGGTGGCGGACGTGAGGATGTTTGGGAACCATCAGAAGATATTTATTGGGGTGCCGAAACAGAATGGCTGGGCGATAAACGCTATACAGGCGACCGTGAGTTGGAAAACCCTTTGGGTGCCGTACAAATGGGCCTGATATATGTAAACCCGGAAGGCCCTAACGGCAATCCTGACCCATTGGCGTCTGCTCGTGATATACGCGAGACTTTTGGTCGTATGGCTATGAATGATGAAGAAACAGTAGCTTTAATAGCTGGCGGACATACCTTTGGCAAAACCCATGGTGCTGCCGACCCAAGTAAATATGTGGGTCGTGAGCCTGCTGCTGCTGGTATAGAGGAGCAAAGTTTGGGATGGAAAAATACCTTTGGAACAGGCAATGCCGGCGATACCATTACCAGTGGTTTAGAAGGTGCATGGACAACCACGCCAACTAAATGGAGCAATAACTATTTTGAAAACTTGTTTGGCTTTGAGTGGGAATTAACCAAAAGTCCGGCTGGCGCACACCAATGGAAACCTAAAGGCGGTGTTGCAGCTGATACCGTGCCCGATGCGCACGACCCGGCAAAACGCCATGCTCCAACCATGCTGACTACCGACCTTGCCCTAATAGTTGACCCTATATATGAGCCAATATCAAGGCATTTTTACGAAAACCCTGATAAGTTAGCCGATGCCTTCGCACGTGCTTGGTTTAAATTAACCCACCGCGATATGGGTCCTATTGCGCGTTATTTAGGTCCGGAAGTACCTGCCGAAGTATTGATTTGGCAAGACCCTATCCCGGCTGCTACCTACAGAATAATTGATGAGCATGATGTTGTCGCTTTAAAAGCAAGCATTCTGGCATCTGGCCTAACCGTTAGCGAGTTGGTATCAACTGCTTGGGCTTCTGCAAGTACCTTCCGTAGTTCTGATAAGCGTGGTGGTGCCAATGGTGCACGCATCCGTTTGGCTCCGCAAAATAACTGGGTAGTAAATAACCCTGCTCAACTGGCTGCTGTGTTAGCAAAACTAACCGCCATACAAACAGAATTTAATGCCAAACAAACCAATGGTAAACAAGTTTCAATAGCCGATTTAATTGTTTTAGGCGGAAGTGCCGCAATTGAACATGCCGCTAAACTGGCAGGCCATACCATTACTGTTCCGGTTACTCCTGGTCGTACCGATGCAACGCAAGAGCATACTGATGTTGAGTCGTTCGCGGTATTAGAGCCAATTGCCGATGGTTTCCGCAATTATGTACAAGCCAAACACAGTGCCAAAGCCGAAGATTTATTGGTTGATAAGGCACAGTTATTAAACCTTACCGCTCCCGAACTAACAGTTTTGGTAGGTGGTTTGCGTGTTTTGGGTACCAATTATGATGGCTCGCACCATGGTGTATTTACCGACAAACCGGGCGTTTTAACAAACGACTTTTTTGCCAATCTGATTGATTTTGGCACTACTTGGAACGCCAGTAATGATGCCCAAACCCTTTTTGAAGGTCGCGACCGCAAAACCGGCAAGGTAAAATATACAGCCACCCGTGCCGACCTGATTTTTGGCTCAAACTCCGAATTAAGGGCCGTAGCCGAAGTTTATGCTTGCGAAGACGGACAGACCCAATTTGTACATGACTTTGTTGCCGCATGGACCAAAGTGATGAACTTAGATAGGTTTGATTTATTGTAGATTATAATCACCCTAAATAAAAAAAGGTGACCCATTTCGGGTCACCTTTTTTGTTTTCTGATTGAATTTTATCTCTTTAAGCTTTTAGTTTTTTGACAGATTTTAATACCTTCAATAACCTTTAAGCCTAATAAGATATAGTTTATTTCATATCACCTTGAATTTTTTTACCAGTTGATTGTCCTGGTAAATAAACCTGTAGACCGAATGATAAACTTATATTGTTCTGATAAGTTTGACTTCCAAAACCAACTAAACCGTTGTATTTTAACAAGGTCTCTAAACCTATATTATGGGTAACGAAGTAGGCAAAACCCGGGCCAGCGCTAAAGTTTAAACCATTGGTGTTACCACCACCGTCGCTCACATTTACACCGCCTACACCTATGGTTGCTTCACCAAAAATTCGTCCGTGTTTAATTACTTCTACATCTGTACCTGTATAATACCTGCCCAATCCACCAATACCGTAACTGGTAACCGTGTTTGAGTTTTTGGCAGTTTGTAGGCCAAAATTAACATAGCCACCCAATGCCACATTGTCTTGCACAAACCACGCTGCCTTAGGGGTAAGGTTAATGTTAAATACATTAGGGTTATTTAAACCAAGGTTGATGTCGGCAAAGTTACCGCCTACCATTACGTTACCTTTTTGTATTTGCGCGTTTGCTATGATGCCTGCACCAAATAATAGCGCTAGGGTAATAATGATTTTCTTTTTCATTTTTAATGATTTTAAAGTTTACTATTAAAATAATGAGAACTCAACCCTACGGTTATCCTGACGGCCTTCGGCAGTTTTATTGGTAGCAATGGGTTGGCTTGGGCCATAACCTGTAGCTTCAATAGTTGATGGGTTTGCACCATGTTCAACCAAATAAGTTTTAACAGCTTCGGCACGGTCTTTTGATAAAGCCAAATTACGAGCCATTGATCCACTGTTATCAGTATGGCCAGCTAATTTCAGGCTAAAGTTTTTCTGAACTAATAAGGCGGCAACACGATTTAAGGTAGGATATGAATGTGCCTTAATGGTAGCCTTACCCAATTCAAACTCTAAATCTTTAATGGCTTCGCCAACTATTCTTCTATCTTCTTCGGTAATAATTACCCTTTCGTGCACAACAGGAGCAGGAACAACAAGCGCGCAACCAGAACCATCAACTACTGTATGCATTGGTGTGTTTGGGCATTTGTCGAATTTGTTCGAAACACCATCGGCATCATCATCAGCCATATCGCTAGCATATTGCTTAGCATCACGGTTATAACGGTCTTGGTCGAGCACACGGTTTTGTTCGTTAGCCGCTATACGACCACGCAATGCCAAATTTTCGGCAGCGCTTTCTTCGCGTATAGCTGCAATGGCACTATAATTTTGCAGTTGCGGGCTCTTTTTATTACCCAAAGCCAATTCTATACCTGCATGCGCATACGAAAAACGATCGTTAAAACTACCTGATACACCATCAAAGTTGCTGGTGCGCATAAAGGCCACTTTATAACCTAAATCAATATTGATAGTGTTTGATATGCCTAACTTTAAGCCAGCACCTATTGGTACAAACCAATTGCCATTATAATTACTACTTGCACCAGTGGGTACACCAATTACATTAGCACTCGATGACATGTAACCCGCACCGCCAGTTACATAAGGCGATAGAAAGTTCTTTTTGTGGTTCAGGCTTAAATTTGCTACGGTAAATACACCACTTAAAGCAAACGACCAATCAATAGAAGTTTTAAAGCTGCTATTGTCTTGCGCATACGATGGATAAGGCAAACTGTTCGACCTGTAACCTGTAACCTTACCAGCCATATAATCGGCTTGTATGCCAAAACCTGGTAAAATTTGATCCTTTATATAAGCACCCCATCCCCATGTTTCTTGAGGGGTTCTAAAATCGCCGTTTAATTCGCCATTAAAAGGTGTAAAGTGGGTAAGCATTCCTCCATTTAAACCAACCGACCATGTGCGGAATTCTTTTTTATTAAAGTGGCTCACTGTGTCGCCAGCATTAACCTGTGCCATTGCTGCCGATGTAAATAGGAATAGGCATAATGCCAATGCCCAAGTTTGCAAACTAAATAAGTTTGACTTTTTATTTTGTTTGGCAACCCTGCCGCTATGGGCAATGGGCGCGTTAAAATTGTAATTGCTTTTAATGCCCTCTGAGGACGTTTGTAGCGGATTGTAATTAATTTTCATTTTGTTTTTATTTGTAGATGATTAAAAGATGTTGTTTTTTGTTTCAACTCATGGGGTTGCTTTCAACACCTAAATTTCGACAGCACAAAACTGCAAACTAATAGTACCGGGAATGTTACGCAATTATGGGTATTCATTACATCAATCACACATTAAAACCCGTAGACCAAAGTGTGAATAATGTAACGATTTGAAGGATATGTATAACAATATGGTAGAAAGAAGAGGGCGTTTATACCCAAAACATACCTTATTATATAGGCATATTTATTTGGCGATTTTTAGATGCCATATATAATAGGTATAGACTAAATAAAAAACGGAAGATAAGATTATAAAAAGAAAAGCAGCCACCTCAAAATTGACGGCTTATTTTTAAGCCCCATTTTCGCGTAATTTTTATTTAATCCTACAAAGTATGGCAAACAATAATTGAAGCCCTTAAAAAAGAGTTTAAACGGTATTTAAACGGTTTTAAAAATAGTTATTGATGTTGGTAAAAAGGTACAACAATATTTTACCGATATTTTTGTTATTCTCTTTTATATATATTTAAAGATTGACCCTATGAATCAATTGCGCTTATTATTGGTTTTTATATTTATTTGTATCACCAATATATTAATGGCGCAAGCGGTTAAAGGTACAGTAAGTAGTAATTTTTACCCGTTAAAGGGCGCATTTATCAAAAACGTTTCAAAAAAATCATTATCGGTTACTGACAATGATGGCAATTTTAAAATAGAAGTTTTTAAAGGTGATACCATCATAACCAGTTTTATAGGTTATAAAACCGATACCTTAATATATCATAGCCAAACCTTTTTACTATTATCATTACATACCATTTCTGGTACTTTAAGTGAAGTAGTAATAAAAGGTAATCATTTAAACTCTTTGCAACAGTACAAAAAGAACCAGCAGATTTATAGGCAAATTTACCGAATTGGCGATAATAGTAATATCTTCTTTGCCAATATGAAAAGTATTGATAATGCAGGAATAGGCATAAATATTGATGCCCTGTTTAGCAACTTTAGCAAACAAGGAAAAGACGCCCGCAGGTTGCAATAAAATTTAACAAGGGATTACCATGATAGCGTGGTAGATAGCTGTTTTACAACCAACTTAGTAAGTAGCATTACCGGATACCAAGGCAAAAAATTAGATGATTTTATGATGGATAACAAACCCACCTATGAGTTTGTTCAATCTGCTACAAATTATGATATCATAGCGTATATAAAAAGGCGGGTAAAGGGGGTTATTCTAAAATCAGACTTTCCTGAATCAGCAAAACCAAAAGGTAAAGGTCTTAAAATGGAATTTAAGATGCCTGATAATCAAATAAATAATCAATCTATTGGTGGAGGTTATGTACCAAAATCGAATGGTTAAACAATATCTATTTTTCTAAATAAACTGCAGCAAGATTAAATATCAAACTCGTTCTTTTGCAATTTAAAATCTCCATCCAAAAAAATCTTTCCATTCCCTATTCTTATTTTAAACTTTTAACTAGCTTTAACACATCAATTTTTACGCTTATGATTACCATAAAAGTTAACGGAAAAGATTACCATGTAGATGCCGACCCTGATATGCCCCTGCTTTGGGTAATTCGGGACATTGTGGGCCTTACAGGTACAAAATATGGCTGCGGCGCGGCTCAATGCGGCGCATGCACTGTACATTTGGCTGGCGAGGCTGCACGTTCATGCGTTACCAAATTAGGTAGCATAGCTGGCCGACCGATAGTAACCATCGAGGCATTATCGGCCAATAACAACCACCCGCTACAACTGGCTTGGCAGGAACTTAACGTACCGCAATGCGGCTATTGCCAATCGGGGCAGCTCATGTCGGCAGCGGTATTGCTACGCGAAAACCCAAACCCGACTGATCAGGATATTGACGATGCCATGGCCGGCAATATTTGCCGTTGCGGAACTTATACCCGCATCCGTGCAGCCATACACAAAGCCGCGCAACTGCAAAGGGAAGGGGTAAAATCATGAAGAAAATGATACAAGGTAAAACCCGAAATCGTATTGCTATTTTTTTAAGTATAGTGATGTTCATGGTAGCTGTTATAACGGTTTCCTTTACATCCGCCTCAAAAAATACCAAGCCAAAGCCGCCTGTAACCAAGGATAGCGTAGCTTCTGTAAAAGCGTTTATGACGGTTTACAAAGTGCTTACCAATACCCGTTGTATGAATTGCCACCCAGCTGGCGATTCGCCGCTACAAGGCGATGATAGCCATATCCACAAAATGAATGTAAAACGTGGCGTTGACGGCAAAGGCCTGTATGCTTTGCGTTGCAGCAATTGCCACCAGGCTCAAAATACACCCGGTTTGCATATGCCCCCCGGAAACCCGCATTGGCAGTTACCACCAGCCAACATGAAAATGGTTTTCCAAGGTCGCTCACCTCGGCAATTGGCATTGCAACTGCTTGATCCAAAACAAAATGGAGGTCGTACAACCGCACAGTTAATTGATCACATGGCCAACGATCCATTGGTAGGTTGGGCATGGAACCCGGGCGATGGCAGAACACCACCCCCAATAAGCAGGGCGCAAATGGCCGCGCAAGTACGTTTATGGATTGCCAAAGGTGCCTTCGCGCCCGATGCGCAAGCTAAATAATAGGATTACAATCAAGCATTTAGGCTGATTAAAATTTTAAAATATTAATTGATGAATCAACTAACCAGAAGGCATTTTATTCAAACCTCGGGCACCGCAAGTTTGGCGCTCTGCCTCGGCATATCAAATAAAGGGATCGCGAAAAACACCACCGGCAATACGGTAGCTAAAAATTTCAACCCTTTGATTTTGGTTGAATCGAACGGGAACATCACCATATACAACACCAAGCCCGAAATGGGTCAGGGCACCACCCAATCGGTACCGGCTATGATAGCCGAAGAGTTTGAAGTATCATTAGACCAAGTAACCATCAAACAAACCAATGGCGAAAAGGAGTTTGGTTTGGGGCAACGCGCCGGAGGTAGTTCATCCATCCGCACCGGCTATATCCAATTTAGAAAGGTAGGAGCAGCCGCAAAAGCGGTATTTATACTTGCAGCCAGTGCACGCTGGCAAGTTGACCCAAGCATTTGTTATGCCGAAAACGGTACGGTGGTAAATAGCACCTCGAAAAAAGTACTTACTTATGGCGAATTGGTAGAAGATGCCTCAAAATTAGAACTACCTAAAGAACCCAAACTAAAAGATAATAAGGATTTTAAAATAATTGGTAAGGTAAGCAAACGCCCCGATATCCCGTTAAAAACCAATGGTACAGCAGTTTTTGGTTTAGATGTGCAGCTGCCTGACATGGTTTATGCCACTGTTGAACGTTGTCCGGTACTTGGTGGTACCTTAAAAACTTTTGATGCTACCGAAGCCTTAAAAGTACCCGGCGTACAAAAGGTGGTTGAGGTGGAGCGCATTGTTGGGAAATACCATTTTAAAGGTGTTGCGGTTATTGCCAACTCCTATTGGACTGCCCTTCAAGGTCGCAAAAAGCTAAAAATTGAATGGGATACCAAAGGCTTTGAAACCTTTAATACTGCCGAATTTGAAGACAAACTGCGTAAACTAGCCAACGAGGAGGGAGTTTTAGATAAAAATATTGGAGCCATTGAAACCGTAAATATTGCCCCATCCAATTACATAGAAGCATTTTACGAAACACCTATGATAGCACATCATACCCTGGAGGTAATGAATTGTGTTGCGCAGGTAAAAGGCGAGAATGCAGAAATTTGGACATCAACACAGGTGCCAAGTTCGGTAGTGGGTGCGGGTGCTACAGATGCACCTAAATTGGCTGGATTTAAGCCAGATAATGTAAAATTTCATTCGCAATTTATAGGCGGAGGCTTTGGCCGAAGGCTTTATTTAGATTATATTATAGAGGCTTTAAATGTAGCCAAACATACCGATAAACCTGTAAAAGTAATTTGGACAAGGGAAGATACCACCAAACAAGGTCCTTTCCGCCCCATGACTTTTTCGCAATTAAGCGGTGGTTTCTCTGATGATGGTAAATTACTGGCATTTAGGCATAAGGTAATTAGTCCTTCCTATTTCGAATCATTTTCAGATAGTTTCGATAAAACCAAGGTCGATACGATTATGGTTGAAGGCATTGCCGAGCAAGCATATGAAATACCCAATATAAAGACCAATTTTGTTCGAGCTGATTATCATGTACCGGTAGCAGCCTTTCGTTCAGTAACCAGTTCTACACTCGCATTTGCGCACGAATGCTTTATAGATGAACTGGCAAACAAAGCAGGAAAGGATCCATTTGATTTCAGAATGAGTTTGCTAACCAAACCTTCTGATACGAAGCGTGTACTCCAAAAACTAAGGGAAGTATCAAATTGGGATACCCCATTGGCAAAAGGAAAAGGCAGGGGAGTAGCCCAATGGAGCTTTTTTGCCGGTTTATGCGCTCACGTAGTTGAAATTACGTATAACGAAAACAGTAAAACTATCAAAATTGACAAGGTAACAGCCGTAATTGATTTAGGCGAAGTAGTAAACCCCGATAATGTTAAAAACCAGGTGGAGGGAGCCATTATCATGGCCCTTACCGCAGCCATTAAACAAGGAATTACACTTAAAAATGGAGTAGTTGAGCAAAATAACTTTTATGATAATGAGCTGGTTAGGATCAACGAAACACCCCAAATTGAAGTTTTTATTTTAGCAGAAGGCGGTAAAGTAAAAGGAGTAGGAGAGCCCGGATTTCCGCCATTTGCACCTGCTTTGGCAAATGCTATTTTTGCTGCAACAGGCAAACGAATACGTAATATGCCTTTTGAATTGGAAGTATAAGCTATTTTATAGTTATAAAATACCCAATGAACCTATTTCGTTGGGTATTTTTATGGTTATAATGGTACCAATTCCTTCTTCCGACTGTAAATTGATGGTTCCCTTAAGTTTATTAATCATTTCCTTCACAATGAAAAGACCCAGGCCCGAACCAAATGTTTTATTTGAATTACGATAAAACATCTCAAAAACCTTTTCTTGTTTATCTATAGGAATCCCTATACCATTATCTTCAAATATAATGGTACAATTATCCTGATTTACTGTTATTGTTACCTTTATATAGGGATTTGGTTTATCAGCGTCGCTATATTTAATGGCGTTTTCTATGATATTTCCTATAATAGAAGTAATTCTCTTTTCGTCGGTATAAAGAGGAGCAACTATATTTCTATGTATTAAGAGCTTAATATTACCATCGTAAAAGAATTCATTATCTTTGAATGCGTTTTTAATTTGGTTCTCAATATCAATTAATACGGGTTCCAAGGCTAATCTTGAGTTTTTTGAATATTCAATAATGTCATAAATAGTACTATCAAGTCTTTCAATAGAAGTATTTATTTTTTCTATATAATTATCTAGTTCTTCGCCGCTAATTTTATCCATGGCAATTAAATCAACCAAACCTTTTATGGAAGTAAGTGGCGACCGGAGGTTATGGGAGGTGCTGTAAACAAAGGCATCCAATTCGGAGTTAAGTTTTTCAAGTTCCGCATTTTTTCTTAAAAGCTCTTCCTCATAGCGTTTTAGTTCAGTAATATCTAGCGCGTATCCAAAAACGTACTTAAGTTTCTTATTTTCAAAATAGGGATAAAACCTCCGGAGCATAAAAATTGTTGTTCCGTCTGGTCTTTTGTGTTCTTCAAGCCATTCAATAGTCGTATTTTTTTCAATAGCTTGCATAAACAAGGCCCTCCTTTGCTTAGCCTTTGAATCATCCATCCCCTTATATTTATAATAGTCAAAGTCATCTTTTCCAATTATAAATTTTCTAACTTCATCATTTCTAATTCCTTGAGGATTAACATATAAATATTTATGGTAAGGGTCAAATAATGCAATGTCAGCAGGGATGTTATCAAGAATTTCCTCCGTTAATTTTTTACTTTCTGATAAAATTTCCCTTGATTTTATGGATTCAGTAACATCAATAAACATCCACAAGCGCCCAATTGTATGTAAATTCTTAGTAATGGGTATTAGGTTGCACTCAATTTTCCTTAAATCCTTAAGGTCAAAAACCAAATTTACTTTTGAATCCAGGCTAGTTATGATTCCATTAGAAAATCTTTGTCTTTTTTCATCATCATTAATAAGCACTAAAATATCATTTTCAATTTCCTCAATAGGCTTTCCTAGTAAAATATTGCGTTTTAATTTGGGAAAAAATATCCTACAAAATGAATTGTTTACAAACAAAACCTTGCCATTTTCATTAAATAGTACAATTGCTTTTTGTAAGTTAGCAATTAGGCTATTAAATGAAATTTCAATAAATTCATTTAGCTTTATACTATCATGATTTTTATTATTAAAAGGGGGATTCAGAACTTCTTGATGCTGTTCAAATTCATGATAACTATTATTTATAGCAGCCAAAAACTTTCTAAAATCTGGGTTTTTTGCTAAATCTTCTGGAATATTATCTTTAATTTGTGCTTCTAATTTTTTATGTAGGGGCATAATTTGGTTTCTATTGTTCTGAAACAATATTTTATGAATATAGCTATATTACAATGCTAAATTAGATAAAATATTAAGCCCTTTAAACTTAGAATTGTAACAATTAGGTAAATAATGAATCAATTTTAAATTTTGATTAATATTTAATCCTGACATACTACTAATAAAGCACTCGGTTGAGATACTTTTTTCACATAGGTTACCACGGTACTCATTATAACGGCTGGCAGAAACATCCCGGTTCCAATAGTTTGCAACAAAAACTGGAAACAGCACTTAGCAAACTGTTAAAAGTGCCTATTGCTATAAACGGATGCGGTAGGACAGATGCGCAAGTGCATGCTAGTCAGTACTTTTTTCATGTTGATGTTGAATACGAATGGGATTTTGACATTTTTTTTAGGTTGAATAAAATATTACCGGTTGATATAGCAGTTTTTGAGATTATACCCATGCAGGGTCAACCTCATGCCCGATTTGATGCTATTAAAAGAACCTATGATTATTTTATACACACTTATAAGGACCCTTTTTTAAGTAATTACAGTTCTTTTTACCCATATCCTAAACTTGATTTTGATAAAATGAAGGCAGCAATTGCCTTATTACCCAATTATACTGATTACAGAAGCTTATGTAAATGCCCTGATAGGGTGGAACATACAATTTGTTATGTTTCATCAACCTCTATCTGGATGGATGAGAGCGGCGATAGAATAAGATTTCAAATTTCGGCTAACCGCTTTTTAAGTAAAATGGTAAGGATAATTATTGGTAAATTATTAGATATTGGTAATGGTAAAATGAGCGTAGATGAATTTGAAAGTTATCTTATTACAAAAAATACACCATCAATCATTATTCCAGCCTATCCGCAGGGGCTTTATTTATCAAAAGTTACCTACCCATATTTGGATATTGAACCCGGTACTGTATTTACAAGGTTATTGCAAAATTTTAACCAAGTAACCTGGTCTCAATTCTGAGGCTTAGTTTATGCCTTATTCATAATAATCTGCGTTTAATTTTAGGTACTTTTGCACTTTCTGCAATTTGAAAATATTAAATATGGCCTGGTCTGAGACATTTAAGCTGAATAAACAACTAGTTAGGACACTCACGGCCTGCGGTTATAATAACCCTACAGAGGTACAATTAAAAACTTTAAAACGAATTATTGGCGGTCAAGATGTAATTGTAACAGGGGCTATTGGATGCGGAAAGACCACTACCTATATAATTTCTGTGTTAAATAGATTGAACTACGCTCCAGATGGAGTGCCAAAGGTTTTGATTTTATTGCCTGATAAAGAAGGAGTTTTAAGTGTAATTGAGCAATTTGAAAAATTAAATAAGAATGAGGCAGTGTCAATAGTGGGCTTATATGCTGCACCTGGCACAGAAAGCCAAATGAATGCCTTAGCTGATGGTGCTGATATAGTAGTAGCAACACCAGATAGGGCTAGAGCAATTTATTTAAAATTGGGTCTAAACCTCAATAAAATGGAGCTTTTTATAGTTGATGATGCTGATTTGATTGTAAAACAAGGGCTACAACTGCCAGTAGCCGAATTGGCAAATAGTATTACCAAGGCGCAGCACCTGGTATTCTCATCAGTAATGCACCCTAGGATTGAAAAAATGATTGCTCCTTTCATGAAATTTCCTACCGTAATTGAAGTTGAACAGGAACCTGAAATTAAAATTGAAACATTTGAACAGATAGCCTATCATGTACCTAATTTTGGTACTAAGCTTAATTTATTATCCCTTTTTATGCAGGATGAGGAGCTTTTTACCAAGGTAGTCATTTTTGTAAATACCCGTAAAACAGCCGAAAAGGTTTATAAAACAATTCAAAGGCGTGAAAAAAGTTTAGTTGGGATCTTAAATTCCCCATCTATAGAATACAAAAACATAAAAAGTGTTAATGAGTTTATAGAAAATAATGAAGTTAGAGCCTTAATTGTATTTGAAGAAAACCTTAATGCTGTTGAATTAGACCAACTTCCGTTTATTATAAATTTTGAATTGCCGTTTAATAGCTCAACTTTTATTGATAGGGTTAAATTAGTTGATAGTCCAACAGATTTACTGTCGATCTCTATTATCACTGATTTAGAACTGGATGAATTAAAAAAGATTGAAGTAATAATTGGTAAAAAAATACCAATTGCCCAACTTCCAGATGATTTAATAATTGAAACAGATAAAGCAAAAGCAAGCACCGAAGCAAAACTTATAAAAAAATCAAAATCAAGTATTCAGGTTGCGGGTGAGGCATTTCACCAAAAAAAGCCCGAAAATTCAAAAACTTATAATTATAGTTCCGGTGTAAAGGCAAAAATGAACAAAAAAAAGAAACACGGTTAGCAAAACCTTACCTTTTTAAGTATTCCAGGTATAAATCTTCAACTTTTTTACGAGCCCAAGGTGTTTTACGCAAAAATTGGAGGCTCGATTTAATACTTGGGTTTGAAATAAAACAGTTAATACGAATACGTTCACTCAAACCATCCCAATTATAATAAGTTACCAATTCATTTAAAATAGTCTCTAAAGTTTTTCCATGTAAAGGGTTATTTGCTTGTTGAGTCATCAAGCAATAATAATAAAAATGATCCTAAATTTGGCCAATTATTCACTTGGATTCTTTTTTCCTTGCAATAATTTTACAACCATTTTTTCAATTCGTTCTTTTTTCGTTTTTTCTTGCTTAGAAGTAATAACCCACATAACATATTCTTTTTTATTTGAATAGGATAATTTTTGATAAAAATTAAAAGCAAGTTCAGATTGGGTTAAAGCTGATTTTAATTCCGGTGGCAGTATTAATAACTTATTTTCTACATCAATAAATTCTGAATATAAATTATTTTTAATATTATTATTACTTACAGCCGAAACTTTTATTGCAACATTGGGCTTAAATCGCAATGCTGTCCAAGTTTCATTTATTGAAATAGCACTTACAATGCTTAATCCAAAATCAGCAAGTTCAGCCCAGCTCCCCGTCATTTCAAGGTCTGAAGCTATGCCTGAACTTTTTTTTGGATAGGTGACCCAAAAAATAGTATTTGGTTTTAATAGTTTGTTAATTATTTTAAATTCCTTTATAAGTTCGGTTCTGCATTTTATAAATAGCTGTATACCATCAAATTCACCATCTGGAACTTTTGTAACAATTGTTTCTGATGGCAATTTACCTATTGTTTCTAAGTAATTAATAGGAGGATGGTGAATGAGCCATCTTGACTTAGGTTTAATTTGTAGTTTTAGCAATAAGTCCTGCATATATTCAAACTCTTGGTGAAAAATACATGTTTTTATCTAAAAATTTTTAAAATTAAAGGATTTCATTCAACAAAAAAAGATAAATTGCAGCTATTGTTATTAAAAAAACAACATATTGATCATTAGTAAAAAATGAATTATAATGATATAGATAGTAAAAAATCAGTCTTTATATTTGAATTAGATGATGTTTTATTTCCCGAAAAAGACTACTTATACCAAGTTTATTACCTTTTTTCAAATTTATTAGAATATACTGAACATTTTGATGCCAAGCAAACAACCAACCTGATGATTAATGCGTATATTAAATTAGGTAAGGATAATGTATTTGATTGTTTGGTGGATGAAATGAATGTGAACGAAAAGTACAGAAAGAACCTCAATAGTTTAATGCTTGTGGCCAAATTGCCACTAAAGTTACTTTTATACAAAAATATGCTTAAATTGCTTCAAGATATTGTGGTTGATCGTAAAAAACCATTTATTGTTACAAATGGAAAGCCGGTTCTTCAATTAAATAAGATTAAACAAACTGAATGGCATGGATTGGAAAATTATTTAAAAGTTTATTTTGCCGACGAAATTATTCCTAAACCTGAACCAGATGTTATAGATTTATTAATAAGTGATCATTATATACAACGAAGGGATATAGTTTTGATAGGAAACTCTGAAACTGACAGGCTAACAGCAGAAGCTTGTGGCCTAGATTATTTAAACAGTTTTGATTTTTTTTAATTTACTTATAAGAAATATAAGATTACCTCGTTTATTTACAATTAACATAATTAAAATCATTTTTATGAAAAGAATTTTTTACTATTTTATACTATTGACCGTTAGTTTTATAATGGGATGTTCAAAGGGTAAGGTAATAACGCCGGTTAAAAAAGATACAATTCCTACACCAACAACACTCGACCTGCTTCGCGATTCTGTATATTCATTTACAGCTGAGGATAATTTATGGAATACAGCCATTCCAACTTATGCGGTTTTTAATCCGAGATCATTTACAGGTTCATCTGATATTGCTGCGCTTCAAACTGAACTAGATAAATTATCACAATATGCTATCAATCCTGCAACAAACCAACCCTATGAATATGATGCCAGCAGCCCGGGTTCGGCAAAGTATTCATTTATTGATGATGGCTCAGTAGGTACTTCATTGGGTGGTACAAATGGCGATTTTGGATTTAGTTTAATATACAATGATGTTAACGATTTAAGAATAATATATGTTTACCCTGGTTCGCCAGCCGGATTATCTGGCGTAAAAAGAGGCTACCAGATTACTGCCATTAACAATAATACCAATATTTCATATGATGCAAAGGGTTATGGCACCGGTACAAGCACAAATTTAAATTTTGTAAGTAATGCTGTATTTAATAGTAATACTATCACCTTAACATTAAAAAAACCGGATAACAGCTCTATAAATGTGACGCTCAACACAAAGAATTATACTGTTAACCCAATATTAAAGGATACGGTTTACAATCTCGGAAACGGTCATATTTTAGGCTATATGGTCTTCAATAGCTTTACATCTCCAGCTAATTCAAAAAGCTTGCTCGACGCAGCCTTTTCTTATTTTGTAACTCAAGGCGTTACAGATTTAGCAGTTGATTTGAGGTACGATGGTGGTGGTTATGTAGCCACAGCCGAATATTTGGATAATTTGATTGTTCCGAAAGCCAAATCAGGCACCTTAATGTATAATACCTATTTTAATAGCAATTTTCTAAATGGAACTTATCCATTGTTCAAACAGAAATTTGGCACCTTCGATTTTTCCGTTTCAGCTAATGCTGTAAATTTTTTAAAAGCTGGTAGCTTGGACATTAAGAGAGTATTCTTCATTATTTCAAGTAGAACTGCCTCTGCAAGTGAATTAACCATTAACAATTTAAGGCCCGAAATGGATGTACAACTAGTTGGTACAACAAGTTATGGAAAACCAGTCGGCTTTTTTGGCATACCAATAGGTAAATATTATTTATATACACCAGAATTTTCGACAAAAAATTCTGCTGGCCAAGGCGACTACTATGCTGGTTTTACACCAGGAACAACAAGTTATCCGGGTATTAAGGATTACGACGATCCTACAAAAGATTTTGGTGATCCAACCGAAGGTCAATTGGCCCATATATTAAAATATGTATCTACCGGTTCATATGCTTTTGCGCCTGTATCTAACCAAAATGTAAATTTAAAGGCCAGATCTTTTGCATTACAACAAGGAGCTCAAACTTCATTAGAATTAAATCACTCCAAGTTTAATGGGATGATATTGGATAAAAATACTTTGAAGAGGAAATAAAAAATAATTGCAAGAATAAAAAAGTTTGGTTGTAACTAATTTGTATCAAGCCAAACTTTTTTATTCTTTTATAATCGACCCATCCCTTATTTCATCAGTTGCTATTTTTACAACTTTATCCTCTGGCTTTAAGGCTCCATAAACTTCTATCGATGTAGCATTTTGAAAACCTTTTTTTACCTCTACCCAAACTGCTTTGTTATCAATAATTTTAATTACAAATACTTTTTCGGTTGAAGTTACTACCGCCGTTTTAGGTAAAATAAAAGCACTATCACGAGATACAATTGGTATTTCTACTTCAGCAAACATGTGTGGAATTAATTTCTTATCATTGTTAAAAACATCCATCTCAACCCTTTCTGACCTTAGTTTTTCGTCAACTGCTCCAGCCAAACGAGAAACATGCGCATTGAATTTTTTATTAGGTAAAGATGCAACCGAAAAAAGAATCTCAGTTTTATTAGTTATACCGCCAATATTCAATTCCGGAATAGAAACCACTAATCGTAGCCTTTTTTGATCTTGAATTACAAATAATGGATCAGCACTTTTACCACCTGGACCAACATATGCACCTAAGTTAGCATTTCGTAAAGTAATCACTCCATTAAACGGAGCTCTTATTTCAAGGTAGTTTAAGTTGGCTGCAATTTCTTTGTAGGATGCTTTGACAGATTCAAGATTAGCGAAATCAGAATTTTTTTTACTTTCAGCTTGTTCAAGGTCGTTTTCTGAAACAGTTCCTGAAGTTTTACTTGTACTTAATAATCTTTCGTAAGTTGCCTTACTAGCTATATATATCGCCTCTTGTTGTTTAATATGTGATTGCGCACCAATTAATTGAGAATTTATTTCCGGTGCATCTAAGGTTGCCAATAATTGCCCGGTATGAACTTCCGTCCCAACATCTACCAGCAAGGTTTTAACATAACTGTTAATTTTAGCAAAAACGTCTACCTGTTGGTAAGGCAAAAGTTCTCCTGGTAATGAAATATTTGTATTTAATTTACCTTTCAATACTTTTATTGAAGCTACTATAGGTGTATCTATTGAATTTTCTTGTTTTGCAATATCCTTTTCCTTTTTATTTGTGCTACAGGCGTTTAGCAATAATGTGCCTAAACCTACTGTAGTAAGGATTAACATGTAATTGATTCTTATTTTATTCATGGTGGTGCAAAGGGACATAAAATTTACTTTCTTTATCTTCAGGGTCAAGCGAAACAGATTCTATGGAAGATTTTCCTTGTACCCATGCAAAAACTAGTGGTAATATAATCAACGTAGCAAAGGTGGAGGCAAATAATCCACCTATAACAGCCCGACCTAGGGGAGATGTTTGATCACCGCCTTCGCCCAGTCCTGTGGCCATAGGTATCATTCCTACTATCATAGCTAAACTTGTCATCAAAATTGGCCTTAATCGAAGCGCAACTGCCTCGCGAGCAGATTGGAGGGCATTCCCATTATGTTTACGTAGTTCTTCAGCATTGGTAATTAATAATACTGCATTCGAAATAGATACACCTACTGACATAATCATTCCCATATATGATTGTAGGTTCAATGTTGCTCCAGTAATCTTTACCAAAAACAATGATCCTAACAAAACAGCCGGAACAGTTGATAATATTACTAATGACATTTTGAATGATTGGAAGTTTGCGGCAAGCATTAATAAAATTACTATAATGGCAACTATCAAACCAGATTGTAAACTGTCGAGTGTATCATTTAGCGTTTGGGTTAGTCCCCGCGTGTTTATTGTCAAACCACGTGGTAATTTACCCAATCCAACTATTGCCTTTTGAACATCATCATTAGCAGTACCTAAATCTTTATTGTTTAAATTTGCTGTTACAGTAAGAATAGGGATTGCTCCAATGTTATCATTTTCTCCATTGGTAACACCAGTTTTAATATCTGCAACATCGCTCAAAACGGGCCTGGCTCTATCAGGCATTATTGGTATTTCCCTAATATCATTTAAACTAGCCATAAGATACTCCGGTACTTGAACCTGAACTGAATAACTAAGTGATGATTTGGTATCTAGCCAAACATTTTTTTCTGTATATCTGGAGGAAGAAGTTGATGCAATTAAAGAACGAGATATATCATTTATACGTACCCCAAATTGAGCAGCCTTAATTCTGTCAATTGTAATGTTAATACTTGGATATTTAAATGATTGACCTATTTGAACATCGCGCAAATAAGGAATCTTTTCAAGTTTATCCACTATTTTAGTCGCAAATTTTATATTCGTAGGTTTATTTTTACCTGCAATTACCACCTCTATAGGAGTTGGTGAGCCCTGACTCAATATTTTGTCAGTTAATTCTATTGGCTCAAAGGAGAGTAATATTTGGGGCAATTCTTTTTTCATTGCAAGTCGGAATTGTTCCTTTAATTCATCAAGTTTAACCTCATAACCTTCCTTTAAGTTTACTTGTAAAACAGCTTCTTGAGGACCAGCCATAAACAAATAAATAGGACTTGTTGAAAATAAGCCTGGGTGCATTCCAACCATTGCAGAGGTTACATCTATATTTTTATTCCCAACTATCCTTTTAAGTACCTTGATTGCATTTAAAGTAATTGCCTCAGTGCGTTCAAATCTTGTACCATCCGGTGCCCTTAACCTAACTTGAAAAGTTCCAGAATTTACTTTTGGTAAAACATCCCGCCCAATGTGAGTAAATAAAAAATAGCATAAACCAACAGCAATTAAGCTATAAATAATTACTATTTGCTTTCTAAGTGGCAGAAAGCGATCTGTCATTTTTAAAAACTTGATCCTGAATTTATCGAATTTACTTGAATTATCAACTTCGTTTTGGGTAGCATTTTTTATAGCCAATTCTTTTTGTTCCCAAGGTGTACCCTCATCTTCAATGGCAAAGCCATCAGCATGACTTTTATCCTCATGATCATTTTTCATGATCCAATTTGCCAATACAGGAACAAAAGTTTGAGAAAGTAAATAGGAAGTAACCATAGAAAAACCAATAGCGAGTGCCAATGGTAAAAAGAGGGCACCTGGAATACCTTTCATAGTAAATGCTGGTGCAAAAACTGCCAAAATACAGAACAAGATCAATAATTTCGGAAAGGCTATTTCTTTACAAGCATCCCAAATTGCCAAAGCTTTTGGCTTGCCCATGTCAAAATGTTGGTGAATATTTTCAATTGTTACCGTAGATTCATCAACCAAGATACCTATCGCTAATGACAAGCCACTAAGTGTCATAATGTTGATGGTTTGATGGAATAAATACAAGAAGAATATTCCTGAAATAATACAAGTAGGTATGGTTAAAATTACTATTAAGGCCCCTCTTTTATCACCTAAAAATAAAAGTACCATTAATCCAGTTAAAATGGCACCAATAGCCCCCTCCTCTGCAAGACTTTTTACAGAATTGATAACATATACTGATTGGTCAAAAACATAGGATAATTTAACATCTTCAGGAAGTAACGCTTGAAATCTTGGAATTGCTTTTTTTAATCCCTGTACTACCTCCCAGGTGGAAGCATCTGCAGATTTTGTGATTGGAAGGTAAACTGATCTTTTTCCGTTTACTAGCGCGTAACCTGCCGTTATATCAGCTCCATCCTCAATATTGGCCACATCACGCAGGAATAAGGTTTGCACCCCATTTTTATAAATTGGGATATCTCCAAAGTCTTTAATATCCTTAACTATTGTATTTGATGGGGCCAAATAGTTAAAATCCCCAATTCGTATATTTCCTGCTGGCGTATTTTGATTATTTTCACGTAAAGCAGTTACCAATTGGTCTGCTGTTAAGTTGTGGGCACGCAAAAGCTCGGGGTTAGCCTTAATTACAACTGTTCTAATATTACCACCGAATGGAGCGGGTGCCACCAATCCCGGAATGGATGTAAACGAGGATCGAATGTATATATTAGCCATATCAAGTAATTCATTATTACTTCTTGTTTGGCTTGATAATACTAATTGCCCAACTGGTAGTGTTGAAGCATCAAAACGTAAAATAAATGGAGGTTGCGACCCAGGTGGAAAGGTAGCTTGTGATCTATTGGTGTAAGCTGTAACTTCTGCTGCAGCCTGTGCCATATTGGTACCTTCATAAAAAGTTAATTTTATGAGCGTTAACCCACTTATATTCCTTGTTTCAATACTTTTAACTCCTGAAACAAATAGTAATTGATTAACATATGGCTTACCAAAATAAGCCTCCATTTGATCGGGAGTATAGCCACCAAAAGGATGCGAAACATAAATTACAGGAAGGTTAAGATCTGGAAAAATATCAATTTTAATACTCCTAATTGCGTTAATTCCGAAGAAAAATAAACCTGCAACTACAACTAAAATGGTAATTGGCCTTTGTAATGCTCCTTTTATTAATCCCATTATTTATTTCTAAAAATTATTTATAAATAAGCTAAAATCACCACTTGCCGCTGCTTTATATAGTAATGCTTGCCAAACATTATTGGCGGCTATATAATTGTCAACTTCTGCTCTATTTAAGGCATAAAGTGCTTGAGTAAAATCAACAATATTTGATAAGCCATTTTTATACAACACCAGCTTTTGAGTATAAGCATCTTTAGCAGCCTTTACTTCTTCAGGGGCTGAATGAAAATTCTTTAATGCATTCGATAATCTGGTTTCGGATAATTTTAATTGGGCCTTTAATTGATTATCAATTAAATCAAAATCATTTTTATACTGTTCTGTTATGAATTTTTGGGATTGTAGCTGATAGTGTACCCTTACCGGAGAAGTTAAATTCCAAATTATACCCAAACCAAACAAATAATTATACCTGGTTGGATTAGCACCATTTAAATAACTTCCAGTAAAATCATTTTGATTGATACCGTAATTATTACCATAGCCTGAACCTTTACCTTGAAAAACACCAAAAATAGAAAATGTAGGGTAATTGAAAGTGCCTAAATAGTTTGATTGTTCTTTACTGATGGCAATTCGGCTTTGATAATACTTTAGTAAAGGATGGTAATTTAAGGAACTATCTTTTTGAGCATCAACTGTGTTAGGAGTTTTAGAAATAAATGAGCTATCCAAAACAAAATACGTTGGTACTTGAATCCCAATGTATTGTGCAAGTAAATTACTTTGTTCTTGCTCAGTTTCTTGAGCATTGGTTAATGCAATTTTTGCACTTGCAATCTCGGCATTTGCTTGTGAAGAATCAACGCCAGCATTCAATCCGTTCCTAACGCGGGCCGCTACTACTTTTTGCAATTCAATTGCTCTGTTTAAATTATCTTTTTGTGCCTTAGTGAGCTCTTGGGCAGCAAGTAAGTTTAAGTAACTACTTGCAACCCTTATCTGATGCTGAAATTGCTCTTGTGCCAAATCGTTTTCATCTCTTGATACTGCGATATTTTGAATTTTTACCTTTTCCTTTGCCTTCCCGAATGAGAAAAAGTCCCAACTTATATTACTAAGATAAAGTGATCCAAAACCCGCATTCCAATTTTGACTTGCCAAATTTGGTCCGGCAGAGGATACATTAAATCCTTTGAAGCCATATGATGGTCCAAACTGCCCATTAACTGTTCCATAAACTTGTTGGGCTGAAAAATTTAGATCGGGCAAATTTTCAGATTTAACTTCATTAAGATTAGCCTTGCTTGCGTTTAATTGGTTAATTTTTGATTTTATTGACGGATAATTTACAATTGCTAATGACTCAGCCTCTTTTAATCCTAAAACTTTCTGTTGCCCATGTACACTTAAAGAAAAAAAAACGCTTGGAAGAAGTAAAATAGCGTAATAGTAGCTCCGTTTTAGCATGTTGTAATTACTTTTGTTTGCAAAAATAAAATTATAATGTGTTAAACAGACACTTTAATTGTGTATAATTAATTTTTTAACCAGAATTTCTTACAACCTTAAATTTCTTAAATATTCAGAATCAAAATAAATGGAAAAATTTTCCTTTAAAAATTATTTTTACCAAACTACGATACGAGTATTAATTACCATCTTTTTTTTATTTATTTGGAAATTTTCAATTTTTGCTCAGCACGTTTTAAAGCCATTTCCACAACATTATAAATATTATTGGGGAAGCATTAAACCTAATAATATATCTCAAAATGAAATGGATATAACTGTTGTTAATTTTTATTTTCAATGGAAAAAAAGGTTTGTTAAATCCCAAAAATACAAACATGAAAGTTATATATGGTTTGAGGGGGTAGGTGGAAAACAATCAGTTTCAGAAGCTCAAGGTTATGGCATGATTATAACAGCCTTAATGGCAGGTGCAGACTCAAATGCAAAAAATACCTTTGATGATTTATATCGATATTATAAATCCTATCCCGATAAAAAGTGTAAATATTTAATGGCATGGGCTCAATTTACCAATGGTAAAAGTGATGATGCAACTTCAGCTTCGGATGGAGATTTGGATATCGCATATTCTCTCATTTTAGCCGATAAGCAATGGGGTAGCAGCGGATCAATTAACTATTTAAATGCAGCGAAAAATATGTTGAATGCCATTATGAAATATGAAATCAATCCAAAAACTTTTACCGGTATGTTGTGTGATGGGATAGAACCAGAAAGTAAAGATTATTATGCAACACGGTCATCAGATTTTATGCCATCGCATTTCAAAGCTTTTAAGCAGGTTACTCATGATAACAGATGGGATAAAGTAATAAATGCTAATTACCACTTATTTATGAAGATGCAAAGGATATATAGTGAAGATGCAGGTTTAATTCCTGATTTTATAATTCATTTAAATAAAAAACCAATGCCTGCTAAATCTAATTTCCTAGAATCTGTTTATGATGGATCGTACAATTACAACGCATGCCGATTACCCTGGAGGATTGCAATGGATTATTTATTGAATGGCGACCAACAATCTAAAGATATAGTTAATAAAATAAATAAATGGGTTAAGGAAACTACCAGTACAAATCCATATAATTTATCAGCAGGTTACACCTTAGCAGGAAACGACATCAAAGGACGATATTTTGAGGCCTTAAGTTTTATTGCTCCCTTTACAGTTTCAGCCATGGTTGATAAAAATAATCAATATTGGCTCAATAGCCTATGGAACTATTTAACAAATTTTAAAATTAAAGACTATGATTATTATGATAATACTATAAAAATGTTGAACCTGATTATTATTTCCGGAAATTATTGGGATATTAAGCGATAAGATTTACCTCAATTATTACAAAATTACTAATTGGTTGGAATCAAATTGGTAATAAATTCATCATTGAAATCTTTACAAAAATGCTTTACATTAGGTAGATGAAAAAATTCATTCTTTTCATGGGTGGTTGTTAATATAATTGTATTCATACCTGCATTAAAAGCAGCCTCAGCACCCTTTGGCACATCTTCAAAAACCAAACAGTCAACTGGATTGGTGTGAAGTAATTCGGCAGCTTTTAGAAAAGTTTCAGGATGAGGTTTACTAATTATGACATCATTTGCACTTACTATAGCATCAAAAAAGTGCCTTATTTTTAAATTATCTAAAACAAAATCGATATTAAAAGGAATTGCTGCCGAAGCTATTGCCATTGGTATGGCTAGCCTTTTTGCGTTCTCTAAAAAACTATCTAATCCAGGTAATAATCTTAATTCGGGTAAATATTCTTTTTGGTAGCGCTTTTCCTTCTCAAATGAGAGACTATCCATTTCTTCATTGGTAAAACAATTAGGGCCAAACATTCTTACCAATACTTCTTGGTTTTTACCGTACATATTTTTTTTTACCTCTTCATAAGTAAATTTACCTCCTAAATCAACATTTAATAGTTGTTGCCAAGCTCTAGCATGATATGACATGTCATCAATCATGGTTCCATTCAAATCAAAAATAAATGCTTTCATAAACTAGACCTCTCAAAAAGTATTCTGGTATAGCGCAAAAGTACATTTTTAAAAATTACCTGCTTATAAACTATCTCAAAAAGTGTTATGGTAAAATGTATTAAATATTAGCCCTAACGATTAGGGTTAATTTAAAGATTTTTTAATTGTTTTCTCAGATTTGTTTACTTGTTTAATATTATTAAAAGCCAAATTTTATTTAATACCAATTATTATACCTAACTTGCGCACTTTAATAAATAAAATAATGCAAAAAGAAGGAACAGTAAAATTTTTTAATGAAACAAAGGGTTTTGGATTTATTACACCAAGTAATGGTGGTCAAGACGTATTTGTTCATTCAACAGGCCTTATCGATGAAATCCGTGAAAACGACAAAGTAGAATTTGAAGTTGAAAATGGCAGAAAAGGCTTAAATGCGGTAAATGTAAAGGTTATTTAATTATAATATAATTCATTAAGCGTACTAGGCACCTAATTATTTGGGTGCCTTTTTTTTTGCTAATTATTTTTACTACAATGAGGAATATAATTTACTGCCATTTAAGTAGGTTAAATTGTTTGGCATTGTAATTGACAAAAACTTATTAAACAAATTTACCATGAAAGATCAAACTAAAATAATTGCAGCCCTTTTTATAGGCGCTATTGCCGGAGCCGCATTGGGTGTGTTATTGGCTCCAGAAAAAGGTGAAACATTGAGAGACGGTTTTACCGAATATATTGAAGATTTGGTTGACAGCTCAAAGAACAAGTTACGTGCCACCAGAGACGAGCTAAAAGATTACAGTAAAAGTATTTTAAATGATGCAAAGCAAAGAGTAAAAGAAACAGTGAACCAAGTTAATTTATAGAAAAATAAAATTCATTTATTTTAAACAAACAGGTTTAGTTAAAATGGTCTAAAAAAATTCTTAAACCAAAAATCTTGTTTAACGGGTTTTGGTTTAAGAGTTATTTTGCCAACCATTTATTATTACTTTCATCGGCATCCATAAAAATACCACCGTCTAAAATAACTTCCTTAATGGTTTTTGGTGTTTTTAATGTCAATATAACTTGTTTCTCATTCAATTGCCATATTTCTGGAGTCTTGTGTAAAGTTTCGCTGGTCCCATCATCGTAAGTTATTTTCATATCAAACGGAATTGCAAAACCTCCTATGTTGTTAATAGCAAAGGTGTAAACTGAATTGTTTTTTGACATAATTTTAAGCTCCAAATCAATATAATTATTGGTAAAAAACCAATTATTAAAAAACCAATTTAAATTCCTTCCGGTGGCATTACTCATTGAGTTAAAATAATCCCATGGTATTGGATGTTTACCATGCCAATTTTCCATGTAAACATGTAAAGCCTTTTTAAAAGTTTCATCTCCTAGCATATCTTTTAAGGCAAAGTAGCTTAAAGATGGTTTCCCATAGGCATTGTTCCCATATCCTGATCTTTGTTCACTCGAAGGTGTTATAATTGGTAAATCCTCGGCAGTTGCCTTATCATGGATCCAACGATTTACTCTGAATGATTTATACAATTTCTCAGCTTTTTCTTTCCCTACCTCAGAAGTGCCAATTAATAGTTCAAAAGTAGTTGCCCATCCTTCATCCATATAGGCGTACCTGCTTTCGTTTATTCCCATATAAAATGGAAAATAGGTATGAGCAATTTCATGGTCTTGTACAAATTGAGCAAATTGTATATCCTCCTCATGACTGTCATTCACCATCATCGGGTATTCCATATCAGCAAATCCTTGAAATGAAGTCATCTTAGGAAATGGATAAGGTACTCCCGGCCAATTATGTGATAACCAATCAAGAGAATTTCTTCCGTTTTTTGCTGCAAAATGAAAATCAGCAGCATTGTCTGCAAATGCAGCTTGCATACTCACTCTCCTCTTTGAAACATCATCAACTATAACGCTGGTAGCATCCCAATCATAATGATTACTTATGCCTACAGCCATGTCCGAAATATTTGACGCTTTCCAAATCCAAGTATTTGATTGTTTTTGTAGCGTAATATTGTTGTCTTTTAAGTCTTGAGCTGCTACAATATGAATTAAAGAGTCAGTATTAAATGATGCTTCTAGTTTTTTAACGTAATCAGTTTGTAAAACTTCATTGGGGTTTTGTAAAGTACCTGTAGCCCAAACCAAATAGTTTTTTGGTACCGAAACTTTCAATGTGTAATCATTAAAATCGTTATAAAATTCTTGCGCGTCTAAAAATGGAAGGGTGTCCCAACCATTATAATCATCATATACAGAAACTCTTGGGTAAAAATAAGCCAAATAGAATGTAGTTGAATCAATCATTCCCTCTCGTCCGCTTTGTTTTGATACCTCAAAATGCCAATTAATATTTAATTTAACTGAATCATGAGGCATTAAGGGTTTAATTAAACTTATCATTTGATTGGTACTAGAGGCATTTTCATTATCCCATTTTTTATTTTGACCATTCACTGATAAGTTATCAATTTGAACCCCATTTGTCAAATAATCGGCTCCGGCATTATTAAACCTTGCGGCGCCTGGTCTGTGAATATTTAATATGAGTTTTAAATTTAAACGCTTTAAAGTATCAGGGCTATTGTTAAAATAGGTTATTTCCTCAATTCCATTAACAGTTCTATCCGGTGGATTTGTGGTAATTTGTATATTATATTTTCCAAAGTTTTGCCAATACTTATCACCTGGTTTACCGTTCATTGATCTAGTTCCTTTTTTATATGCATTTTGAATATCACGTGGCATATAAAGGGCTTGTGCCATTATTAAGGAGGAAGTAAATAGGCTCAAAAGAAATATAGTTGTTATTTTAAACATTGATTCAGTATTTAATGTGAATTTAAAAATAAATCAATGAAACTAACAAAAAAAACAATTTAAAGCCAGAATTTTTTTCGCTTTCTTTTTTAAAAAAATTATTAAAAAAATATTTCATAGCATTTAAATATTTTTTTTACATTGGTACTGTTATTTTAATAGGGGTATTAAATAACAAATTGTAGCCATTTGCCTTTGGGCAAATGGCTTTTTTTTAGTTATATACTTAAAAATCAAAAAGTTGTTTTTATACTAGCTATACTAAAATTTTGAATTAAAATAATATTGGGTAAATTTTCAGAAAACAATGAAATATAATTTAGGTGATTTTGTTCGGTTTGTTGACGAGAAGATGGAAGGTTATGTAACACGAATAATCAATGACCAAATGATTGGAGTTACTGGTGATGATGATTTTGAAATTCCGGTATTGGCAAGTAAGGTAACTACTGTACATGGCCATAAGCATCATGGTTACAAACTGGATGATGAATTAATCCCAAATTTTGAAAATATAAATGAATTTATAACTAGTGGTGTTATTTTAGCAATGACCACGGATGAAAAGGCACCATCTGTAATACATTTTTACTTAGTAAATGAATCTTCATTTCAACTTTTTATCACCTTAACTACCGAACTAAAACAAACCTACAAGGGGGTATTTAGTGGTATAATAAGGCCTTCAGGTTTTGAAAAAATTTTTTCAGCTCAATTAGCTGATTTACAACTTTGGCCATCATTTATTATTCAGGTATTATATTTTACTACAAATAACATTCCTCCTCCTGCCCCATTAAACCATATTGAAAAATTTAGGGCAAAAGATTTTTCGAGTAATAAAAAGCAAATAAATACCATAAACCAATTAGGGTGGTTTATTAAGCTCGACGAAACTTCACCAATTATTGATGCCCAAAAACTAAAGGAGAGCTTTTTTAAAACTAAAGAGGAGAAAATTAGTGTTGACAGACCTGACTATGAAATTGACCTTCATATAGAAAAATTGAGTAGTGATTACCAATTTTTAGAAAGTTCTGAAATTTTATCGATGCAATTATTGGTTTTTCATAAATCGTTGGAGGCTGCAATTGTACATAAATTACCCGAAATGATTTTTATTCATGGGGTTGGCAATGGAATTTTGAAGTACGAAATAGAAAAAATATTAAGTAAGCACCAAAAAGTTCAAACTTTTTTAGACGCTAGGAAAGAAAAATTTGGATAC